>JBIIOC010000035.1:0-19067 GCA_044337135.1 Phycisphaerales bacterium | reverse complement strand
CATCGAGAGCACGTATTCGGGCAGGCGCAGGACCGCCGGCACGACCTTGGAAGGCTCGCGAACCCGCACCGCGATCACCGGGCAGTCCGCACGATTGGTCTCGATCAGCCAGAGTGCCGGCACCTGATCGGGCGGGCGTTCGCCCAGATCCGTGCGGATCACGTAGAGCGAATCGGGATTGAAGCGCTTCGGATCGAAGCCGATGAAACTCGGGGCTCGGCGATCGGAACTCAGCACCGAGAATGGCTGCCGATCCAGGCTCTCGATCACGATTCGCCCGTCCGATGGACCATTCGGCGGCGGCCGGATCGCCATGGGTACCGCGCGCACGGCGTCGGAGACTTCCGCGCGCACGCGGATCTCCAGCACGCGAGGCGCGCCCTCCGCGACCACCTTCACGCTGGCGCGCTTGGGGCCCGGCACCTCGGCACCGGCAAGCGTGGCGTCGAAGGAGACGCTTTCGCCCGGTGGAAGAACCGTTCCGGCAAGGTCGGTGGTGGTCGTGCAGGTGCAGGTGGGCTGGATCGCGGCGATCGCGACGGGCTGCTGGGTGATGTTGGTCAGCGTGACCCGTCCTGTGCGATCCTGCCCAGGTCGGACAAAGCCGAAATCGAGCGCCTCTGGTTCAGCCTGCAACGGAAAAGGTCCGGAAACCGCAATCCCCTCGTCATCCCTCGGCGCCTGCAATTGACCCACCATCGCCAGCACCCCGCCCGCGAGGAGAAGCAGTGCCGACAGCGCCACAGGACGCCCGCTGAATGCAGCGTGATTCAACTTGAAGCGGCGCAAGGAGCCCATTCTACGGCGGCCTGAGATGCGGTTATGAACCCCGATCGTGCGTTCCGGGTGGCCCCACGCAGCGAAGCCCCCATCGGATCCGCCATTTTGCAGGTTTTCACAGTCAGCTTTCTTGCACACCTGCGAAGGCGGGCTATGTTGCGGGAGTCAGAGGTTGAGGCGAAAAACCCCACCGAAGACAGGCTGACGAAACTCGACTCGAGAAAGAGACGGTTTCGTGTGTCTTGACCGCGACAGCGGTCACTTACCGAGCCCTTTTCCCTCCCTCCGCCCCCGGTCCTTGTGGCCGGGGGTATTTATTTCCAGCCCGAGAACCAGGGTCGGAGGTTGTTATTGACCACTTTGGAACACCCTCAAACCCTTCCACGCACTTGCGTTCGGTTCATGCGGCCATTCGCTAGACTCGCCGATCCTCCTCCTGAGGAACCGAACCATGAAGAGCACCGACCTCCGCCCCGGACTGGCCCTGAAGATGGACAACCGCCTCTACCTGATCACCAAGGTGGAGCACCGCACCCCGGGCAACCTTCGCGCCTTCGTGCAGGTGCTGCTGCGCGACCTGAACTCGGGCGCCCTGATCGACAAGCGCCTGCGCTCGGGCGAGGAGGTCGAGCAGGTCGATCTGGACCGCCGCCCCATGGAGTACCTGTACAAGAATGGCGACATGTTCGTCTTCATGGACAACGAGAACTTCGAGCAGATCGAGATGAGCGCGGACTTCGTCGGCGACCTGCCGCTCTACGTGCTGCCGAACACCAGCGTGGTGGTGAACTGGTGCGACGGCAAGGCGATCAGCATCGAGATGCCCAACATGGTCGAGCTCGTCGTGAAGGACACCACGCCCGGCATCAAGGGCGCGACCGCCACGAACCAGCTCAAGGAAGCCGAGCTCGAGACCGGCCTGAAGACCCGCGTGCCCCCCTTCATCGGCATCGGGGAGAAGGTGCGCGTGAGCACGGAAGACGGCAGCTACCAGAGCCGCGCCTGAGACGAGCTCACCCCGAATGAACGACGCCCGCGCCGATCTGGCGCGGGCGTTTCGTTTCAAGCTTCAAGGAACCGGATCAGTCGAACAGCAGCAGAAGGAAGGACAGGTCGCCGCCGTCGACTTCGCCGCTGCCGTCGAGATCGGCGGCGCAGCCAGCGCACGGCCCGAAGTCGAGCAGCAGCACCGCGATGTCGCCGGCGCCGACCACGCCATCGCCATCGATGTCGCCCTCGACACCGCACGCACCGGTCGAGGTGCTCCGCGCGCTCGTGGCCGCGTTCGAGGGCCAGCGCGACACGCTGAAGTTCGTCTCCGCCTCGACCCACCACTGCAGCGTGTTGCCGCACGCGGTCGCGGGCAGGCTGGCGCCCCACTGGCCCGACACGAGCGTCATGTTCGCGGTCTGCACCGCACCGCCGCTCACCTTCCACTTCAGGCGCACCGGGTTCGAGGCCAGCAGGGAGCCCACGTTCGCCAACACGCTCACGCGCACCGGCGTGGCGCTGTCGGCCGTCGTGGTGGCGTCGGGGCCCTGTGTCAGGGTGATCGTGCAGGCCTTCAGCGTCTCCTCCATCATGACCAGCGCGCCGGCGAAGTTCTCGCGCACGTTCGGCAGGATCTCCGAGGGCGGCATGATGAAGCCATACGTGCCGGTGTCTCGCACTTCCACGCAGTAGCTGAGGTGCCCCAGCGATCCGAACGCCCAGTCGTTCACGCCACCCGAGGCGGGATAGATCGTGGTGTACACCGGGCCCGCGAGATAGTCGCGACCGTCGACCGCCTGAATGGCGTCGTGCATGGCCGTGCCAACACGATCGAAGCTCGCGTTCTGCGGATTCTCCGAGCTGACATAGCCCCACGGCCAGAGCAGGAGTTCGGAGTACGCGTGGATGTCCAGGTGCGCGGCGATGTTCGTGCGCGGCGTGGCCCAGTCGCGATAGGCGCGCGTCTCGGGCTCGCTGAAGGCCGACGTGCCGCGATACGTTTCGCTGGTCTGCAACGTGCTGGCGCCCTGCCCGCCCCACTGGTAGCCCCAGTTGCGGTTCAGGTCCACGCCGTAGCTGCCGCCCGAGTTCAGGCGACGGTTCTTGCGCCACAGTCGACTGGTGGACCAGCTGTGGAGGTAGCCATCCGGGTTCATCACCGGGAACACGAACACCTCGCTCGCATCGAGGATCGCCCCGACGCGCGCGTCGGTGTCGGCGTCCTCGACCAGCCGGTCGATGATCCACATGGCCGTCATGGTCCCGCCCCACTCGCGCGCGTGCTGCGTGCCCGTGAAGGCGAAGGCCGGCATGGAGGTGCCGGGAGGATGACGGGAGATCCGGATGCCCTTTATGGTGCGCCCCTGGATCGACGTGACCGGCAGGTTCACGATCGAGCAGAGATCGGGTCGAGCCGCCACGAACGCGTCGAGCCGCGCGTTGATCGCCGCAAGATCCTTGAAGTCGGCGAACCAGTCGACGGCCTCCTGCGGCTGCGCCAGCCGATCGCGCTCGGCCTGCACGAGCGCCTGCACGTCGGGAATGAACACCTCGAAGGGCACCCCCGCCGCGCGAAGCGTGGCCAGGCGATCCCGCGACAGTCTCCAGTCACTCGGCGCGCCGATGCCCGGGCTGTGCGACCACGGATCGTCGCTCAGTTGCGTGATCAGCATGAGGTCCTGCGCGTTGCGCAACGTGGCGCGCACGACCACGTCGCCGTCGTAGCGCTCGATGGGCTCGACTTCGGGTGCCTGCGCATGCGCCACGCAGAACGGCAGCAGCACGGCCAGCACGCACTTGCGGATGACGGATCGCGGGGTCATGTGGAGCAAAACTAGCCCGTCCAGGGGCGTGGACCAGCGAAATGTCCCGACTGCCCCCGAATTTCGTGCCGGGACCCGTCGCGAAAGCCGCCGATCCAGCCATGTCAGCTGAAGAGCAGCAGCAGGAACGCGATGTCGCCCGCGTCGACCGTGCCGCTCCCGTCGAGGTCCGCCGGGCAGCCCGTGCACGGACCGAAGTCGAGCAGCATGACCGCGATGTCGCTGGCGCCGACGAGTCCGTCGCCATCCAGGTCGCCCTCCACGCCGCACGCGTCGGTCTGCGTGGTGCGCACCGACACCGGCGTGTTCACCGGCCAGCGCGTGACGGTGAAGTTCGTCTCGGCCTCGACCCACCAGGTCAGCGTGCTGTCGCAGGCCGTGGCGGGCAGGCTCGCCCCCCACTGGCCAGACGCGAGCGTCATGTTCGCGGTCTGGGCGGTGCCGCCATCGACCTTCCACTTCAGCCGGACGGGATTGCCGGCGATCAGCGAGCCGCAGTTCGCGGTGACGGTGACCTTCACCGGCGCCGCGCTGTCGGCGGGCATGGTCGTGCTGGGGCCGGCGGTCAGCGTGATGGTGCTGGCCTTCAGGAGCTCCTCCATCATCACCGTCGCGCTTGCCATGTTCTCGCGCACGTTGGGAAGGATCTCGCTCGCCGGCATGATGAATCCGTAGGAGCCGGTGTCACGCACCTCGGTGCACCAGCCCATGCCGCCGGTGGTGATGCTGGTCCAGTCCTCGATGCAGCCCGCGGTGGCGCCGTAGACCTGCCAGCTGTTGCCGACGGTGTAGGTCCGGTTGTTCACCGCCTTCAGCGCGTTTCCCATGGCCGTGCTCACGCGCGTGTAGGTGGCCGACTCCGGCGGCAGCGCGCTGGTGTAGCTGTAGGGCCACATGATGATCTGGCTGTAGCTGTGCAGGTCGATGTGGCCGGCGATGTTCAGGCGCGCGTTCACGAAATCGCGCAGGCCCGCGGTCTCGGGCTCGCTGAAGGCCGCGGTGCCGCGATAGGTCTCGCTGCTCTGCGTGCCGCTGGAGCCAGCGCCACCGAAGCCCGTGGCCCAGTTGCGGTTCAGGTCAACGCCGTAGCTGCCGCCCGAGTTCAGGCGACGGTTCTTGCGCCACAGGCGGCTGGTGGTCCAGCTGTACTCGTACCCGTCCGGATTCATCACCGGGAAGATGAACACCTCGCTCGAGTCGACGATGGCCGTCAGTCGCGCATCCAGCCCGTGGTCCTCGACCAATCGGTCGGCGAACCACATCGCCGTCATGGGAACGGCCCACTCGCGCGCGTGCAGCGTGGCGGTGAACAGGAAGGCGGGCATCGGCGTGCCAGCCGGATGCCTGGAGATGCGGATGCCCCTGATGGGGCGCCCCTGGATGCTGCTGCCCGCCTGCACGATCGTGCAGAGGTCGGGACGAAGCGCCACGAGCTCGTCGAGCCGCGCGTTGATCGCGGCCAGGTTCTTGAAGTCGGAGAACCAGGCGAGCGCCTCCTGGGGCTGCGCCAGACGCTCGCGTTCCGCGTCGATCAGCCCCTGGATGTCGTCGATGAAGATCTCGAAGGGCACGCCAGCGGCACGCAGCGTGGGAAGCGCGTCACGCTTCACGCGCCAGTCGCTCGGCGCGCCGATGCCGGGCGCATGCGACCACGGATCGTCGCTGAGCTGGTTCATCAGCATCAGGTCGGGTGCGTTGCGCAGCGTGGCGCGGATCACCACCTCGTCGTCGAAGCGCGCCGGCACCTCTTCCTGCTCGACCAACGCGACCTCGGGCGGCAGGTCGGCCGGGGGGGCCGCGATCGCCGCGAGCGAAAGCGCCCAAGCGACAGCGATCGTGGAGAGGGTATTCACGGAAACAACGTACTCCGACATCAGTCTTGGGCAAGCCGCAATCGGCGAATCCCGCGAGATCGGACCGCTGTTCCCAAGCTCGTCGGGCCCCGCTCGATCAACTGGACTCACCACCGCCGCCGCTGCCGTCATCGTGCGACGAGAACATCAGAAGGAGAAGCGAGAGGTCCGACGGACCAACGTTGCCGTCCCCATCAAGATCAGTCTCGCATCCATCGCAGTCCCCGAACTCCATGAGCATCAGCGACACGTCACCGGTGTCCACTTCGCCACTGCAGTCAAGATCGCCGGTATCGCAGCCGGGATCCTGCAGCGAGGCGTCCAGCTCGCCGAGCACGGCCGGGTCGCCGCAGCCGTCGTGAATCTCGATCGCGAGCAGGCTCTCCTTGCCGTCGGGGAACACCTGCAACTTGATCTGCTGCCAATCATTGTGCCCGTTGAGCCTCTCGTCAGGCGACGGCTGCTTGCATTCCGGAACACTCGGCGCAAAGTTCAGGTCCGCCGACACGCAAGCGTGCGGCTCGATATCGCCGCTGTCGTCGAAGTCGACGGGTCTGCCGTCCAGACGCGCCAGTTTCATCACGCGCGCCTCAGCCGGGCCGACCCGGAACGGCATCCAGTAGTTCCGGTACATGCTTGAGGAAATGCCGTCACCCTCAAAAAGGCAGCTCTCGTTGAGGCTGCCGAGTGACTCCCGGCAGAAGTCCAGCCGCCAGAACCGTCGATTCCAGTCGCTCTTGAAGGCCATCACGTAGTTCATGATGCTGGGATAGTTGGGCTTGCCGTTGGAGGAGGGTGGGTCCAGCAGCGGGTCGTCGATTCCCCCTCCGTGGGTGAGCCCGAGCGTGTGACCCAGTTCGTGCATGAAAATGGTGGCTTGATCCTCCGCGTCGAACTTGCCGTCTTTGGAGATGCGCTGACCGAAGTCGAGCGCCATGTCGTTGCCTCCACGCTCGGCATTGCCCTGAAACAATGGCTTGCCATCCGGCCAGATCAGTCCGTCGTAGATCACCGCGTAGCGGAAGGCCTTCGCCTTCGCCTCGAGGATCCTGGCCGCATTCGGTGAGGCCCGTTCCGCGATCGTGCCGAAGTGGCGCGCCTTGAAACCCTTGAAGGCCTGCGAATGCACGATACCCGGAGAGCCCGTGAGCTCCCCCGGCTGCCAGGCTACGGACGACTCGTCCCGGATCGCGTGCAGCCGGATGCCTTGGGTGCCGTCCGGATTGCTCACCGGCGCGTTCTCGAATGCCTCCACGACCATCGCGCGGGCCTCCTCGCGCATCGGGATCGAACCCTCGTCAATCTCGACGAACAGGTCCTTGTGATCCGGCCGTGCCCCGAGTGCCCACAGATCGAGTTCGATGGTCCCGTCCCCGTCGGCGTCGATGCCACCACCTTCCTGCTCCCAGACGTCGAGCAGACCGTCCTCGTCGACATCGTCCGAGACTCGGATCTTGATGCGCCAGATGTGCGGCATCGGATCGGCGGCGTCGAACCCGATGATCCAACCGGTCTCGGAAGCCGCCAGCGTCCTCCACTGCGCGACGGGGCCGATGCGCTCGACCAGCGCGGGCATCAGGTCATGCTTGATGCCATCCTTCACGACCCACAGCGGCGCGCCCTTGTCCGTGTCCTCCGAGTCAATGTGGCGCCCGATGATCTGCCCGTCGAGCGTGATGGCGATCGGATCCGCGATGTTCATGCCGTCCTCGGGCGCGAACTCGAGCGTCTGGCCATCCAAGATGCCGAGCGCGTGCAGGCGTCCGTCCACATAGTGCGTGCCGAAGAAATCGAGCCTGGAGTTGGCTCCGCGGATGAACACGTTTCCGTCGCGAGGCCCAAGCTCGATCGGATCCTCTCCGGGCACCTGCGTCCAGTAGGTGCCGCAACACCACTGCCAGTTGTCCAAGAAGAACCCCCACTCGAACTCGAAATGCTCCTCCGCGAGCAGCAGCAGATCCCGCGATCCCAGGCGCACGGCATCAACGGATACTTCCCGCTCGCGCCCGTCGACCGTGCGAAGCACCTTGGTGGAAACTTGTTGACCGCCGGTGGAGGTCCGGCGCTCGCCCAGCACGGCGCCGCCGACCACGCATCGGCCCTTGGTTGTCGCAAAGAACCCGCCGATGGACCGGAAGTCCCACGAGTTCGGACCCACGATCGCCGTCCCCTGCTGCGTTGCGACCGTCACCGCTCCGCCTTCGAACCCCGCCAGATATCCCTCCATGAGACCCAGTCGCCCGTTGCTCAGATAGAAGACCTGTCTCAGGGTGCTGTAACCGAGCGCGAAGTCTCCCTTCGCGTCCACGATGGGGTTCGAGATCCCGGTGCGGTAGGGCGTCGGCTGGTAATCGACGAGCTCGATCGTCGGCGGCGTGTCGTCCGCTCGGGTCGTTCCAGCGACGATCAGGAGGGCGACGGCGACGATGCTGGAAAGGCGCATGGAGATCTCCAGTGGGGTGAGGTTCCGTTGGGAGGGTACCCACGCGACCTCTGGACCGCGGAAGGCAATTCACCCCAAGCTCCCTGAAGGT
The DNA here is from genome assembly GCA_044337135.1 of Phycisphaerales bacterium. Lineage (GTDB taxonomy): Bacteria > Planctomycetota > Phycisphaerae > Phycisphaerales > SM1A02 > SYAC01. Next base: position 11,087 of record JBIIOC010000035.1, on the reverse strand, counting down.
GCGCGGATTTGACCCATCCGTCGGCGCCTGCGAACCTAGCGCCATGCGATGCCCCATGCCGACCGTTCTCGCCGTGCTGCTCCTCGCCGGCTGCACCGGCGGTGACCGACTGGGGGAACCCTCCGGAAGTCCGATGCAGTTCTCGACGGCGCTTCCGGACACGCCCGTGGCGCCGCGTGACCTGGCCATGTTCGACGGCGTGAACGGACGCGTGCTGACGTGGTCCGACCTCATGCGACTGGTGCGTCGCACAGACGTGATCGTGCTGGGTGGCGAGGGCGGACCCGACGGCGATGTCGTGCGCGCCGCGCTGATCGACGACGCGCGCGCGGCCTTCTCGCCGACCGCCGTGATCGATGGATGCGCGGACGCGGAAACCTGCGCGCAGGCGGCGGCCGATGCCCTGCACGACAGCAAGCGCGTGGTGGTGCGGTGCCCCGCGTCATGCGATCTTGCGGAGGTCTCTCGCCGCATCCGCTCGCTGCACTGGTTCTCCAGCGTCACCACGGTCGCGCTGGTGCCCTCGGGTGCGCGGGCGCTCGCGGCGGCGGAGCGCGATCGCGCCGACGTGGTCATCCACACCGCGCCGGAACGCCCGGTGCGCGCCTCGCAGGCATCTCGTTGAGGGTGATCGGGTGGCTCAGCGAACGAGCTTCTGCAGCTCGTCGTTGTTCTTGGCGATCTTGTACATCTTCTCGATCTTCATCATCGCCATGAGGGCCTGCAGGTCCTTGTTCATGCCGAACAGGATGCTGGTCGCGCCCTGGGCATTCGCCAGATTGCGGCAGGCGATGCACATGCCGAGTCCCATGCTGCTCATGAAGGTCACGTTGGTCAGGTCGAGCACCATGTGCTTGATCGCCTTGCCGTGCTTCTTGAAATACGGATTGAACTCGTCGGTGATGATCGGGCTCTCGCGCTGACCCACGTTGGGGCCCACCAGACGAAGAATCAGGACGGACCCGTTCCAGTCGATCTCGACCAGCGGGGTCTTCTTCTTGTCCGGAAGTTCGGCGGGCACCTGGCTCATGGATGGCTCCTTGCGGGAGAGGCCGTTATACCACGGCTGAACTCGCTGGATTCACGGGCGCTCCACCGCCTCGGGAGGCACCAGCGCGAGCAGCGCTCCACGGCCCTCGACCGCGTCGATGTCCAGCAACGCGACCGCGCCCTTGCGGAACGCCACCATCGCGTGGCCCCCGAGCAGTCGGCCAACCAGTTCCCCCAGCACCGGCTCGTGCCCGACCAGCGCGACCGAGGCCTGCTGCTCGCGTGAACGCAGCATGCCAAGGATCGCGTCGACGGCGACCTCACCGCCCTCGGTCTCGAGGGTCGACTCGCGCACGGCGTGTGGCCAGCCGGTCTCGTTGGCAAGGATCGAGGCGGTGTCCCATGCCCGAACCCAGCCGCTGCTCAGCACGACGGCGGGCGGCTCGATCCAGCCGGGCAGTCGCGCAGCCAGGCGCGCGAAGTCGCGTCGCCCGCCCTTGGTGAGCGGACGCTCGCGGTCGTCGGGCCATTGCGCGGCATCGCGTTCCTTGGCCCGGGCATGTCGGATCACGATCAGCCGCATGAGAGGATCGTAGCGGCGCGGGTACCTTGCACCGCATGGAACGGATCACGATCCGCAACGCGCGCGTGCTCACGCTGCAGGGCCAGGGCGTGCGGCGCGGTGCGGCCATGGTTGATCTCGGGCTGATCGAGCGCGGCTTCGTGACGTGCGAGCGCGGACGCGTGTCGAGCGTGGGCTCGGGCGAACCCGAGGGCTCCTGGGATCGCGTGATCGACGCCGGAGGCCGGGTGTGCATGCCGGCGCTGGTCGATGCGCACGCGCACCTCTGCTGGGGCGGGGATCGCTGGGCCGAGTGGGAACAGATCCGGGCCGGCGTGCCATACCCGAAGATCCTGGCCGAGGGTGGCGGAATCCTGAGCACGGTGCGGGCGACGCGCGCCGCTTCGCGTGCGGAACTCGCCGAGGGAGTGGCGCGGCGGTTGCACGCGATGGCCGCACTTGGCATCGGCGCCACCGACGCCAAGTCGGGCTACGGTCTGGAACCCGAGAGCGAGGCGCGCATGCTGCAGGCGATCGGTGACGCCGCCGCGGATTCGCCCATGCTCGTCCGGCGCACCTTCCTGGGCGGCCATGCGGTTCCTCCGGATGACGCGGGCTGGCCCGAGCGGCTCGCGCGCGAGGTGGTGCCCGCCTTCGCGCGCGCGTTTCCCGACGTGGCGGTGGACGCGTTCTGCGAGCGGAGCGCCCTGGATGTCGACGCATGCCGCGCGATCCTGCGTGCGGCACGCGCGGCGGGACTCGCGGGAAGGCTGCACACGGACCAGTTCACCTCGATGGGCGGCGCCGAGATGGCGATCGCGGAAGGTGCGCGAACGGTCGACCACCTGGAGGCGGCCACGCCCGAGACGGTTCAGGCCGTCGGCCGGTCCGGAACGATCGCGGTGATCCTGCCTTGCTCGGGGTACGCCCTGGATGGGCGCTACGCGCCGGCGCGCGCGCTCGTCGACGCGGGTGCCGCCGTGGCGATCGGCAGCAACGCGAACCCGGGCAGCGCGCCGACCGTGGACCTTCGCATGGCCATGCATCTTGCCGTGCGGCACGCGGGGCTCGGCTGCGCCGAGGCGATCGTGGCGGCCACCGTGAACGCGGCGCACGCGATCGGGGCGGCGGACGAGGTCGGCATGCTCTCGCCCGGCATGCGGGCAAACCTCATCGTGCTGGAGGACCGCGACGAACGCGGTCTGGTGCACGCCTTCGGCGGACCGCCGCCACGGGTGGTGCTGCTCGGCGGACGCATGCTGCAAGGCTGAGTCCGGCAACCGCTACCATCGCGGCGTGATTCTCCGCACCGCCAAGGAGATCGAGGACGCGCGCGCAGCCGCAGGGTGCGTGGTCGAGATGCATCGACGGCTCGCCGAGTGGCTTCGACCCGGTCTCACGCTCGCCGAGATCGACGCGTTCTGCGCGCAGCACTTCGAGAAGCTCCACTGCAAGAGCGCGTTCATCGGCTACAAGGTGCGCGGGCATCCTCCGTTCCGAAGCCACACCTGCCTGAGCCTGAACGACATGGTCGTCCATGGCGAGCACGACGGCACGAGGCTCGCCGAGGGCGACCTGCTGGCGGTGGACATCGGCGTGAAGCACCGCGGCATGATCGGCGACGCGGCGTGGACCTATTCCATCGCCAGCGCCACCGAGGTCGGCCTGAGACTGCAGCAGTGCGGGCGCGAGAGCCTGCGCCGCGGGATCGCGGCGATCCGCGCAGGCCGGCCGATGATCGAGTGGGCGCGCGCCGTGCAGGGCTACGTGGAGCGCGAGTGCAGATTCCATCTCGTGCGGGGACTCGGCGGGCATGGCATCGGACACACCCTGCACGAGAGCCCCTACATCGCCAACACCGCCCCGAGCTACCCCGGCGAATGGACCGAGGCGTGGCGCCCCTTCGAGCGCGGCATGCTGCTGGCGGTCGAGCCCATGATCAGCGCCGGCACCACCGAGATCCGTTCCGCCGGCAATGCATGGCCCGTGTGGACGGCTGATGGAAGCCTGAGCGTGCACTACGAGGCGGACGTGATGGTGACGGAGGATGGTTGCGAGAACTTCACGGCGGCCCTCGACGAGCTGCCGGACATCGTCGGAGGCAAGGCATGAGCGGCAAGCCGCTGGCGGTGCTGGTGGAGGCGATCCACGCGTCGGCCGATGCGCCGCTGCGCGAGGCGGGCTTCGAGGTGGAGCGACTCCCGGGCAGTCCCGATGCGGCGACGCTCGCGTCGCTGGTGGCGCGCGCCACGGTGCTCGGCCTGCGTTCCAAGACGAAGCTTCCCAAGCCGCTTCTGGAGCAGGCGAAGTCGCTCTCGGCCGTCGGCTGCTTCTGCATCGGGACCGACCAGGTGGATCTCGGCGCGGCCGCGCAACGTGGCGTGCCGGTGTTCAACTCGCCCTTCTCGAACACGCGCAGCGTCGCGGAAATGACGCTCGCCGAGATCATCGCGCTCGCGCGGCGCCTCTTCGAGAAGAGCGCGCAGCTGCATGCGGGCCGCTGGGACAAGAGCGCCAAGGACAGCCGAGAGGTGCGCGGCCGCACGCTCGGGATCGTGGGCTATGGCCACATCGGCAGCCAGCTCAGCGTGCTGGCCGAGGATCTTGGCATGCGCGTGGTGTTCTTCGACATCGCGCGAAGGCTCGCGATGGGCAACGCGCAGTCGCTGCCCTCGCTGGAGGCCGTGCTCGAGAAGTCCGACGTCGTGAGCCTGCATGTGCCGGACACCGATCGCACGCGCAACATGATCGGCGCGCGCGAGATCGCGCAGATGCGCAAGGGCGCGATGCTCATCAACAACAGCCGCGGCAAGGTGGTGGACCTGGACGCGCTTGCGGCGTCGCTGCGCTCGGGGCATCTCTCGGGCGCCGCGGCCGACGTGTTTCCCGAGGAGCCCGCCGAGAACGGCGAGGGATTCCGCACGCCGCTGGCCGGCCTTCCAAACGTGATCCTCACGCCGCACATCGGCGGAAGCACCGAGGAAGCGCAGGAGGCCATCGCGATCGACGTGGCCGAGAAGATCGCGCGCTACTGGCGCCACGGCACCACGGCCACGGCGGTGAACTTCCCGCAGGTCGACCTGCCGCAGGTCAAGGACGGACTGCTCCGCATCCTGCACGTGCACCGCAACGTCCCCGGCGTGCTCGGCAAGATGCACACGCTGCTGGCCAGGTCCGGCATCAACATCCACGCGGAGTTCCTGCAGAGCGATCGCGACACCAGCTTCGTGATCCTGGATGTCGACCGCTTCGGCGACCGCACGCTGCTCGATGGCCTGGAGCGCATGGAGGAGACGATCCGCATGCGCGTCGCGGGCTGAGGGCGGCACTCGTCCGCTCCGCGGTGGCGATACCTTCCCGGGATGCTCACCGCACTCCTGACCGCTGCCCTCGCGTTCGCCGCCGATTCCACCACCGCGCCCGTCGTCGAGACGCTGCACGGCGAGACCTTCTCCGACGAGTGGCGCTGGCTCGAGGCCCTCGAGAAGGATTCCCCGGCGGTCGCGGACTGGACCACCGCGCAGATCGACCGCACGCGCTCAACGCTCGACGCGCTGCCCTGCCGCACGCGCATCGCCTCCACGCTCGAGCCGCTGCTCAAGCTTCCCAGCGTCGGCCTGCCGAGCATGCACGGCGATTGGTGCTTCTTCGGCGAGCGCACCGGCGACCAGAACCAGGGCGTGCTGAAGGTGCAGACGGGAACCGATCCCGCCAACCGCGCCACCGCGCGCACGCTCATCGACCCGAACGCGATGGACGCGAAGGGCCTGATCTCGCTCGACTGGAACGCGCCAAGTGATGACGGCACGATGCTCGCATACGGCACCAGCCGATCCGGCAGCGAGATGAGCGAGCTTCGCGTGATGGACGTGGCCACCGGAAAGACGCTGCCCGACACGATCACCGGCAAGGTGAGCTTCCAGGGCTGGACCCCCTCGAAGGACGGCTTCCTGTACAGCGCGCTTCGCGACGCGAAGGACCCGTACAGCCGCGAGGTGCGCTTCCATGTGCTCGGCACCGATCCGGCCACCGACCGCCTTCTGGCGAAGCAGACGAACCCCAGCGAGATCCCCTTCGCCGGACTGAGCCGCGACGGCCGCTGGATGATGCTCGGCTTCAGCCGCGGGTGGCAGGCAAACGACCTGTCGGTCGCCGATTTCGAGGCCTGGCGCAAGGGTTCCGGTGATCCGAAGCTGATCGAGATCGCCAAGGGCCTGCCCGCGCGTTTCACGCCGATCGGCTTCGAGGGCTCGCGCATGCTCATGATGACCACGCTCGACGCGCCGCGCTCGCGCCTGGTCTCGGTCGACCTGAAGCAGCCCGCGCGCGCGAACTGGAAGGACGTCATTCCCGAGCCCAAGGACGAGGTGCTCGAAAGCGTCGGCCTGACGAAGGGCGGCATGGTGGCGTCGTTCACGAAGCATGTCTGCACGCGGCTGGAGCGGTTCGATCGCGCCGGCAAGAGCCTTGGCGAGATCCCGCTGCCCGGGCTGGGCGCCGCTGGCGTGTCGATCGACGAGGACCGCACCGACGCCTTCATCAGCTACACGAGCTACAACGAGCCGCGAAGTTCGTACTTCGTGGCCGACCTCGCCGCGCCCAGGCTGGCCTCCTGGTGGAAGCCCACCGTGCCGATCGACCTGTCGAAGTGGACCGTGGAGCGCGTGCGAGTCGCGAGCAAGGACGGCACGATGGTGCCGCTCTTCATGGTGCGCCGAAGCGACCTGACCCCCAACGGCGATCGTCCCTGCCTGCTCTACGGCTACGGCGGCTTCAACGTGAGCATGGATCCCGGATTCAACCCGGGCATCGCGCCGTGGATCGAGGCGGGTGGCGTGTACGCGGTGGCGTGCCTGCGCGGCGGCGGCGAGTACGGCGAGGCCTGGCACGAGGCCGGCATGCTGGGCCGCAAGCAGAACGTCTTCGACGACTACTACGCCTGCGCGGAGTGGCTCATCGGCAACAAGTGGACCAGCCCGAAGCGCCTGGCGATCCAGGGCGGCAGCAACGGCGGCCTGCTGACCGGCGTGGCGATCACGCAGCGGCCCGACCTGTTCTGCGCCGCGATCAGCGCGGTGCCCCTGCTCGACATGCTGCGATACCAGAACTTCCTGCTGGCGAAGTACTGGGTGCCCGAATACGGCAGCAGCGAGAGTGCCGAGCAGTTCAAGTGGCTGCGCGCCTACAGCCCCTACCACAACCTGAAGCCCGGCACGGACTACCCCGCCGTGCTCTTCACGGCCGGCGAGAACGACAGCCGCGTGCACCCGCTGCACGCACGCAAGATGGCTGCACGCATGCAGGCGATGCAGGGAAGCGCCAGGGACGGAAATCCGGTGCTGCTGTGGGTCGATCGCGACGCGGGCCACGGACAGGGCAAGCCGCTGGCCGCGCGCATCCGCGACCAGGTGGACCAGTGGTCCTTCCTCATGTGGCGCACGGGCCTGTGCGAACCGTACGCACAGGGCAAGTGAGCGCGCGAGTCACGGGACACGGGCCCGGCGTGCCGGCAGGCGCTTGGTGATCAGCCGATCACCTGCAGCCGCGCGAATTCCTGGATGAGCGTCTTGCGGCCCACGGCCGCGAACGCCACGCGCAGCGCGGTGCTGCCGCCACGGGGACTCACGGCCTCGATCGTGCCGACCCCGAAGAGGGGATGCCGCACGCGCATGCCCACGCGCAGGCCACCAGGGCGCGGCGTGGGCGTGTCGTGGCCCTCGCTCGCTCCATCCCCGTAGTCCTCGGTCGTGTCCTCGCGCTGCACCTCGTCCGGAAGCTCGCGCACGAACATGCTCTCGATCGTCGCCATCGGCTGCCCGCGCATGGTGCGGCTCGCCGCACTCGTCAGCAGCAGCCGATCCTCGGCCCGCGTCATGCCCACGAAGCACAGCCGTCGCTCCTCCTCCAGATCGCCCGGCGTGTCCATGCTGCGCGCATGCGGCAGGCTGCCCTGCTCCAGACCGACCATGCACACCAGCGGAAACTCGAGTCCCTTGGCCGCGTGCAGCGTCATGAGCGTGACCGCGCCGTTCTCGGGATCGAATGCGTCGCTGTCGGCCACCAGCGCGATGCGCTCGAGATACGCCCGCAGCGCGTCGAGGCCCGTGCGCAACGGCGGCACACCCTCCTCCTCGCCCACGGCTTCCTGCGCCAGTCGTTCCGACACGAATTCCGACGACGCGCTCACCACCTGCGCAAGGTTCTCCACGCGGCTCTCGCCCTCGTCGGCGTTCTCGCGGTCTTCCTGAAGGTAGTGCGCCTCCAGCCCACTTTCACGCGCAATCCGACCCACCAGCTCGCCCAGCGACTCGGCCGGCGAACCTTCCGCCTCGCGCCGCCACGCCAGCACCAGATCCGCCAGCTTGCGTGCCGCGTTGGCCGCGCGCGCCGTCACGCCCGCCTCCTCCGGCCCCCGCAGCGCCTCGATCAGGGGCACGCCACGCCTGGCCGCGTGCAGCTCGATGCGCGACAGGCTCGTGTCGCCCAGACCACGCGCCGGCACGTTCGCCACGCGGCCCAGCGCCAGTTCATCCTGCGGGTTCGCCGCCAGACGCAGGTACGCCACCAGGTCGCGCACCTCGCGCCGGTCGTAGAACGCCGTGCCGCGCACCACCTGGTGGGGAATGTCCGCACGCCGCAGCGCCTCCTCGAGCACGCGACTCATGCTGTTCATGCGGTACAGCACCGCCATGCCCTTCCAGGGCACGCCACGCTCGCGCCCCGCCTCGAGCTCCCGCACCACGCGCAGGGCCTCGCTGCGCTCGTCCACGCAGCGCACGTACACCGGCGCGTCGCCATCGCCGCGCATGCTGCGGAGTTCCTTGTGGCGACGCTGGCGATTGCGCTGGATCAGCGTGCTCGCCGCGTCGACGATCGGCCGCACGCTGCGGAAGTTCTCGCCCAGCGGGATCACGGTCGCGTCGGGAAAGCTCTGCTCGAACTGCAGGATGTTGCGCAGGTCTGCGCCGCGCCAGCCATAGATGCTCTGATCCGGATCGCCCACCACGCAGAGGCGTCGATGCTCGCGCGCCAGCTCGTGCACCACGCAGAACTGCGCGTGGTTGGTGTCCTGGTACTCGTCGACCAGCATGTTGCGGAAGCGCCCGCGGAGGAGCTCGCGGACCGCCTCGTTCTCGCGCAGCAGCCGCGCCGTGCGGCACAGCAGGTCGTCGAAATCCAGCGCCTTGCTGCGCGCCAGCACCTTCTCGTAGGCCGCGTAGATGCGCGCGATGGTGCGCGCGCGCCAGTCGCGGCTCTGCGCGGTCGCCGCATCGGGCGTGAGCAGCTGGTCCTTGAAGCCGCCGATCTCGGACAGCACCGAGTTGGGCGTGAAGCGGTCGCTTCCCTCGCCGGCCTCGCCGATCGCCTGCTTGCACGCCTTCGCCTGATCGTCGGCGTCGAGCACGGTGAAGTCCGAGGGCACGCCGGCCTCCGCGGCGTAGCGACGCAGCACGCGCGCGCCGAAGCTGTGGAAGGTGCCCGCGACGATGCGCGCGGCATCGCCGTGACCGGACATGAGATCCTGCACGCGCCGCCGCATCTCGCCGGCGGCCTTGTTGGTGAAGGTGAGCGCGAGAACGCTCGACGGGGATTCGCCGCAGGCGACCAGGTGCGCGATGCGATGCGTGATCACCCGAGTCTTGCCGGAGCCAGGTCCAGCCAGCACGAGCAGCGGCGCGCCACGGTGCTCCACCGCCTGTCGCTGGGGCTCCGTGAGTCGCTCCAGAAGGCTTTGCGCGTGGCTTGACATGCGAGGAGCGAGTCTAGGAGGTGAAAAACCGCATGTTCTCGGCGTTCAGCGCTCGTGTCCTCCACAAGATCTTGGGGAAATGGAAACCGGAGACAGCCTCTCCACACCAATTGTTGTGTTCGGCCAGAGAATCTGCCGATGCACAACCACATGGCTTGCATGAGGTTGTGCGCGGCCTTCGTGAAATCACAACATTTCGTGATGCGTCATCTTGCGAGCCCAATCTGTAGGGGTACGATCCGTCGCGTCCAAGGCTCCAGCAGGCGTGCGGCGTCCTTGGATTCGGTGTTGAGAGCAGTCGTTTTGTTCGGAACCTGTTCGGATGCAATCGTGGAGGCATTCCCTCGGCCTGAAGACCGAGGGGCGTGAGCGTCCCGACAGGACTGGAAGAGAGAGAGACCGCCATGGTGCTGTGCGACTCGGAAATCCAGGAACTCGTCGGCATCGAGCCCTTCGAGGGCATGGCCAAGCGACCGGGCAGGATCTCCTTCGGCGTGAGCAGCTACGGCTACGACGTGCGCGTGGGCACCCACTTCAAGGTGTTCACGAATGCCACGAGCGGTGGCACCGCCGTCGTCGATCCGAAGAACTTCACCAACGATCTCTTCATCGATGTCGAGCTGGCCGGCACCGGCCGCGACCACATCATCATTCCGCCGAACTCCTTCGCGCTGGCCGAGACGGTCGAGACCATCGAGGTCCCGCGCGACTGCCTCGCGATCTGCGTGGGCAAGAGCACCTACGCGCGCTGCGGCATCATCGTGAACGTGACCCCGCTCGAGCCCGAGTGGCGCGGCAAGGTCACGATCGAGATCAGCAACACCACCCCGCTTCCGGCCCGCATCTACGCCAACGAGGGCATCGCCCAGATGGTGTTCCTGAAGGCAAGCCGCACCTGCACTCGCAGCTACGCGGACAAGTCGGGCAAGTACCAGGACCAGACAGGACTCACCCTGCCGATGGTCGACGGCCTCAAGCCGCCGACCACGGCCTGAACCGGACCACGCCGCCCCGCGGGGCGGACTCGTTTTCTCGCGCCTCCACATCACTCACATCGCAGGACAGGACGAACCATGCGAATCCACCGCCGATTCACCCAGCCGAACCAGGACGTGTACACCTCGATCGAGTGGAGCACCCGCTCCAGCAAGATCTCCAACAGTGACGGCAGCACGGTCTTCGAGATGACCGACGCCGAGATTCCCGCCAGCTGGAGTCAGCTCGCCACGGACATCGTGGTCAGCAAGTACTTCCGCAAGGCGGGCGTGCCGCAGCTGCAGAAGGACGGCACGACCAAGGTCGATGCCTCCGGCAAGCCCGTGCTGGGCCCGGAACGCTCGGTGAAGCAGGTCGTGCACCGCCTGGCCGGTTGCTGGCGCCACTGGGGCGAGAAGTTCGGCTACTTCGCCAGCGCCAAGGACGCGCAGGCCTTCTACGACGAGATCGCGTGGATGCTGCTGAACCAGGTCGCGGCGCCCAACAGTCCGCAGTGGTTCAACACCGGCCTGCACTTCGCCTACGGCATCAACGGCCCCGCGCAGGGCCACTGGATCGCCGATCACGCCACGGGCGCCTGCTCGCTGGCCGCCGACGCCTACAGCCACCCGCAGCCGCACGCCTGCTTCATCCAGGCCGTTCGCGACGACCTCGTGGGCGAGGGCGGCATCATGGACCTCTGGACGCGCGAGGCGCGCCTGTTCAAGTACGGCTCCGGCACCGGCACGAACTTCAGCAACCTGCGCGGCGACAACGAGCCGCTCTCGGGCGGCGGCAAGTCGAGCGGCC
>JBIIOC010000114.1:0-5906 GCA_044337135.1 Phycisphaerales bacterium | reverse complement strand
GCGGCAAGTGGTTCGAAGCCGAGCGCTGCGCTCACAAGGGGCTCGAGATGGCGCGTCGCGCCGAGGAATTCGCGCTGATGGCCGAGATCTGCCTCACGCTCCAGGAGGCTCGGCGCCAGCGGCTTCATGAGGCCTTCGACGCGAAGAAGGTCGTCATCCTGAACCAGGGCATCGTCGAGGAGATGAAGATCCAGCCGGGCTGCTACGTGGTGGAGCCCCCGCTTGTGGGTGCCGATGCGCGTCGGCTGCGGCTTGCGGCGCTGCGCGACGAGGTGGCGATCGCCGTGGTGTGCCGCGAGCCGGTCAACCGCATGGGGCTCTGCCCGATCGTCGCGATCGGCGGAACCACGGTGCGCACGCGGATCGCGCCGGCGAAGAATCCCGAGAAGCCCACGCTGTCGTGGTTCGCCAACGCGCTCGAGGAACTCGGAAACTTCGCGATCGAGACCGTCGACGCGGGACACGACCTCGACAAGCAGATCGACGACGTGCTTGCGAAGCTTGATGCTCACCCGGACCACGAGGGGCTGCACCAGACTCTTGCGGAGCTGTGCCAGCAGGCCGCGAAGGGCTTCACGCGATCCGAGCACGACATCGATCCGCTCGAGGAAGAGCTGGTCCAGGACGACGAGAGCGAGTGAGCGAGGGCCGAGGGTCGGAGGTCGTTATCGGCGAATAGGCGGGGGTCGAGGGTCGGAGGTCGTTCTCGGCCCCGCACGAGAATCCGCCCTGCTCTTCACCGCGACGCACAGCAGGACCGCATGGCACGGCAGGCGCTTCGAGCGATTCCTGGCTTCGATGGAATCGTTCGGAAAAACAGCCTGATGATCGAGGGCGTTGATTCGAGGCCGCGAGAATCGCGAGATGCCACGCGCGCCCCGACCCGCGTTATGCCACGACTACACGCACGTGATGAACCGGCGGACAGACCGCACACCGCTCTTCGAGAGCCGCGCGGAATACGACCATTTCGCCGCGCTGCTCGGGTGGGCGCAGCGCGAGGGAAGCATGGAGATCACCGCCTGGTGCCTGATGCCGAACCATTGGCATCTCGTTCTGCGCCCGCATGATTCGAAGCACCTCTCCCGCTTCATGCATCGACTGGAAACGACTCACGCGGTCGGCTTTCGATCACGCACTGGCACGCGCGGACATGGCAGCGTGTACGGCGGCCGCTTCAAGAGCTTCCCAATCTCGATCGATCGACTGCTGCGCTCGGTGGTGTACGTGGAGCGGAACCCCGTGAAGGCCGGGCTGGTGCAGCGCGCAACCGCATGGCTGCATGGTTCGGCCTCCAACGTGGGAGCGCCTGCCGGGTGGCCCGAGGTGACGCGCTTGCCGCTCGAAATGGAGCATTGGCGGCCCGATCTCCTGAAGCATCCGCTGCCGGAGGAGTTCGAGGCGGAGTTCGCGAGCATGTGCGCAGGCAGACCGGTCCGCCGACGCGCTGACTCACAGGCAGCGCGTGAGACACGCGATCAACTCGAGGCGTTGGATCGCTCGCGTCGAATCATGAGGGCGCGGATCGAGGTGAATGCTCACGGATAGGTGGGGCGCCGATAACGACCTCCGACCCTATTCTGCGGCCATGATCGGCAACGACGAGGCGATCGTGATGGCAGGCGTTCCCGCCAGCAACATGCTGCTGTTCCATCGGATCCGTTTCCGCGTGGGGGATCCGGTGGCGATCATGGAGTGGGGCGCGGGCCGCGACAGGCGAACCCGCACGCTCATCCTGCGCGACATCGAGATGGACCGCGCTCGTGCCCACGCGCGCGCCGATGCCTTCGCCTGCCCAAGGGACTTCGAGCCGTCGGGTGGGCTCAGCGGCGATCGCGAGACCGCCACCGCGCAGGCACTGGCGGAATGCCTGCGCCGCGCCGGCGTGCGCAAGGCCGTTGCCGACCGCACTTTCCCTGCAATCTTCGCGCATCACCTGACCCAGGCTGGCATCGCGCTGCGCTGCGAACCTTCCCTCTTCATCGCCGATCGACGCGCCAAGGACGAGCAGGAACTTGCCGCCATGCGCACCTCGCAGGCCATGACCGAGCGCGCGATCGAGCTCGCCTGTCGTCTGGTCGCGCGTGCCTCCGCGCGCGCGGACGGCACGCTCATGCACGCGGGCGAGGCACTCACCAGCGAGCGCGTGCGCGGCGAGATCGACGCGTTCCTGGCACGCGAGGGCTTCGACAATCCACGCTCGATCGTGGCTGGCGGCCCGCAAGGCGGCGACTGTCACCATGACGGCACGGGTCCCCTGCGCACCGGCGAGCCGGTGATCATCGACATCTTTCCCCGCAGCAAGGCCACCGGCTACTGGGGCGACAGCACGCGCTGCGTGGTACATGGCGAGGTGCCGCCCGACGTTGCTCGCATGCACGCCACGGTGGTCCGAGCGAAGGCGGCTGCGACCGCCGCAGTGCGCACGGGCGTGACTGGCGAGGCCGTGCATGCGGCCACACGGGCGGCGATCGAGGCCGCTGGCTACGGCATGGGACTGCCTCCCTCAGACGCACCTGCCGGCTGGTGTGGCATGGTTCATGGAACCGGACACGGTCTTGGACTGGATGTGCATGAGCCGCCCCTGCTCGACCGTGGCGGACCGGAGCTCGTGACAGGCGATGTGATCACGATCGAGCCCGGCCTGTACTCGCACGCGATCGGCGGAATCCGCATCGAGGATGCGATCGCCGTCACGCCGCAGGGCGCGGTGAATCTGGGCACGGGCCTGCACGAGGGCCTCGACTGGAAGTGAGAGGGTCGGAGGTCGTTATCGGCGGCGGGCCGCCGATAACGACCTCCGACCCTCTTTCCTCACTCACGCGCGGGTGAGCTTGCGATAGGCGATGCGCGTGGGCGCGGCATCCGCACCCAATCCCAGGCGCTTGCGTCGATCTTCCTCGTACTCGGTCCACGAGCCCGGGAAGAAGAACACCTTGCTGTCTCCCTCGAACGCCAGGATGTGCGTGGCCACGCGGTCCAGGAACCACCGATCGTGGCTGATCACCAGCACCACGCCGGCAAAGTTCTGGATCGCCTCCTCCAGCGCGCGCATCGTGTTCACATCCAAATCGTTGGTCGGCTCGTCCAGCAGGATCACGTTCGCACCGCTCGTGAGCATGCGCGCCAGGTGCACGCGATTGCGCTCACCGCCGCTCAGCACACCCACCTGCTTCTGCTGGTCTGAACCCGTGAAGCCGTAGCGGCTCACGTACGCACGGCTGTTCACCTCGGCGCCACCCAGTCGGATCATCTCGCTGCCACCGGAAATGGCCTGCCACACGCTCTCGGAATCCTTCAGCGTGTCGCGCGTCTGCTCGAGGTAAGCCAACTTCACCGTGTCACCCACGCGGAACTCTCCGGAATCCGCCTTCTCGTGGCCCGTGATCATCTTGAACAGCGTGGTCTTGCCCGCGCCGTTGGGTCCGATGATCCCGACCACCGCCCCCGGCGGAATCTCGAAGTTCGCGCCATCGAGCAGCATGCGCTCGCCGAAGGACTTGCCCGCCTCCTTCGCCTGCACCACCACGTTGCCAAGGCGCGGCCCTGCGGGAATGAAGATCTCGATCTCCTTCGCCTTGGCCTTGGAATCCTGCGCCAGCAACTGTTCGTAGCTGGCCACGCGCGCCTTGCTCTTGGCCTGGCGACCCTTCGGGTTCTGCCGGATCCAGTCCAGCTCGCGAGCGAGCGTCTTCTGGCGCTGCCCCTCCTGCTTCTCCTCGATCGCCAGGCGCTTCTGCTTCTGCTCCAGCCAGCCGGTGTAGTTGCCCTTGTACGGAATGCCCTCGCCTCGGTCGAGCTCCAGGATCCAGCCAGCCACGTTGTCCAGGAAGTACCGGTCGTGCGTCACCGCGATCACGGTGCCCTCGTAGCGCTTCAGGTACTGCTCGAGCCAGCCCACGCTCTCGGCATCCAGGTGGTTCGTGGGCTCGTCCAGCAGCAGGATGTCCGGCTTTCGAAGCAGCAGCCGGCACAGCGCCACGCGACGCTTTTCGCCGCCGGAGCAGGTGTTCATCGGCTGGTCTGGCGGTGGGCAGCGCAACGCCTCCATCGCCATCTGAAGCTGGTTGTCCACGCTCCAGGCGTCGATCTTGTCCAGCTTCTCCTGCACCTCGGCCTGCCGATTGAGCACCTTCTCCATCTCGTCGGCCTCGAGCGGCTCAGCCAGCTTCTCGTTCAGGCGGTCGTACTCGGCCAGCAGATCAAAGGTGGCCTTGGCGCCCTCGCGCACCACCTCGATGCAGGTGCGGGTCTCGCCCAGCAGCGGCTCCTGCTCCAGATAGCCAATCTCGTAGCCCTGTGCGGACCAGACCTTGCCCTCGAAGTTCCTGTCGACCCCAGCCATGATCTTGAGCAGGGTGCTCTTGCCGCTGCCATTCAGGCCCAGAACGCCGATCTTGGCCCCGTAGTAGTACGAGAGCGAAATGTCCTTCAGGATCGGCTTTCGGTCGATCTCCTTGGCCACTCCCTGCATGGAGTAGATGATCTGGGTGGTTTCGTTGGCGTTGGAAGGAGCAGGCATGGATCAGGATCTCCAAAAACCGGATGCTAGCCGTGCACCCGACGTACCAAGCGGCCCCAACGAGCCGCTCGGCAGCCTGGCACGCGAAGCCAGCGATGTTCCAAACGGCACCGTGCGAACGCTGCGACGCATTGCGGTGGGACTCATCGGCGGCACCGTGCTGGCCGTCGGCGTGCTGATGATCGTCACGCCCGGGCCGGCCATCGTCGTGATTCCCGCTGGCTTGGCGATCCTGGCGGTGGAATTTCAGTTCGCACGGCGCTGGCTCAGGGCCGCAAAGGAGCGCGCCCAGAAGATTTCCATGCGAACGACTGTCTCGAACGGTCCTGGAAAGAGCGAATGACCATTTTAGCCATGAAAGCTGCGTTTTATGAGACTTTTTGGACGCCCAGCGGAGCTGCCTTGAACCGGTCCGCATTTCAGGAAACAGCGATTTTCGCGCTGTTTCCAGCTCTGGCAGACCGGTCATGTTCCCCAAAAGCCACGAAAACCGGAAAACCCTGATGAACATTTTGCGCCCCCTTCAAACCGGGCTACGTTGCACGAGTCTTCGTCGGCTCTCGGCCCAGCATTCCCAGCAGGTCCGCACTCCGGCGAGGTCAAAGTGTTCCCCTCGGGCTTTCCCAGCCCACTCTCGTTTCCCTTCCCCCTTTCACTCGGAGTTCCCAAATGAACAAGATCGGACTTGCTTCTGTGGCGGCTGTTGTCCTGTCGGGCAGCGCTCTGGCCGGCAACGTGGACCGTGATGCCCTGTTCGCGAACGTGATCGACGGCGGCGAAGCCCGCATGATCGGCACCTTCTCGCGCGCTCAGCTCGACGCGATGCGCGGCGTGGCTGCGAAGAACACCTCGCTGTACTCCAGCAACTGGACCAGCGACAGCAACGGCTCCAGCTACACCGTTGGCAACATCAGCACTGGCGTCGGTGGTATTCAGGGTCAGGGCGGCTGGTACACCTACAGCTCGGGCACCACGGGCAACAACCCCCTGGCCACGAACTACAAGATCGCTGCTGGCCGTCCGGCTGGCCAGACCGGTCAGGGTCTGCAGATCACCGGCAGCAACACCAGCACCGGCAGCCGCTTCATGTACCAGGACCTGTCGGCCCAGTGGGCTGCTCGCAACGCGGGCGACGACATCTTCTGGGCTGAGTACAGCCAGTTCTGCGCCAGCGCCTCGAGCACCTCGGGCAACCGCGCGGGTTCGGCCGTGTACAACACCGCGGGCACCAAGTTCCTCTGCGGCATGGCCGTCGAGATGGGCACCCTGGGCACCAGCACCTCGCAGCGCAGCGTGTTCGGTTACGCCAACTACCTGAACGGCAGCACCACTGGCAACTTCCGCTTCAAGCTCTCGGATCAGACCCTGAGCGACGGTAGCGTCA
>JBIIOC010000113.1:0-5922 GCA_044337135.1 Phycisphaerales bacterium | reverse complement strand
CAGGCGCGGGTTCTTCTTGTTGATGACGAATCGCTTGCCCTTGCGGACGACGATCTGACAGTCGCGGGTGCGTCGCTTGATGCTGCTTCGGACCTTCATGGTGTTTCCTCGTTCAGTAGCGGTAGACAATGCGCCCCTTGGTCATGTCGTAGGGGCTGAGTTCGATGGTGACCTTGTCGCCGGGCAGGATGCGGATGAAGAACTTCCGCATCTTGCCGCTCACGTAGGCGAGGATCTCCTGGTTGTTCTGCAGGCGCACCTTGAACATGGCGTCCGGCAGGGCCTCGGTGACCTCGGCGTCCAGGGTGATCTTGTCGTCCTTGCCCATTCAGCGGACTCCTTCCGACAGGCGGGTCAGGACACGCGCACCGTCGCGGGTCACCGCGATGGTGTGCTCGAAGTGCGCGCTCGGCAGGCCATTGAGGGCCTCGACGGTCCAGCCGTCGGCGGCCACGCGGGTGGCCACGCCCATCGGGTGACCGTCCTCGTCGCGGCGCACGGGCGATCCGCCGAGCATCGCGACCATCGGTTCGATGGCGAGCGTCATGCCCGGCAGCAGCGTGAAGTCGCGATGGGTCAGAAGCGAGCGGCTCAGCGAATTCGGGGCCTCGGGCCACTCGTGCAGGCGACGGCCGATGCCATGCCCGATGAGCTCGGTCAGCAGCCCGTAGCCACCCTCGAGCGCCATGCACTGCAGGCGCTCGGCGATCTGGCTCCAGCGACGGCCGGGCGCAACCATCGCGACGGCCTCGTCAAGCATGGCACGCGCTCGGGCGATCATGGCCAGCGAGTCGTCTGACACGCGGCCAACGGCCACGGTCACCGCGGCATCGGCACACCAGCCACGACACCGAACGCCGCAATCGATCTTCACCACGTCACCCTCGAGCAGGCGACGCTCGCCGGGAACGCCGTGCACGACCTGCTCGTTCACGCTCACGCAGGTCGCCGCCGGGAAGGCAGGCGCCTCGGGCGCGGTTCGCAGGCCCAGGAACGCGGGCTCGCAGCGCTCGGCGGCGATCACGCCACCCGCAGCACCATCCACCGCGGCAGTCGTCGCACCAGGCACGCACGCGGCCGACGCCGCACGGAGCGCCAGTGCGGCCACGCGACCTGCCTCGGACATCAGTTCGATCTCGGCCTGGCTGCGGATCTCCGCCGACTGGCGCGGCGTGCGGGGCCCCCGCTGCTCGGCCGGACGGCCACTCAGGCGCTCGGCGGCGCCAGTGTCCAGGCGCACCCACCAGGAGCGCGCGATGCCGGTCTTGGGAGCCGCGTCGATCATGCGCGCGCGCTCCGGATCCGCGGACCGTTCGGCTCGCCGGCGCCCGAAAGGAAGCCTGCGTAGTTGCGCATGAGGAGCTGCGCCTCGATGCGCTGCAGCACGTCGAGGCCCACGCTGACCACGATCAGCAGGCCCGTGCCACCAAGGAACTGGCTCACGTTGAACGGAATGCCGAGTTGCTGGGTGACGAGTGTCGGAATGATCGCAATGACCGCCAGGAAGCCCGCGCCCACGTAGGTGATGCGCTCCATGATCCGCTCCAGATAGTCCGCGGTGAACGGACCGGGGCGGATGCCCGGAATCATGCTGCCGTGATCGCGCAGCTGCTTCGACATCTCGTCGGGGCTGAACTGCACGGTGGTCCAGAAGTAGCTGAAGAAGTAGATCAGCGTGATCTCCAGGATCACGTAGGGATACGCGCCGCTCTGGAAGGCCTCGCTCAGGAAGATCGACACGCGACCGAGCCAACCGACCTCACCACCCGCCTGCGCGCTGCTGGCGAGCCAGCCGAAGAACGCGCTGGGGAAGACCATGAAGCTGCTCGCGAAGATGATCGGCATCACGCCCGCGTGGTTCAGGCGAAGTGGCAGGTAGAGCTTCTGGCCGCCGTAGACCTTGCGACCGACGGTGTGCTTGGCCTGCTGGATCGGGATGCGGCGCTGGGCGACGGTGATGATGATCGCGCCCGCGGTGACCGCGAAGAAGCCGCCGACCAGGAGCAGCAGGCCCACCAGGCCCACCTTGCCCTCGGCATCGCTCGTCTGGCGCGGATCGAAGTTGCTCGCCACCCACATCACGGCGTCGGGCATGCGGGCCAGGATGCCCGTGGTCAGGATGATGCTGACGCCGTTGCCGATGCCGTACTTGTCGATCTGCTCGCCCAGCCACATCAGGAAGAGGCTGCCGGCGGTCAGTGCGCAGAAGCCGGACACGTAGAAGACGATCAGCGCGCTGCCCTGGTCGAACTGCGGCTGCACCAGGTTCTGCGCGCGCAGGTAGCTCAGCCACATCCAGCCCTGGAAGATGCACAGACCGACGGCGGCGTAGCGGGTCCATTCGGCGAGCTTCTGCTGGCCACCGGCGCCTTCCTTCTTGAGTTCCTGCAGGCCAGGGAGCACCTGCCCAAGCAGCTGGAAGATGATGCCCGCGGTGATGTAGGGCATGATGCCCAGGCCGAAGATGGTGCTCTGCTGAAGGCTGCCGCCCGAGAAGATGCTGGCGAACTGCACGATGCGACCGAAGCCGGTCGCGTTCTCGCTTGCCTTCTCGGCGGCCTCCGCAAGCTGCGTCTGATCCACGCCCACGAGCGGGATCCAGAAGCCCACGCGATAGATCACCAGCATCGCCAGCGTGAAAAGCACGCGGTTGCGCAGGTCAGGAATGCGGAAGATGTTCGCTGCGGCCTGGATCACTGCGCGGGGGTTCCGGTCAGGCCGCCACGGCGCTGCCGCCGGCCTTCTCGATCTTGGTCTTCGCCGTGGCGCTGAACTTCGCCGCGTTCACGGTGAGCTTCTTGGTCAGGTCGCCGGTACCGAGCACCTTCACGGGCAGCTTCACGTCGCGGATCAGACCCTTCTCGACGAGCGCCTTCGCGTCGACGGTGGCGCCGCTGGAGAAGTGCTTCTCCAGAGCCTGCACGTTGACCTCGTGGAAGAGGGTTCGGAAGCCGGCGTTCGAGAAGCCACGCTTGGGGAAGCGACGCGCGATCGGCGTGCTGCCGCCCTGGTAGCCGGGACGGCTGCTCCAACCGGCGCGGCTCTTGGCGCCCTTGTGGCCGCGGCCGCTGGTGCCGCCCTTGCCGCTGCCTTCGCCGCGACCGACACGCGTTCGCTTCTTGTGCGCGCCGACCTTGGCAGTGATGTCATGGATCATCATGGGAGGAATCTCCTGTCTTCGTCTCGTGTTCGGAATCAGCCGGCAGCCGGGGCGTCGCCCGCGCTCTCCGGAGCGGCAGGCGCGCTGGGTGCGCTCGGTGCGCCGCCATCGAATCCGCCGCGACCACGGCCGGGGCCGCCACGGCCCGGACCGCCACGGCCACCGCGACCGCCGCGGCGATCATCGCCAACGGTGTTCACGGGGGCCTGCGCCTTCTCGCCGCTTCGCGCCGCGGGCATGGCGGCCGCGCCCTTGCGGATCGCGTCCTCCACCACGGTGGTGCCAAGCGTCACGCCACGCACGCTCTCGACCTGCTCGCGCGTGCGCAGGCGATCGAGGGCGGCGAAGGTGGCCTTCACCAGGTTCTTGGGATTGCTGCTGCCGTAGCACTTGGTCAGGCAGTCCTGCACGCCGATCATGTCGAGGATCGCGCGGACCGCGGCGCCAGCGATGACGCCGGTGCCCGGCGCGGCCGGAACCAGACGCACCTTGCTCGCGCCGAAGCGGCCTTCGACCGCGTGCGGAATCGTGCGGCCCTGCAGCGGGAAGCGGCGCATCTTGCGGCGACCTTCCTTCTGGGCCTTCTCCACGCTCTGCGGGACCTGGTTGCTCTTCGCGTAGCCCATGCCCGCGCTGCCGTTCTTGTCGCCCACGACGACCAGGGCACTGAAGCTGAACCGACGGCCGCCGGCCACGGTGGAGCTGGTGCGATACACGCCCACGGTCGTGGAGTCGCTGTCTCGTTCTTCGAACTTGCCGCTCATGGTTGGTCCTCGTGTTTCAGAACTGCAGGCCGCCCTCGCGGGCGCCGTCGGCCAGCGCCTTCACGCGGCCGTGATAGATGTAGCCGTTGCGGTCGAACACCACCTTGGTGACGCCCGCCTTCTTCGCGCGCTCGGCGAGGGTCGTGCCCACGCTCTTGGCGCTGCCAGTCTTGGCCTTCACGGCCTTGCCGCCCTTGCCGGCCTGATCGCTCGCGCTGGCGAGCGTGCGGCCCGACACGTCGTCGATGACCTGGGCGTAGATGTGCTTGAGCGAACGGAACACGGTCAGGCGCGGACGCTCCGGCGTGCCGTTGATGCGCTTGCGCAGGCCGATCTTGCGGCGGGCGCGGCGAACCTTCTTCTGGATGGCTGCGGATGGCATGGTGGTTCTGCTCCTTGGATCAGCTGCCGAAGGCCTTGCCCTGCTTGCGCTGAATCACTTCGTCGGTGTACTTGACGCCCTTGCCGTTGTAGGGCTCGGGCTTGCGCTGCGAGCGGATCTGGCTCGCGAAGGCGCCGACGGCCTGCTTGTCCGGGCCGCTCAGCTCCACGAGGGCGCCGTTGACATTCACGTTCACGCCGGCCGGGATGGCCAGCTCGATCGTGTTGGCGTAGCCCAGGGTGAGGGAAAGCTTCTTGCCGGCGATGCGGGCGCTCCAGCCCACGCCGACGATCTCGAGCTTCTTCTCGTAGCCCTTGGTGACGCCCTCGATCATGCCGTTCAGCACCGACCGGGTGGTTCCCCAGAAGGCCTTGTTGCTGCCCAGCTCGACGATCGCGGGATCCATGTCGCAGGTGATCGCCTTGTCGGCGTCGCTGTAGGCGACCTTGACCTCGGGACGGTGGGTGAAGGAGAGCTTGCCCTTGGGGCCCTGCACGTCGATGACGCGGGTGCTGGCGTTGACCTGCACCTTCACGCCGGCGGGCACGGTGACGGGCTTTCGTCCGATGCGGCTCATGGGTGGTTCCTGTCCTTTCTCAGCTGACCAGCGCGACGACTTCGCCGCCCAGGCGTGCCTCGCGGCAGGCGCGGTCGCTCATGACGCCGCGGCTCGTGGTGACGATGGCGATGCCCAGGCCCTGCTGGGGACGGGGCAACTGTTCGACGCCCGAATAGACGCGGCGGCCGGCCTTGCTCACGCGATCGATCGAGCCGATCACGCTCTGGCCGTCCGGGCCGTACTTCAGGTCGAGACGGATGAGTCCTCCGCGGCCGTCCGCGATGGTCTCGAAGCCGCGGATGTAGCCCTCCTCGTGGAGGACCTTGGCGACGCCGCGGTTGAGCTTGTTGTCCAGCACCATGACCTGCCGCGCGCGGTTGGAAACCGCGTTGCGGATGCGGGTCAGCATGTCGGCGGTGAGATCGTGAAGGGGCATGTTGGGTTCCTCTTCTGCTCGGGGTTCACCAGCTGGCCTTGCGCATGCCGGGCACCATGCCCTGGAGCGCGAGCTCGCGCAGCATGTGACGGCACACGCGGAACTTGCGATACACGCCGCGACCGCGGCCCGTGATCTCGCAGCGGCTTCGCTTGCGGGTGCTGAACTTGGGCTTCTGGGACATCTTGACGAAGGTTCGCTTGCTGGCCATGGGTCTTCTCCGGTTCAGGCCTTCTTGGCCTGCTTTTCCTCGGGCTGCACGAAGGGCATGCCGAGCTCGGCGAGCACGAAGCGGCTCATCTTGGGATCGCTGTTCTCGAACACCACGTTCACGTGCATGCCGTGGCTGAAGGTGACGTTGGCCATGTTGATCTCGGGCCACACGGCCTGCTCGGTGAGACCCATCGCCCAGCTGCCACCACGGTCGAAGCTCTTGTCGCTCACGCCGCGGAAGTCCTTGATGCGGGGGATGGCCAGGTTGATCAGCCGGTCCAGGAAGCCCCACATGCGGTCGCGCCGCAGGGTCACCATGAACGCGCTGGGCGAACCCTCGCGCACCTTGAAGTTGCTCACGGCCTTCTTCGCCTTGATCATGATCGGGTTCTGGCCCGTGATCTTGCG
>JBIIOC010000112.1:0-5924 GCA_044337135.1 Phycisphaerales bacterium | reverse complement strand
GTCTACCGCTACTGAACGAGGAAACACCATGAAGGTCCGAAGCAGCATCAAGCGACGCACCCGCGACTGTCAGATCGTCGTCCGCAAGGGCAAGCGATTCGTCATCAACAAGAAGAACCCGCGCCTGAAGCAGCGCCAGGGCTGAAACCGAGGAGCACCGAACCATGCCACGTCTCGCCGGCATCGACATTCCAGAGCGCAAGAAGATCTACTACGCGCTGCAGTACATCCACGGCATCGGCGCCAAGGTCGCCAAGGACATCCTCGCGAAGGTGGGCGTCGACGGCGATCGTCGCGCGAACACCCTCGACGACAAGGAGCTGGCCAGCATCGCGCAGTGCATCGACTCCGGCTACGTGGTCGAGGGCGCGCTGCGTCGTCAGGTGGGTCAGGACGTGCAGCGCCTCAAGGACATCAAGTGCTACCGCGGCGAGCGCCATCGCAAGGGCCTCCCCGTGCGTGGCCAGCGCACCCGCACCAACGCCCGCACCCGCAAGGGCAAGAAGCGCACCGTGGCGGGCAAGAAGGGCGTGAAGGGCTGATCCAGCCCTGATCCAGGAGCAGAACAATGGCAAGCAAGAAGAAGGTCCGCAAGAACGTGGCGAAGGGCATCGCGGTGGTGACCGCGTCCTTCAACAACACCATGATCACCATCACCGACGTGAACGGCGAGACCCTGGCGTGGGACTCGGCCGGCAGCGTCGGCTTCAAGGGCGCCCGCAAGAGCACCCCGTTCGCCGCCAGCCGCGCCGCCGAGAAGGTGGCCGGCAAGGTCAAGCGACTCGGGATGCGCGAGGTCGAGGTGCGGCTCAAGGGCCCGGGTCCGGGCCGCGAGAGCGCGGTCACCGGCCTGCAGGCCAACGGCCTGAAGGTGCTGGCGATCGAGGATCACACCCCGATTCCGCACAACGGCTGCCGCCTGCCCAAGAAGCGCCGCGTCTGACCGTTTCAGGCCCTTTCCCGCCACGCGGGAGGGGCTTGGAGGTGGGCCCGCGGGGGCCTACCATGCACGATTCGTCACTCCCCTCGGCACAGAAGAGGCGCGCCCGACCGCCCCGGCAGGGCCGGCCGACCTCGCGAAGCCGCAGGGATTCCTGTTCAGGACACTGCCGGAATCTGGAGACTCACCATGCACGTTCGTTGGCGCGGACTTGAACTTCCATCGCGCGTGACCGTCGACCGGTCCAGCCTCACGCCCACCTTCGGCCGCTTCATCGCGGAGCCGTTCGAGCGTGGCTTCGGCACGACCGTCGGCAACGGTCTTCGTCGCATCCTGCTCTCGAGCCTCGAGGGTGCCGCCATCACCGGCGTGAAGATCGCGGGCGTGACCCACGAGTTCACCAGCCTGCCTGGCGTCATGGAGGATGTGACCGACATCATCCTGAACGTGAAGCAGCTCGTCGTGAGCATGCAGGACGACACCCCGAAGACCATGCGCCTGCTGGCCGAAGGCCCGGGCGAGGTCACCGGCGACCTGATCGAGAGCGACAGCAGCATCTCGATCTACAACCCCGAGAAGGTTCTCGCCACGCTGACCGAGAAGCGCGAGTTCGCCATCGAGTTCACCGTGCAGAAGGGCCGTGGCTACATGCCGGCCAGCGAGCAGTGGAACAAGATGGACGAGCAGGAGATCGGCGTGATCCCGGTCGACGCCGTGTTCAGCCCCGTGCTGCGCGTGCGCTACCGCGTCGAGGACACCCGCGTCGGCCAGCGCACCAACTACGACAAGCTGGTGCTGGACATCTGGACCAACGGCACGATCACGCCGGACATGGCGATGGTCGAGGCAGCCAAGATCCTGCGCAAGCACCTGAATCCCTTCGTCCTGTACGACAACGAGGGCGACGACGTGATGCCGGACAACATCGCGCAGGCCCAGGACAGCGAGGCGGAGCTTTCGCGACGCCTGAACCAGCCCGTCGCGGCACTTGACCTCTCGGTGCGCAGCAGCAACTGCCTCGAGAGCGGCAAGATCCGCTGGATCTGGGAGCTCGTGCAGAAGACCGAAACCGACCTGCTGGAGCTGCGCGCGTTCGGCCGCACCAGCCTGAAGGAAGTGAAGACCCGCCTGGAGGAGCAGGGGCTTGGCCTGGCCATGACCCTTCCCGAGGGCTTCGAGCCCATCACTGAAGAGGCCAAGGCCTGAGCGCCTGAGCCAAGGAGACCGTCATGCGACACAAGATCAGCGGCAAGCAGCTCTGCATCAAGGAAGACCACCGTCGCGCCATGCTGCGCAACCTGGCGGCTGGCCTCTTCGAGCACGGGCAGATCGAGACCACCATGGCCAAGGCCAAGGCGGTGCAGCCTTTCGTCGAGAAGCTCATCACCGCGGCCAAGGGCAAGAGCCTTGCCACGCGACGCCTGCTGCAGAGCCGGCTGAACGACCGCAAGGTCTTCGCGTGGGTGGCCGATCCGAACGTGCCCGAGGCGCGCAAGACCAGCGAGTTCTGGGAGCTGCCCTCGGCCGACGCGATCGAGTTCAACCGCTACGGCGAGATCCGCAAGGCGCCCCGACTGATCGAGCACCTGATCAGCAAGGTCGCGCCGAAGTTCGCGGATCGCGCGGGTGGCTACACCCGCGTGGTGAAGCTGGACAAGCGTCGCCTGGGCGACGGCACCGACCTGGTGCTGCTGCAGCTGGTGGGAGCCGAGAGCGGCAGCCAGATCAGCGGCCGCGCGGGTCACCGCCGCAAGCGCGCCGACAAGCGCGCGGCCTTCGCCAAGAAGGCGAAGGAAGCGGCAGCTGCCAAGAAGACCGCCGCCTGAGAGAGGGTCGGAGGTCGTTATCGACCACCTTCTGGCAGGCGCCTGAGACTGCAATGCACGCCCCGAGCGGTGATCCCGCTCGGGGCGTTTCGTTTTGGTCTCTCATGGTGCGCTTTCGCGAGGGGTTGCGCGCCTACTCCACCCAGCGATGCGCGTGCGAGAAGCTCTTGTGGTACCAGCTGCCCTTCTTGAAGGGCCGCAGGTGGATGCCGCATGGAATGGCGTGCCCCTCGCAATCCTTGATCTTGCCGCCGGTCGAATCCATGATCAACGGCGTGCCGTCGGGGCTCTGACCGCACTCGCCGATCCACATGATGACGTGCGTCACCTTGGTGCGCTTGTTGTCCATGATGTAGAGCAGGTCGCCGGGCTGCAGCGTCTTGCACAGCTGCTCGTACCACTGGTCTGGCTCGCCCTCGGGTCGCTTGATCACCTTGGCGTGCAACTCGCCGCGCTCGCCCTTCACGCTGGCCTGCTGCGCCTGCGTGCGGATGGCGGTGTTCAGGTGGATGCCAAGGCCCCAGTTGTAGTTCCAGCCACTGAAGTTGCTGCAATCCACCCCCTTGCTCTGGCGGCCCGCGCAGCACTTGTTCCATGGCCAGTTCTGGGGCGGATTCCAGTCGGGCACATGGTGGTGCTGATAGTCGTAGCCAATGAAGCGTGAGGCACCCGCGATGATGCGCTCGCGTTTCCAGTCGGCGGGCTTGTCGCGCGCCTCGGCGGGACAGTCGAACCTGCGTGGCTCCACCCCCCAGCCACCGCTCTTCTTGCGCACGGCCTCGCTGTACCAATCGTGCTCGGGGGTTGCGCTCTGGAAGGCCGGGCTGCCGCGTTCGGAGTGACGATCGAAGAGCAGCTGCTCGATCGGGTACTTGAACTTGAGCGAGTAGGGGCTCCTGTACTGGTCCTTGGAGGGCTTGGCGTCCGTGGCCTCGTCGACTTCCTCGCTTTCGCCGGTGTCGCCGCGATCGTCGGAGTCCGCTGAGGATGCCTCCGGTCGGCGCCCCTCTCTCTGCTCGCGCCTTTCCCGGCGCTCGTCTTGGCGGGTCTCGGAGCCGGGTGGGGGGGACTGCTGGGGCGCGGCAAGCGCGGTCAGAAGCGCGAGGAAATGCATCGCAAGGAGACTGCGGAGGATCGTCATGGCCGGAGGATCGCCGATTCGGCGAGTTCATGCTGAAGCCATGCTCCTGCCGTCACGAATCTGGCACGGGGAGTCCCGAAAAGCGGGTACGGTTGCGGCGCGCCAAGGCATCGCCTCGGTAAACTCGCGTCGTGCTGCAGCAGATCGAACAGCTCGAGAGCGAGGCGCTGGCGGCTGCCGCGGCTGCGGCCGATGTCGCGGCGCTGGAGGCCTGGCGCATCGCGTGGATCGGTGCGAACGGCCGCCTGAAGGACCTGATGGAGGCCCTGAAGACCGCGCCGCAGGATCAGAAGCCGGCGCTCGGCAAGCGGCTGAACGCCCTGAAGCAGGCGCTCGAGGCGGCGTTCGAGTCGCGCAAGTCGGCGGTGGGGACTGGTGCCGCAGCGGGCCCTTCCATCGACCTGACGGAGCCGGGCCTGCCGGTCGGTGAGGGCCGGCGCCACATCCTCAGCCGCACCATCGCGGACATCGTGCAGATCTTCGGCCGCATGGGCTTCGAGGTGGCCGAGGGGCCCGAGGTCGAGGACGAGTGGCACAACTTCACCGCGCTCAACATTCCCGAGGGGCACCCCGCGCGTGAGCCGACGGACAACTTCTACATGGCCGAGCAGGGTGGCGTGCGGCGACTGCTGCGCACGCAGACCAGCACCGTGCAGATCCGCGCCATGGAGGCGCACAAGCCGCCACTGAAGGTGGTCGCGGTGGGGCGCGTGTATCGGCCCGACACGCATGACGCCACGCACTACAGCATGTTCCACCAGATCGAGGGGCTGTACGTGGATCGCGGCGTGACCATGGTCGACCTGAAGACCACGCTCTGGCACTTCGCCCGAGCGTGCTTCGGTCCCGAGGCCGAGGTGCGCATGCGCCCCAGCTTCTTCCCGTTCACCGAGCCGAGCGCCGAGGTGGACATGAAGATGAAGATCAAGGGACAGTGGCGTTGGGTCGAACTGGGCGGCTGCGGCATGGTCGATCCGGCGGTGCTGCAGTCGGTCGGCGTGGATCCCGAGGAATTCACCGGCTTCGCGTTCGGCCTGGGCGTCGAGCGCATCGCGATGCGTCGGCATGGCATCAGCGACATCCGCTGGCTCTTCGAGAACGACGTGCGCTTCCTGCGGCAATTCTGATGCGCGGTGCGCGGCGAGGCCGGGCGTCGGTTCGTGCCGTGCTGCTCGCGCTGGTGTTTGCGCTGGTACTGCTGGGTGTCGGCGCGTGGATCGCGTATCGCTCGATCGTCCTTGCGGAGCGGGCGCCGATGGCGGAGATCCCGCCCGTCGTTGTGCTGGAGGAGGTGCGCCCGACGGTGATGCCCGAGGTGGTTCCCGATACGCGGGATCCTCTTGCCGTGGCGTGGGTGGAGCGGGGTCCGGAGGCCGTGGTGCAGGCGACCGCGTCGCTGGACGCGCGCACGGTCGCCAAGTCCGAGGATTCGATGCGAACCGCGGTCCTGCGGGGCGAGGCGCTGCTCGCGCTGGGGCAACTGGCCGAGGCGCTGGCCTGGAGCGACAGCCTGTGCGAGGCGCTCGCGAAGCCGACCGCAGCGCAGTCCTGCGAGCCGCTCGTGCTGGAGCAGCATGCCCGCATCCGCATGGCCGCAGGCGAGACGAACGTGCTGAAGCAGGAGACGCGCCTGCGCGCCGCGGTGGAGGCTCGCGAGCTTCTGTCGGGCGAGGTGCCAGCGGAGGCGTGGGCCACGCTTGCCACGCTGGAGAAGGCGAGGGGAGAATGTGGCCCCGCGGTTGAGCACTACACGCGGGCTCTGCGCGGAGTGGATGTGCAGGCATGGCTGCGCATGAAGCAGGAGGCTCCGTGGCGGCTGCAGCTTCTGGGGCTGGTGGCTCTGGATCGGGCAGACTGTCTCGCCACGCTCGATCGCGACGAGGAAGCGCGCAAGGCCGTGATCGCAGTGGCGGCGGATCTCGCCACCGTGCTTGGCGAGACTGATCCGCTTGCCCAGCAGGCGGCGGACCTGCGCGATCAGCTCATTGGCGTGCGATAGGGGAGGGTCGGAGGTCGT
>JBIIOC010000111.1:0-5968 GCA_044337135.1 Phycisphaerales bacterium | reverse complement strand
GGGCCTGCCCGGCACGATCCATGCGCCGCTCGACTTCATGGTCACGCTCACGGCCGCGGTCAAGCGCGGCGCATCAGGTCGCGTGGTGATGGCCGACATGCCCTTCATGAGCTACCAGGCCAACGAAGACCAGGCGCTGCACAACGCGGCGCGCTTCATGACCGAGGGCATGGCCGACTGCGTGAAGGTGGAGGTCGACCGCAGCTGGGCGCCGCTCGTTTCAAGAATGTCGCGCGCCGGCATTCCCGTGGTCGCGCACATCGGATGCCGCCCCCAGCAGTCCAAGATGCACGGCGGAACCTTCGCGGTGGGCAAGACGGCGGAGCAGGCGCTTCAGGTGATCCACGATGCCGCGGCGCTCGAGGCGGCCGGCGCCACCATGCTCCTGCTCGAGGCATGTCCGTCCGACGTGGCGGCGAAGGTGGTGGAGCGCGCCACGATCCCCGTGATCGGCTGTGGCGCGGGCCCGACCTGCCACGGCCAGGTTCTCGTGCTGCAGGATCTCCTTGGCATGAGCGCGTGGCAGCCGTCGTTCGCCAGGCCCGAGGTCCAGCTTGGCGAGGCCACGCGCGATGCGGCCGCCGCCTGGTGCGAGCGCGTGCGTCAGGGGCATGTCGAGAGCGCCTTCCGGATGGCCGATGGCGAGGGCGCCCGGCTGGAGGCGCTGTTGACGGGCGCTGCGCATGCGAAGGCTTGAGCATCTTGGTCCCGCGCTCGCCACGCTGGCCGCCGCCGGCGCGCTGCTCCTTCTCGCGCCCTCGGCCATCCGCCAGTACCAGCGTGAGACCATGATCCGCCGTGCCGCCGACGCCGAGCGTCGGCTGGAGCAGGGCACGGTGCTGGACCAGCTCTCGCAGGCCACCCGCGACATCGCCGACGTGGTCGAGCCCAGCGTGGTGCACGTGAGCATGACCGGCTCGCTTCGTGGCGCCGCGGGATCGCGCGCCTACCGCAACACCGGAAGTGGATGGGTCTACGACACGCAAGGGCACATCGTCACGAACGCGCACGTGATCGATGGCGCGCAGCGGATCGAGGTGCAGCTTGCGGGCGGCGAGCGATCCGAGGCACGCCTGGTGGGCCAGGACCTGCGCACGGACATCGCCGTGCTTCAGGTTTCCGCGAATGGCCTGCAGCCTGCGCGCCGCTCGACCGACGATCCGCGGCAGGGCGAGATGGTGTTCGCCTTCGGCAGTCCCTTCGATTTCCGGTTCAGCATGTCCAGCGGCATCGTGTCGGGCCTGGAGCGGACGGCCGACCTGCAGGACATCGACTACGAGAACTTCATCCAGACCGATGCCGCGATCAACCCCGGCAACTCCGGCGGCCCGCT
Source organism: Phycisphaerales bacterium (assembly GCA_044337135.1). GTDB lineage: Bacteria > Planctomycetota > Phycisphaerae > Phycisphaerales > SM1A02 > SYAC01. Next base: position 4,635 of record JBIIOC010000111.1, on the reverse strand, counting down.
GACCGACACCCGCGGCTACGTGGTCGGCATGAGCACCGCGATCGCCACGGGTTCGAGCCGTGGCAATGCGCTTGGACAGGGGCAGTTCGCGGGCATCGGCCTGGCGATCCCGATCTCGATGATCGAGAACGTGGTCGACCAGATCATCACGCGCGGCGAGGTCGAGAAGGGCTTCCTTGGGGTTCGTGGCGTGGACCTTGCCGATCTTCGCAACGGCCGCTTTCGCTCGCCGATCCTGATCGCCGCGGCCGAGGGCTTCACCGGCGACGGTGCGATCGTGGACCTGGTCTCGCCCGGCAGCCCGGCGGAACAGGCGGGCATCGAGGTCGGCGACGTGATCGTCTCGATCGGCGGCCAGCGGGTGAACAGCGCGGCCCGCATGCGCACGCTCATCGCGAATCATCGGCCGGGTGATCGCGTGAAGGTCGAGGTCTGGCGCATGCAGCCGGGTGCCGCGCGCGAGGGCCAGCGGATCGACCTCGAGGTGCAGATGGCACGGCTGGATCCCGAGACCAACATGGAGGAGTACGCCGCGGGATTGCGCGCGGCGGGCTTCGCGCGCCTCGCCACGCTCACCGAGGCGGAGGCGCGCGCCCGCGGCATCGAGTTCAGGCGTGGCGTGCTGGTGCAGTCGATGGATCCGGATGCCTCGATCAGCGCCGAGGTGCCCGAAGGCTCCGTGATCATCGAGGCCTTCGGCGGAAGCGTGGCCACCGTGGACGACCTCTACCTTCGCATCTCGCGCGGCCTTCCGGAGAACGCCCGGCGGCTGGAGATTCCGTTGACGGTCGTCCTGCCGAGCGGAGAGCGGACGCAGCTGGTCATCCCGCTGCCGCGTCGGGTCCGCTAGGCCTCGACTAGGATCCCCTCGATGTCCTCCCAGCCACTGCTCGAGGTGCGCGGCCTGCAGACGTGGTTCCCGATCCGAAGGGGACTGCTGCAGCGGATCACGGGGCACGTGAAGGCGGTCGATGGCGTGGACTTCGCGCTCGGCAAGGGCGAGACGCTCGGACTGGTGGGCGAATCGGGCTGCGGCAAGACCACCGTGGGCCGTTCCATCCTGCGACTCATCGAACCGACCGGCGGCGAGGTGCTGTTCGAGGGTCGCGATGTGCGTCGCATGGGCTCCGAGGAACTGCGACTGCTCCGTCGGCGCATGCAGATCATCTTCCAGGATCCGGGCGGCAGCCTGAACCCGCGCATGCGCGTGGGCCGGATCGTGGGCGAGCCACTCGAGGTGCACGGCATCGCCAAGGGTGACGCGCTCCGGGACATGGTGGAAAGGCTGCTCGAGCGTTGCGGCCTCTGGAAGGCGGCCGCGGACCGCTATCCGCATGAGTTCAGCGGCGGTCAGCGGCAGCGCATCGGCATCGCGCGCGCGCTGGCGCTGAATCCATCGCTGATCGTGTGTGACGAGCCGACCAGCGCCCTCGACGTGAGCATCCAGAGCCAGATCCTGAACCTGCTCAAGGAGCTTCAGGCGGAGTTCGGCCTGAGTTACCTGTTCATCAGCCACGACATGGCCGTGATCCACCACATCTGCGACCGCGTGGCCGTGATGTACGACGGCAAGATCGTGGAGGCCGGCACGCGTGACCAGATCATCCGATCGCCCCAGCACCCCTACACGCAGCGGCTGCTCGCGGCCGTGCCCGAGGCGGACCCGCGCCGACCGCGCCGTGCGCTGGCGCTCGGCGACGGCGCCCGGATGTGATGCGCGTCACGGGCCGCACGATCGTCGTGTTCGTGGCGGTGGTGGGGCTGTTCTCGTTCGTCTTTGGCTGGATGATCACGCGCGAGGTGCGCGGCACGGCCATCCGGACCGATGCGCAGCTCGAGGCGCTGGCTGTCGCGATCGAGGCGTACGCCTCGTCGCATGGCGGCGACATGCCCACCTCCGAGGCCCAGTTGCGGGGGGGCATTCCGCCGGCCCTTCTCGCATCGCAGGATTTCGAGGCTGGGATCAGGTTCCTGCAGGTGCAGTGGCCGCCGAGCGGCGACCACGCGCCGATCCTGGGCGCCAACGGGCTGCCCTCCGGCGTGGGCACGCTGCCCCGCGTGAATGGCCGCCTGCGGTCGCTGGCCCGTGGTTCCGCGGCGAATGAGGCCGTGCAGGCCGCGCCGTCGGCGCCATAATGGGCCGATGCCCGAGCCCATCTGTTCCAAGGAGTCCGTCGTGACCGAGGCGCCGATCCAGCACGTCAAGCCCGAGGGGCCGATGGTCGACCTGATGCAGGGCGACGCACGCTGGCAGATTCCAGTGCACGAGCATGGATTCATCGCGCTGGTCGACGTCATGCCGCGGCTGGTCCCGCAGGGACAGACGGCGGACGCGGCCATCGTGCAGGCGGCGCGCGTGAGCTATGGCGCAGGCACCAAGCAGGTCAGTGAGGATCGCACGCTGGTCCGCTACCTGCTGCGCCATCGTCACACCACGCCGTTCGAGATGGTGGAGCTCAAGTTTCACGTGGCCATGCCCATGTTCGTGGCGCGCCAGTGGATCCGTCACCGCACGGCCAACGTGAACGAGTACTCCGCCCGCTACTCGATCGTGCCGGACCGCTTCTACCGGCCCACGGTCGACGGCGTGCGCAAGCAGAGCACGGTGAACCGCCAGGGTGGCGACGAGCCGATCGACGCTGGCACCGCCGAGCAGTTTCTCACGCTGCTCGAGAAGGCCGAGACCAACTACCGCGAGTACCTCTCGCTCACCGAGCGCGGCGTTGCGCGCGAGCTCGCGCGAGCGGCACTGCCCGTGAGCGTCTACACCGAGTGGTACTGGAAGTGCGACCTGCACAACACGCTGCGGTTCCTCTCGCTTCGCATGGAATCGCATGCGCAGCAGGAGATCCAGGACTTCGCGCGCGCGATGTACCGGCTGATCCAGCCACTCGCGCCGGCCACGTGCGAGGCCTTCATGGACTACGACTTCGAGTCCATGCATCTCTCGCGGCTCGAGGTCGAGGCGATCCGCGCCGGGCAGCCGCTGGCTTCGCAGAACAAGCGTGAGCAGGCCGAATTCGATGCGAAGAAGACCCGGCTGGGTCTCTGACCGATGGCCTTCGAGCGGCTTGCCTCGCCCGAGGGTGTCGTCTGGCATCGCTCAACCCTGCTGTGGTCTCTTGGTGTCCGGCACGGATTCAGCACGCGCCTCGGTGGCGAGAGTCCTGCGCCGTTCGATTCGATGAACCTGGGTCTGGCCGATGCCCCGGGCGAGCCGGATGCATGGGATCGCGTCGAGCGCAACTGGGGGCGACTGCTTCGGGCCGTCGGGTTGGATGGGCGCACGCTGGTGCGCCTGCGCCAGATCCACGGCGATGTCGTTCGAGACGCGGATCTTGATGCGGACGTCGCGCGCGACGCGCCACCCTTCGCCGACGGCGACGCGATCGTCACGGCCAGCGCCTCGCAGGTCGTGTCCGTGCGCGTCGCGGACTGTGGGCCGGTGTTGATCACCGATCCGCAAGCCCGACTCGTCGCCGCGGTCCATGCCGGATGGCGAGGCGTCTGCGCGAGGATCGTTCCCTGTGCCGTGGCTCGAATGGTCGCGCGCGGAGCCCAGGTCGAGCGCATGGTGGCTGCGGTCGGTGCTTGCATCGGTCGCGAAGCGTTCGAGGTCGGCCAGGACGTGAAACTCGCGATGGAGCAGGTCGGGCTGGGCGGCTGGGTTGTGCCCGGACCCGGTGGTGCACGTTGGCGAGCGGATCTGGCGGGGGCGATCGGCGCGCAACTGATCGGCTCCGGGATCGCTGCGGAGCGGATCGATCTGGATCGGCGCTGCACCGTTGCCGACCGCAACCTGTTCAGCTATCGAAGAGATGGGGCAAGATGTGGCAGAACGGCTGCTCTTATTGGACCTTGATTGATCCGTCCCGCTTGGGGCGCGTTTTTGAATTGTGTCAATTGTGTAATCCGGAGCGGTGAAATCTTGCAGCTCCGGTGATTCGGGTGTCTACTGCTGTCTGTCCGGAAGAGGTTTGCCTCACCGGATGTACAACGAGGCGTGGACGAGGGCTGCCACCGTTTCGCGACGGTGGCGGTTGTTTTTGGGGTGCGAGCAAGGTGAAGCCCCGAACCTGCGAGTAGTTTCGTTGCTCCGCGATCGGAGTCCAACACCTCCATGGCCACGACCCAGACCAGCGTTCGTCAAGAGCTTCTTGCCCGCATCGAGCAGTGCAAGGCTCGCGTTGGCGTGATCGGTCTGGGATATGTGGGCCTGCCGCTGGCTCATGCGTTGCATGGCGGGGGGCTTCCGGTGATCGGCTTTGACATCGACCCCGGCAAGCCCAGGGCCATCAAGGAAGGCAAGAACTACCTGCAGCACCTCGGTGACGGCATGGTCACTGACCTGCGCGACAGCACGCGCTTCGAGGCGACGACCGACTTCGGCCGTCTGGGCGAGTGCGATGTCATCATCGTGGCGGTGCCGACCCCGCTCGGGCGCCATCACGAGCCGGACATCAGCTACATCCTTTCCACGGCCGAGTCCATCGGCAAGACCCTGCGCCGCGGCCAGCTGGTCATCCTCGAAAGCACGACCTATCCCGGCACGACCCGCGACGACATGATGCCGGCGATCTTCAAGGCTGCTGGCGAGAAGGGCAACGAGCTCAGGCTTGGCGTGGACGTGTTCGG
>JBIIOC010000110.1:0-5971 GCA_044337135.1 Phycisphaerales bacterium | reverse complement strand
GCCTCCTGGATCTCCTTGAACTTCGCCGCCGCCTCCGGGCTCTTGTTCAGGTCCGGATGGAACCTCTTCGCGAGCTTCCGGTGCGCCTCGCGCAACTGCTCCGCGGTGGCCGATCGGGGCACGCCCAGGACCTCGTACGGATCCCGCGGCACGCGCGTCAGCCCGCCCTCTCGGCCTTGTGGAAGAGCTCGTACAGCTCGGTGGCGCTGCGGGCGCCGTAGGTCTTCTCGCGGAAGTTGGCGTCGGTCATCAGGCGGCTCAGGCGGCCCAGCGCCTGCACGTGCTCGGTGACCTTGTCCGGCGGACTCACGAGCATCACGATCAGCTTCACCGGCTTGCGGTCGATGCTGTCGTACTCGATCGGTTGCGCCGTCATGCCGATCGCCATGGCGAGCCGCTTCACCGCCGCGCCCTTGCCGTGGGGAATCGCGAGTCCCTCGCCAATGCCGGTGCTGCGCTGCGTCTCGCGCTGCCACACCGCGGCCTTGAGCTCGGCCGCATCGCTCACGGCGCCATCCAAGGCGAGCAGGTCGACGAGTTCGTCGATCGCGGCACGCTTCTCGGTGGCCGCAAGCGGCACCTTCACGCAACTGGTCTGGAGCACGTCCGTGACGTTCATGCGATCCCTCTCAGGGGAATCGGACAATCTTACCGCGAAGCGGGCGGCAACTTGCCCTGCGGGGAAACCCCCGTCCAGAGGGCCACGAAAGCCCCGTCCCGATACGAGGCCGCGGCACCGCCGGGCAGACCCGCGGGCATCAGGCGCTCGATCGTGGGCTGCACCCGCCCCAGGCGCGCGGTCAGCCACTCGGCCTGGCGCTCGTTCTCCTCGGGTTCCAGGCTGCAGGTGGCGTAGAGCAACGCGCCACCCGGCTTGAGCAGCGGCAGGTGCGACTCGGCGATCGATCGCTGAAGCTTCACGAGGGAATCCATGCTCGCGGGACTCATGCGATGCACGGCCTCGACGCGACGAGGCAGCACGCCGGTGTTCGAGCAGGGCACGTCCAGAACCAGCAGGTCGACCTTGCCAAGCAGATCCCGAAGGTCATCGCCTTCGGCCACGCGGATCCGTCCCATGCCTGTGCGCGCGGCCCGATTGGCGGTCTCGTGCAGGCTGGCGCGGCGACGATCATCCGGCTCGCTCGCCACGACCTCGGCCGAGGGATGCAGTCGGGCCAGCTGGATCGACTTGGTTCCGCGACCGGCGCAAGCATCCACGATGAGCGACGGCTTCAGGTCCCGCGTGCACTCGACGGCCCGCGCGCTGGCAAGATCCTGCACGCGCGCGGCTGGATTCGCCTCCAGCGCCGCCAGGAGTTGAGCGTGATCGCCGGTCCAGACGGCCGCATCGGTGCCCGCGAGCTGTTCCGCGCCCTCCACGCCCGTCGGCAGTCCGTGCACCACGATCGGAGGCTGCGCCAGCGTGTGCATGGCAAGGTCCCGCGCCTCGGCCATGCCGAAGCGATTGATCCAGCGCAGCAGCAGGTGCAGCGGCAGTCCCGTGCGCTGCGCGAGTCGCTCGGGCGGTGAGGCGCTGAAGATCGCGCGACGAAGCTTCCATCCGCCACCATCGTCCAGCGGCAGGGTGTCGCAGGCCTCCGGATCCAGCGCCGCGAACTCGGCGGCGGGCAGCCGGGCCTCGCGCATGCCGGAGACGCCGCGAAGGACCGCGTTCACGAGACCGCCCGCGCCGGGGCGCAGGCGACGCTTCGCCCACTCCACGGTCTCGTCGACCGCGGCATGCTCGGGAATCCGGTCCATCAGCAGCAGTTGCGCGGCACCGCCGATGAGGGCCGCCTGCAGGGGGGGCTCCACCTTGGACCATGGCCGCGTGAGCTGTCGCTCGAGCACCGCCTTCAGCGTGAGCCACCGCCGCACGGACTGGCGCTCGATGTTGCGCGCCAGCGCCGCGTCGCGCGGTTCCAGGCTCGGCAGCTCCTCGGTGGGCGGATCGATCCTGGGCCACGAGGCGGCATGCGCCTCCAGCCTTTCGAATGCCGCGATTCGCCCTGGGTTCACGAGGGGCCGATCAGCGCGCGCGCTTGGGGTACTTCAGGGCCGCCGCCTTCTTCAGAAGGGGCGCCTTGTCGGTGCGCTCCCAGGTGAAGGTGCCGGGTCCACCCTCGCCTGGCTTGCGGCCAAAGTGGCCGTGCGTGGCGGTGGGGCTGTAGATGGGGTTGAGCAGCTTCAGCGTGCTGATGATGCCCGCCGGCGTCAGGTCGAAGTGCTTGCGCACCTCCTTCGCCAGCCATGCATCGGGAACCTTGCCCGTGCCCTGGGTGTCCACGAGCACGCTGGTGGGCTCTGCCACGCCGATCGCGTAGCTGACCTGCACCTCGCACACGTCGGCCAGGCCCGCCGCCACGATGTTCTTGGCGATGTAGCGGCACATGTAGGCCGCGCTGCGGTCCACCTTGCTTGGATCCTTGCCGCTGAAGGCGCCGCCGCCGTGACGGCCGCGTCCACCGTAGGTGTCCACGATGATCTTTCGGCCGGTCAGGCCGCAGTCGCCGTGCGGGCCGCCGATCTCGAACTGCCCGGTCGGGTTCACCCACACCTTGATTCGGTTGTTCCACCACTTGCCGAGCACGGGCTTGATGATGTGCTTGATCACCTCGGCCTTCAGGCGCTTCTGGCCAGCGGGGCCGTTCCATTCGGGAGCGTGCTGGGTGCTCAGCACCACGGTCACCACGCGCAGGGGCTTCAGGCCGTCGTACTCCACGGTGACCTGGCTCTTGGCATCCGGTCGAAGGCCCTTCACGGTGCCCTTCTCGCGAATCTCGGCCTGGCGCTTCACGAGCTCGTGGCTCAGCGCGATCGGCAGCGGCATGTACTCGCCGGTCTCGTTGCAGGCGAAGCCGAACATCATGCCCTGGTCGCCGGCGCCCTGGGCCTTCTTCTTCTTGCGGCCCACGCCACGCGCGATGTCGGGGCTCTGCTTGCCCAGCAGGACGTTCACGCCGCAGCTCTTGCCGTCAAAGCCCTTGCTGGGGCAGTCGTAGCCGGCCTTCAGCACGGCGTTGCGCACGATGTCGGCGACGTTGATCTGGGCCTTCGTGGTCACCTCGCCGGCCACCACCGCGGTGCCCGTGGTCACCAGCGTCTCGCAGGCCACGCGACTTGCCGGATCCTTCGCGAGCATCGCGTCGAGCACGGCGTCGCTGATCTGGTCGGCGAGCTTGTCGGGGTGACCCATCGAGACGGATTCGCTGGTGAACAGGTGCTTGGCCATGGCGTGCTCCTTGAGATTGCAGGGGTGCGACGGAAGGGAAATATGGTAGCCGACCACAGGGCGAGGGGGATGCCGGGGTCCTACCATTGCGGACGAGGCCCCTCATGCAAGTCGCCATGCAACTGTCGCGAATCTTCATCCGCGAGATGACCGACATGCAGATCATCGAGCTCAGCGAGGTCGGAGGCGACCGAACCTTTCCGATCGTGATCGGGCTGCCCGAGGCGTTCGCGATCGAGCGACGCCTGAAGGGGATCGAGATTCCCCGCCCGCAGACCCATGACCTGCTTGCATCGGTCATCGACGCGCTCGGCGCCACGCTGCTGCGCATCGAGATCCACGACATGCGGGAGGGCACCTTCTACGCACGACTGGTCCTTTCGCGCGATGGCGGCGAGATCGAGGTGGACTCGCGTCCCTCGGACGCGATCGCGCTGGGCGTCGCAAAGGGCGCGCCGATTCTCGTCGAGGAGGATGTGCTGGAACAGGCCTCCGCCGAGGCGGCCGCCGGTTCCGGACCGGTTCCCGAGATCGGACCCGAGCAGGAGCCCGATGAAGAGGATGACGAGACGTGAACATCGCGCGGGGCGGCGCACTCGTCGCCTTTGATCTTGGCGGTGTGCTCGTGCGGATCTGCCGATCGTGGCACGAGGGATGCGATGCCGCCGGTCTGGCCCGCGGTCAGGATCCCGGCGCGGCCGATCCCGAACGCGTGCGTGAACTTGTCTCGTTGCAGCAGCGTGGGGAACTGGATCACGCGGTGTTCTGCCGGGAGCTCGCTCGTTGCGCGGGGCCGACGCTCTCCGCCGCGCAAGCCGCGGCCGTCCACGATGCGTGGATCCTCGGCGAGTACGCCGACGTCACAGTCATGCTCAACCAGCTGAAGGAGGCGGGGATCCCCACGGCGTGCCTGTCCAACACGAATGCGGCGCATTGGCGGCAGATGGAGCCCATGCCTTTCTTCGCGCGGCTGGACCACCGCCACGCCTCGCACCTCTTGCGCCTGGAGAAGCCGGATCCGCGCATCTTCACCGCATTCGAGCGCGAGGTCGGGAGGCGAGGAGCCGAGATCGCCTACTTCGACGATCTTGCCGACAATTGCGCGGCGGCACGTGCCGCGGGCTGGCGGGTGTGCCAGGTCGACCCGCGGCGCGAGACCGTGCCACAGATCCAGGAGGCGTTGCGTGCCTGGGAGATCCTGGCATGAGCGCTCACGGCATGTCCGATCCGCTCCTTGGACGGCGCCTCGTCTCGTCGCCACGGGTGCAAGGCGTGATCAAGGAGCGGCCCGAGGACTTCCTGGTCGACGAGATGCCGCTCATCGAACCCAGCGGGCAGGGTGAGCACCTGCACATGGGCATCCAGAAGTCCGGTCTCACCCATGACGAGATGGTGCGCGTGCTGGCGCGCCACTGCGGCGTGCGCGAGTCGGCGATCGGACACGCCGGCATGAAGGATCGACAGGCCGTCACGCGTCAGACGGTGTCGGTGCATCTTCCGGGAATGCCCGATCCGCCGGTCCTCGAGCATCCATCCATGCAGGTGCTCTGGACGCGCCGTCATGACGGCAAGCTGCGCCCCGGTCAACTGCGAGGCAATCGCTTCTCGATCCGCGTGCGTCGGACGGATCCGCTCGCGGCGCCTCGCGTGCTCCAGGCCATGCGACAGCTGGAGCGCATGGGAGCGCCGAACGCCTACGGCGTGCAGCGATTCGGGCATCGCCGCAACAGCCATGTGCTTGGCGCGCTGCTTTCCCAGGAGCGCTGGGAAGACCTGCTGCAGGAACTCGCGGGCGTGTCGGGGTCGCCCTTTCCCCAGTCGCAGCGCGAGGCCCGCGAGCGATTCGCGGCGGGTGACCACGCGGCCAGCGTGCCGCTCTGGGCGCGTGGCGACTTCGCGGAGCGGTCGGTGGCGCGCGCTCTCGCGGAGGGGCGTTCGCCCCGTTCCGCCGTGATGTCGGTGCGTGGCCCCACGCGGTCGTTCTGGCTGAATGCCGTGCAGAGTGCCGTGTTCAACGCGGTGCTCTCCGCGCGGATCGAGCGGGGCCTCTTCGATCGGTTCCTGCCGGGCGACGTGGCCAACCTTCATCCCGGCCGCTCCCTGTTCCGCGTGACTGGGGCGATGCTGGCGCAGCCGGCGGAGGCGCAGACGCTCGCCGCGCGCGTGGCCGCCTTCGAATGCTCACCCACGGGCCCGATGATCGGCGCGACCGGCATGCCCAGCGAGGGGGACGCGGCGGAACTGGAGCGCACGGTCGCGGCCGGGACGGGCATCGACGTCGCGCGGTTCATCGCCTGTCCGGCAGCGCCGGAAGGCGAGCGCCGAAGCCTGCGCATGCGTGTCTCCAGCGCCGAGGTGGAGTCTGGCGTCGATCAGCATGGCGCATTCGTGCGACTGGCCTTCGACCTGCCGCGAGGCGGCTACGCCACCGAGGTGCTGGCGGAGATCTTCGAGACGCCCGAGGCTTCGGAAGCCTGAAGGATCACTTGCCGCGACGTCGGCGGCCGGCGGCCACACCACCCAGCGCGAGCAGCGCGAACGCGCCGGGCGCGGGGACGACGGGGGTGGGTGGCGGCGGGACCCTTTGAATGGGAGAGGATGCCTCCTCGAAGCCCTTCGTTTCCGAATTGAAGTCGGCCGATGCCGGCAGCTCCGGATACGACGGGGTGGTTCGACCATCACCCTCACCCATGAACACCGGTCCCACGATGCGCGTGGCCGCATCGTCCGCGGAATCCA
>JBIIOC010000034.1:0-19496 GCA_044337135.1 Phycisphaerales bacterium | reverse complement strand
CCCAGCGAAAGTCCGAGCGCCGCGGCGATCGGGGTTTCGCCGCCGTGCTCGGTCAGGGCCGCGTGGCAGGCGTAGCCGCAGGTGAACAGCGCGGGCTGGCTCACGTCGGTGCGGTTGAGGGTCTCGACCGGCCCGTCGAAGCACAGCGCGCTCAACGGCATGCCGCCGTCGAGTTCCACGATCTGGTCGGCCTGCTCGAACAACGCGGCTGCGCTCGGGCTGGCGTCTCGCCAGGACTTGCCCATGCCGACGGACTGTGCGCCCTGTCCCGGACAAAGAAGTATGTGCTGAAGGCTCATGTTCGATCTCCTTGCTGGACCGCGCCATCGGCGCGCGCGGTCACACGTTCCAGACGCCGCTCGCCCATGTCATGCCGCCGCCGAAGGCCACGAGCATCATGGGCTGCCCCGCGGGCACCTTGCCCGCGCGCCACAGCTGGTCCAGGCACAGTCCCACGCTGCCGGCGCTCGAGTTTCCGAAGCGATCGATGTTCACGTAGACCTTCTCGCGCGGCAGGCCGATCTTCTCCATCGCGCTCTCGATGATGCGGATGTTGCTCTGGTGGCAGATCACCTGGCTCAGGTCGTTCGGCGTGAGGCTGGTCGCGGCCAGCGCGTCCTCGATCACCTGGCGGAACCGGTTCACCGCGAACTTGAAGACCTCACGACCGTTCATGCGCAGGCAGCCAAGACGGATCGGATTGTTCAAGTCGGCCTCGGGCACTTCCTGCGGGCGACGCGGCATGTACAGGCCGGTCCAGTCGCGACCGTCGCTGCCCAGCTGCTGGTGAATGCAGCCGCGATCCGGATTCTCGTCGGCGACCAGCACGGCCGCGCCAGCCGCGTCCCCGAACAGGATGCTCACCGAGCGCTCCTGATAGTCGATCACGGTGCTCATGGCGTCGCCGCCGCAGACGCCGACGCGCTTGAAGCGCCCGCTGCGGATCAGCGAATCGGCCAGATTCATGCTGTAGACGAAGCCGCTGCAGGCGGCGACGACGTCGAAGGCTCCGGCTCCGACCGCGCCCACCTCGCCGGCCACGCGGCACGCCACGCTGGGGCAGCTCATCTCCTGGGTGCAGGTGCCCACGATGATCAGGTCGAGGTCGCTTCCCTTCATCCCGGCGGCGTCGAGCGCGTTCTTCAGCGCGTCGCGGTTCAGGGTGAAGGTGCCTTCCTTGCTTGGATCGCTGACGCGGCGCTCGCGAATGCCCGTGCGCTGCACGATCCACTCGTCGCTCGTGTCCACCATGCGGGACAGGTCGTCGTTGGTGAGGCGTCGTTCGGGGACCGCGCTGCCAGTGCCCGCGATCCGGACGCCCACGGCGCCGGCAGCTCGCGTCACGCGTTCACCTCGGCGTCGGCGCCCACGCCCCGCAGTTCGCCCAGGCGCTGGCTGATCTGGCCGTTCAGTCCCGTGATCACGAACTGACGCATGCGCAGGATCGCGTTCATGATGGTTCGAGCCTGGCTGCTGCCGTGGCTGATCAGGCAGACGCCGTTCACGCCAAGCAGCGGGGCGCCGCCGTACTCGTGATAGTCGTGCTTGGCGTACAGGCTCTTCACGACCGGCTCCAGCCGCGCCGCCAGTTCGGGGTCGATCGCCAGGACCTCGCGCGCCAGCGCCTTGAAGATGCCGCTCGAGAGGCCCTCTGCCAGCTTGATCATCACGTTGCCCACGACGCCGTCGGTGATCACCACGTCGGCCTCGCCGTCGAACACGCCGCGACCCTCGACGAATCCGGTGAAGTTCAGTCCCTCCGCGCTGCGGAGCAGGTCGCGCGCCAGGCGCATGTCGTCCGTGCCCTTCTGCTCCTCGCCACCCACGTTCATGATGGCCACGCGCGGCTGCTTGATGCCGATCATGGCGCGCGCGTAGGCCTCGCCCATCACGCCGTACTGCGCAAGGTGCGAGGGGCGGGGCTCGATGTTGGCGCCGACGTCGATCAGGACCACGGGACCCGCGAAGGTCGGCACGGTCACCGCGATGCCGGGACGAATCACGTTCGGCAGGCGGCGCATGTACATCTGCGCGGCGCCGACCATCGCGCCGGTGTTGCCGGCACTCACGATCGCGTCAAGGCGGTTCTCCGCCTTCGGGCCCGCGTGCTTGGCCATCACGACCAGGCTCGCGTCCTTCTTCGAGCGGATCGCGTCCACCGGCGCGTCGTCCATGCCGATCACCTCGGTGGTGGCGACGATCTCGATGCGCGAATCGCTGATGCCGCGCTCGCTCAGGGTCTCCTCGATGACGCGGCGATCCCCGTAGAGGACCAGCCGATCTTCCGGTGGAAGCTTCGGGAGCGCCTGGAGACAGCCCTTGAGGATTTCGTCAGGGGCGTTGTCGCCGCCCATGACGTCCACGCCGAGTCGCATGGATCACTGGCCCGCGCGAGAGGTCTTCACCTGCAGGCCGGGACGAACGTAGCCACAGCCGGTGCAGGCGGTGTGCGGACGCTTGGCGGTGCCGCAGTTCGGGCAGAGGACGGTGTGCACGGCCTTGATCGCGTGGTGCGAACGGCGGCGGCGGGTACGACCTGGAGACTGGCGGAAAGCTGGGGTCATGGCGTCCTCTGTGTAGGTTCCCTCAGGGAAGCCCTGAAGGGAGCCCCACAAGGTAGCCAAACCATCACTTGTGTCAAGGCGACACCGATTCCGATAACGGGGTCAGACCCCGCTATCGGGCGTTGGTTAGCATCCCGAGGACTTCGCCTCTCTTACCTCAATATGGCCACCTTCGAACTGTTTACAGACGGCGCCTGCTCCGGGAACCCTGGCCCCGGCGGCTGGGCCTTCATTCTGAGGGGCCCCGGACTCTCGGTCGATCTGGAAATCAGCGGCGGGGACCCTGAGACGACGAACAACCGGATGGAGTTGCTCGCCGTGATCCGCGGTCTGGAGGCGCTGCCAGGCCCATCTTCGGTGCGGGTGGTCTCGGACAGCGAGTACGTGGTCAAGGGCCTCCGGGAGTGGTTGGATGGCTGGAAGTCCCGGGGATGGCGCACGGCAGCGAAAAAGCCCGTGAAAAACGACGATCTTTGGCGGCAGCTCGACGCCCTGAGGGCCACCCACCGGATCGACCCCACGTGGATCCGCGGTCACAACGAGCACCCTGAAAACACCCGCTGCGACGCGCTGGCGGTGGCGGCCATCGAGCGGATGCGGCGGGGCAGGGGCTGAAACCGCCCGAGACGGGGTTGGGAAACGACCAGGCTGCCAAGATCGGGGCCTTCAAAGCCTTGCGGAGGCCCTCCGACTTGCGTTACACTCGCCGATCCGGCCCTGAAAGGCCGGTTCTTCCACAGGACTCCTGAATGCCGACCATCAATCAGCTCGTTCGCAACCCCCGCCGCGACAAGCCCGCCAAGAGCAAGGTCAAGGACCTCGCTCGCTGCCCGCAGAAGCGTGGCGTGTGCCTGCAGGTGAAGACCGTCACCCCGAAGAAGCCCAACTCGGCGCTTCGCAAGGTGTGCCGCGTGCGTCTGAGCAACGGCAAGGAAGTCACCGCCTACATCGGCGGCGAGGGCCACAACCTGCAGGAGCACAGCATCGTGCTCGTGCGCGGCGGCCGCGTGCGTGACCTGCCCGGCGTGCGCTACCACGTGGTGCGCGGCACGCTCGACTGCCTCGGCGTCGAGGGTCGCAAGAAGGGCCGCTCGCTCTATGGCGTGAAGAAGAAGGCTGCCGCGGCGGCCAAGAAGAAGTGATCGATCGTCACTCGTACGCAGACTGAACGCATCGCCCCCTTCGGGGGCACAACCAGATTCGGCAAGTAATCGCGGGCTTTCACCTCCGGGCATGTCGCCCGACCCGCGGTGAACGATGGACCAGGCCACGGGGCCTCGGTCGCCGAGCCAACCAGGAGGAACCGCCATGAGCGGACGTATCACGCACAGCGAGAAGCAGCTCCAGCCCGACCCGCGCTACCAGGACACCACGGTGGCGAAGTTCATCAACTGCCTGATGTACGACGGCAAGAAGGCCACCGCGCAGAAGGTCGTGTACGCGGCCTTCGACGCGATCCAGGCCAAGCTCGACAAGGAGAAGCCGGAGAGCCTGCCCCGAACCGCGATCGAGGTCTTCCAGAAGGCCCTCGACAACGTGCGCCCGGTGGTCGAGGTGCGTTCGAAGCGCGTCGGTGGCGCCAACTACCAGGTGCCGATGCAGCTGAACCGCCGTCGGCAGCAGAGCCTGACCTTCCGCTGGATCCTCGAGGCGACCCGCGAGGAGAAGGGCAAGCCCATGCACCTCAAGCTCGCCGGCGAGCTCTTCAGCGCCGCCAAGGGCGAAGGCAAGGCCATCCAGACCAAGGAGAACACCCACCGCATGGCCGACGCCAACAAGGCGTTCGCGCACTTCGCGTGGTGATCTGAACGAGCCAAGGCTCGCAGCCTCAGCGCCCGCGGTTGTCGGACCGCGGGCGCTTCTCTTTTTGGGTTTTGCGGGGAGAATGAACGCGTGCACGAGATCCACCATCGCCAGAAGCTTCTTGGCTGGCTGGGCGAGTCAGGCCAGGCCCGCTTGGCGGGTGCGCATGCGCTGGTGATCGGCTGCGGCGCGCTTGGGGGCGTGATCGTGGAGTGGCTCGCGCGCGCGGGCGTGGGCGAGCTCACGCTGGTCGATCGTGATGTGGTCGAGATGAGCAACCTGCATCGGCAAGTGCTCTTCACCGAGCGTGACGCGCGCGAGCGCGTGGCGAAGGCGGAGGCCGCCGCACGTCGCGTGCGCGAGATCGCCCCGGGCGTGCGCGTGCACGCGTGCGTGGAGCATCTGGGGCCGGGGAACGCGATGGAGCTCGCGCGTGGCGCGGGCGTGATCGTGGACGGCCTCGACAACATCGAGGGACGCCTGGTGGTGAACGACCTTGCCGTGCGCGAGGGCATTCCGTTCGTGCACGCGGCGGCCGTCGCCATGCAGGGACGCTCGCTCGCGGTGCTTCCGGATGGCGCGTGCCTTCGCTGCGTGTTCCCCGAGATGCCGGAGCCTGGCGCGCTCGAGACATGCGACACGGCGGGGGTGCTCGGACCCGTGGTCGGACTCGCCGGCTCGTTCGCGGCGCTCCAGGCGATCCGCGTGCTGGCGGGGCGGGCGGATCTTCTTGATCGTGGGCTGTGGTGCGCGGATCTGGATCGCAACCGCATCGTGTCCGTCGTGGTGCGGCGAGACGTGGCGTGCGCCTGTTGCGCGGCGCGACGCTTCGAGCACCTTGAGCGCGCGAGCGACCGGACCGCCAGCCTGTGCGGACGGGGCGCGGTCCAGGTGCTTCCAGCGGCGGGGGTGCGCGGCACGCTGAGCCTGGATCGGCTGGCCGACCGCCTTCGTGCGCATGGGCGATTCGATCGTCAGGGTGACCGCCTGCATGGCGCGATCGATTCGGCCCGGAACGCCGATGGCGTTCCGTACGAGCTCACGGTCTTCGCGGACGGGCGCGCGATCGTGGGTCGCTGCACCGATCGCGACGCGGCGCTTGGCGTGTACGACCGCTTCGTGGGCGGCTGAATCGCGCGGCTACGATCCGCGCATGACAACCGCGACCCACACCAGCATTGGATCGATGATCGCAGCCGGCCTTCGCATGGCGATCGGCTACGGACAGAAACTCTGCGCCGACGCGCCCGAGGCGAAGTTCGGACACATGCCGAGCCAGGGCATGAACAGCGCGCTGTTCAACATCGGTCACCTCGCGATCTACCCGGAGAAGGCGTTCGCGCTCATCGGGCGGCCGGAACTCGCCAAGCCGCTTCCCGAGAAGTGGGAGGACCTCTTCAAGAACGGCGCTCCCTGCGTCGAGCAGGACGGTCGCTACCCGGGCAAGGACGCTGTGGTGCAGCGTTACGTGGAGCGATACACCGCGCTCGCCGAGGCGCTCGAGTCCGTTCCGGACGAGGTGATGCAGCGGCCAAACCCGATGGGTGGACGCATGTCCGAGATGCTGCCCACGATCGGAGCGGCGACCATGTTCCTCTGTGGAAGCCACCTCCAGATGCATCTGGGTCAGGTCAGCGCGTGGCGCCGCGCGCTGGGTCTCGGCAGCGCGATGTGATCCTTCGCGCAAGGCAACCGCATGCCACGATCGCACATCCTGGCCCTCGACCAGGGAACCACGAGTTCGCGGGCGATCGTGTTCGACGCGTCGGGGGTGGTGCGCGGCACGGCGCAGCGTGAGTTCGCGCAGCGCTTCCCGCAGCCCGGCTGGGTCGAGCATGAAGCGCAGGAGATCTGGGCGACGCAGCTCGAGACGGCGCGTGGCGCGCTGAAGTCGGCCGGCGTGACGGCCGCGGACATCGCCGCGATCGGCATCACGAACCAGCGCGAGACCATCGTGGTGTGGGAGCGCGCTTCGGGACGGCCGATCGCGCCCGCGATCGTCTGGCAGGACAGACGCACGTCGTCCGAGATCGATCGCCTTCGGGCCCTGGGTGTCGAGCCGATGGTGACCGAGCGGACCGGCCTGCTGCTGGATCCGTACTTCAGCGCCACCAAGATCGCGTGGATCCTGGATCATGTGTCGGGTGCGCGGGCGCGCGCGGATCGTGGCGAGCTCGCCGCAGGCACCATCGACACGTGGCTGCTGTGGAACCTGACTGGCGGCGCCGTGCACGCGACGGACGTGACGAACGCGAGTCGAACCATGCTGATGGACCGACGCACGCTCGCATGGGATCCGGAGCTGCTCTCGGCGCTGCGGGTGCCGGCCTCGATCCTGCCACGGATCGAGCCGAGCGATGCCGCGTTCGGCCTTTCGAGGACGGAGCTGCTGGGCTCGGAGATTCCGGTGCATGGCGTGCTGGGAGACCAGCAGTCGGCGCTGTTTGGGCAGTGCTGCACCGAGCCCGGGATGGCCAAGAACACCTTCGGCACGGGTTGCTTCATGCTCATGCAGACGGGCACGCGGATCGCCACGAGCAGCCATCGGCTGCTGGGAACCGTCGCGTGGCAGCACGCGGGCTTGCCCGCGTTTCACGCGCTCGAGGGCAGCGTGTTCGTTGGAGGCAGCGCGATCCAGTGGCTGCGTGACGGGCTGGGCATCATCCGATCCGCGCCGGATGTCAACGCGCTGGCGTCGAGTGTCCCGGACTCGGGGGGCGTGATGATGGTTCCCGCGTTCACGGGGCTCGGCGCCCCTCACTGGGATCCGCACGCCCGCGGCACCATGCTTGGCATCACGCGGGGCACGACAGCGGCGCATGTCGCGCGCGCCACGCTCGAGGGGATCACGCAACAGGTTGCCGATCTCGCCGAGGCGATGAGCGCGGATGCGGGCGCGCCACTCTCGCTGTTGCGCGTGGATGGCGGCGCCTCGGCGAGCGACGTGCTGATGCAGATGCAGTCGGACCTGCTGGGCATTCCGCTGGAGCGGCCCAAGGTGGTCGAGACGACGGCGCAGGGCGCCGCGTTCATGGCGGGTCTGGGGTGCGGTCTCTGGAGCGACGCGTCGCAGCTGGCGCGGGTTCGGGTGGTGGATCGAACGTTCGAGCCCGCCTGGCATGCGGGTCGCCGGGCCGAGGCTCGTGCCCGCTGGCGGCGTGCGGTCGAGTGCAGCCGCGGGTGGCATCCGGCCGAAGGAGTGAATGCATGATCATCAGTCCGGCACTGGCGGGCAAGCTTCAGGATGCGCGGCGCGAGGGCATGCGACAGCGTGCGGAGCGCCTGAACGCGCTTGCTGGGGAGAACTTCGACGTGCTCGTGGTGGGCGGGGGCGCGACCGGCCTCGGTGTCGCGGTGGATGCGGCCACGCGTGGACTTCGCACCGCGATCATCGAGGCGAACGACTGGGCGTCGGGAACGAGCAGTCGCAGCACCAAACTCGTGCACGGCGGCGTGCGATATCTGGAGCAGCTCGACTTCGGCCTCGTGCGGGAGGCGCTTCGCGAGCGGGGGCTCCTGCACCGCAACGCGCCGCATCTGGTGCATCCGCTTCCATTCATCGTGCCCAGCTTCAAGTGGTGGGAGGGGCCCTTCTATGGAGCGGGCCTGAAGCTCTACGACGTGCTCGCAGGAAGCCTGAACCTCAGGCCGAGTCGCTTCGTCGGACGCGAGGAGGTCATCGCGCGCATCCCCAACGTCCATCTGGACGGGCTGCGCGGCGGCGTGGAGTACCACGATGGACAGTTCGACGACTCGCGCATGGCGATCAGCCTGCTGCGGACCGCGGAGGCGCACGGTGCAGTGGCCGTCCGCGCGCTGCGAGTCGTGTCGATCGTGAAGGAGCATGGCCGGGTGACGGGCGCGGAGGCCTGCTGTGCCCTCACGCAGCGGACCATGCGCATTCACGCACGGGTGGTCGTGAACTGCACCGGAATCTTCGCCGATCAGATGCGCGCGATGGAGTCGAGTGCCTCGCGGCCCATGATCGAGCCCGCGCAGGGCGTGCATGTCGTGCTGGACCGCAGCTTTCAGCCCAGCGACACCGCGATCATGGTGCCCCACACCGACGATGGACGGGTGCTGTTCGTGATCCCGTGGCATGGACACACGCTGATCGGCACGACCGACATTCCGCGTCCGCGAGCGGAGGAGGATCCACAGCCCACCGAGGAGGAGATCGGCTTCATCCTGCACAACGCGGGGCGGTACCTGCAGCGGATTCCCGCGCGTGGCGACGTGCTCGCTGCATTCGCCGGCATGCGTCCGCTGGTGCACGAGGGTGGGACCGATGGCACGGCGAGCAAGAAGGTCAGTCGTGAGCATGTCGTGCTTGTTGGCGAGGCCGGACTCATCAGCGTGATGGGTGGCAAGTGGACGACCTATCGCAAGATGGCGCAGGATGGTCTGGACCGCGCTGTGGCGGTGGGCGGGCTGAAGGCCGGGCCCTGTGTCACCGAGTCGCTTCGCGTGCATGGGGCGATCGATCGGTCCGATGCCGCGTGGCCGTCGGAGGAGTGGCTGCAGGCCTATGGGTCCGAGGCTGCGGAGCTTCGATCGCTCATGGCTCGCGAGACCGAGCTGGCCTGCCCACTTGATCCACGTCTGCCGTACACGGCTGCCGCGCTGTGGTGGGGACTTCGGCACGAGCAGGCGCTCACGACCGACGACCTGCTCTTCCGCCGGGTTCGCGCGGGACTGCTGAATGCCGCGGCGACGCGCGAGATCGCGTCGGCGCTTGGGCCGGTGCTTGCGGCGAGTTGGTAGGGTGGGTGGATGAAGATCTCGCCGATCGATGTCGGCTATCTGGGCGTGCAAGGCGCGGCGAACGCGTTTCTTGTGCGTGGTCCGCAGGGCGATGCGCTCGTGGAATGTGGGCCGGCCGCCTGCGTCGAGACGCTCGAGGCGGGGTTGCGCTCCGCCGGTTGCGCGGCTTCAAGGATCAGTGACCTGCTGCTCACGCACATCCACCTCGATCATGCGGGTGGCGCCGGACACCTTGCGGCGCTCGGCACGCGGGTGCACGTTCATCCCTTCGGCCGGCCACACCTTCTGGATCCCGCCAAGCTGATCGCGAGCAGCCGACGCGTCCACGGGACCGCGTACGACCGCTTCTACGGCGACCTGCTTCCAGTCCCTGAGGCTTCGATCGTCGAGGCCCGTGACTCGGCCAGGATCACCGTGGTGGGGCTTCGTTGGCGTGCGCTGCACACGCCGGGACACGCACGCCATCACGTGGTCTGGATGCTGGAGCATGAGCGCGAGCGTCACGCCTTCATGGGAGATCTCGCCGGAATCCTGGTGCCCGAGAGCCGACACATCGCCGTTCCCACGCCACCGCCCGAATTCGATCCGCAGGCGTGGCGCGCCAGCCTTGGTCGCGTGTTTGCCGAGGGCCCGAGCCACCTGTGGCTCACGCATGGAGGCTGTGTGGCGGACACCCCGCGTGACGTCGAGGCCTTCCTTCATCGCGCGATCACGCGGCTGGCGGAGACGACGGACTGGCTGCGGCGCGCCGTGCAGCGGCCCGAGCAGGAGGCCGTCCTTGAGGGACTGGCGTTCGAGCGATCGCTGGCAGCCGAGCATGGCGTGAATGGCCGCCGCATGGATGAATTCATCGACGAGGCCTTCGTGCGGATGAACCTGGGGGGCGCGCGCCGGGCCTTCGTGGCGCGCGATTGACGGTTCAGCGGCGGGTCACGTCGACCACGCGGGAACCGCCGATGCTGCCGATCATGCGGCTCTTGAGGATCTTCTCGACACCGCCCTCGAAGTGCATGTACAGCACGACGAGCTTGCCGCTGCCGCCTCGGCTCAGCAGCAGGTCGTCGCAGCCGTTGCCGTCCCAGTCGCGTATGGCCTCGATCCTCCAGCGGCCACCGTCGATGCCCAGATCGCGTGCGGACACCACCTGGTTGTTCCGATTCATGCGCCAGATCGTGATCTCGTCCGTCTCCGGGTTCCGGCTGACCATGTCGGTCGTGCCGTTTCCATCCAGATCACCCATGCCCTCGATCGCGGCTTCCGGTTCCGGTGACGGAAAGCCGCTGCTCGAGATGGCGCCCGTGAGAAGGTCGCGGGTGACGAGCACCACCTGACCGGTCCCGTCCTGGCGCAGCAGGATGCCGGTCTCCCGACCATGCGGCACCACCCGCCACGAGAGATCGGGCAGCGTGATGTTGTATTCGGTGGTCGAGGTGCCGTTGCGCATGCGCAGCACGTTGACCTGCTTGGCGTCCGTGTCACGCGTCACGACGTCGTCCACGCCATCGCCGTCAAAGTCCATCGACGCGACGATGGTTTCGGCGGGTGCCAGCGCACGCAGCGTGTTCCTGGCGGTGAAGTTCGTTCCATCCCGCAGCCACACCGCGATCTTGCGGTCCGCGTCCTGCCAGATCAGGTCACCGCTCGCGTCACCGTTCGCATCGCCGGTCGCGGCGAGGGTCCATGAGGCCGGATAGGTGGCGAGCACCTTCGCTTCGGGCCCCCCCAGCTGCTGCACGCCGTCGATCTGCAACCCAACCACGGCGTTCACGCCGCCCGCATCCACGATCACGGTGTCGGTGACCGAACCGAAAGACGCTGGGAGTGCGGGAAGCGGCTGCAGGGGGCGAGGTCGTCCGCCTTGGCCGAAGTTTCCGTTGGGGTCGCCGGTGCCTCCGCTCGAGAGATCGCCGCCATCGCCACCGGATCCGGAACCCGACCCCCCATCGGAGCCGGACCCCGTGCCGCCCGACGAGGCACCTCCGGATCCCGTCGAGCCACTGTCCGTCGCGGGTGTTCCGGAGTTGCCAGCCAGCCACTGCATCGGGAACGCGCCGCCGATCGAGCCGCGTGGAAGCTCCGACGAGAGCGCGACCATGCCGCCATTCGCCGAGATGGCCAACGCCTTGCCCGCGAACTGTCCGCGCAGCGCCTGCTGTGACCAGAGATCGCTGAACTGCTTGGACCAGCCCGTCGGTCCGAACGAGTAGGCGAATGCCACGCCGGAGTCGACATTCGGAACGTCGAATCCCGGCGCGCTCGCGACCAGCATCGGTCGTCCATCGGGACCGCTCGGCGCGGCCACGATCGCGAAGCCGAAGTTGTCCGAGGTCCGGGCAACATCCAGCGCGATCGTCGCTGTCTGCCGCCACGCGCCCGAAGACTCCGTGAACACGCTCACCGCACCAGCGCGGGTCTGACCCTCGGTGCTGGCGCGACTCGGACTTCCGACGGCGACGAAGTTTCCAGCGCTGGCGACACTGCTGCCAAATCCGTCGTTGGGCAGGCCGCCCGCATCCTGCAGGGTCGCGGTTGCGGTCCACTGTCCGTCGATCCGCTGGAAGACGAAGGCCCTCCGTCGACGCGAGGCGCCCGCGACGAGCGTTCCGTTGCGCACGGACACGTTGGTGCCGAGCTGATCGCCGGCCGTCGCATCGGGCGCCCGCAGCTTGCTCACCTGATTCCAGGTGGTGCCGTCGAACTCGAACACGTAGACCGCGCCCGTGCTGTTCGAGGCGTCATTTGGTCGACCGATCGCGATCACCGGAGGAGCCCCCGATGGCGTGTCGAGACTCAGGCTCCAGCCGAAAAGCGCCGGCTTGGTGGGTTGTGGATCATCCGCGGCCAGCGTCGCGGCGAGATTCCAGATGTCGGCACCGTCGCGCGTGTACACGAACGCGCGCCCCGAGAATCCCGAGGTGCCCCAGGATCCGACGACGAGCGTGTCGCCACGGAGCGCCACGGCGTTGCCGAAGGCCTGGAACATCAGCGGGCTTTCCTGCGTCAACGATTGACGGAAGACCCAGGTTCCGTTGTCGTTCTTGAACAGATGCACCGCGCCGGTCGAGCGCGCCGCGCCGATGGTGCTGTCGCTCGCGCCCACGGCCATCCACTCGCCGTCGACCGCCACGCTGCAGCCGAACTTCTCGTTGAGCAGCGGAGGGATCGCGTTGACCTTGCCCATGGCGTTCCAGCCGGCGCCGGCAGGGCGTGCCACGCCAAGCGCGGCGAACGCCATCAGCACCCAGAGAATCGTTCTGGAACCAGGCCTCACGAACATCATCATCGCTTCATTCTTCGGGTTACTGCACGGATTTATGGGGGGAAAGAGAGACAGTTTCGAAGGAGGCCGCGTTCATCGGCAAGGATCCGGCTGCTACAGGCCTTGGGGTGCGAAAGTCATTCATTTATCGGACATATTTCTCAATCTTGTGCATCCGTAGAGCGAGGATCGAATAAGCCATCATCATGATCGTTCGCGACCCCATGACCCTTGTCCGCATCTGCCTGACCGTTGTTGCTCTTGGAACTTCCGCGCTGGCCCAGACTCCGCCCGCGGGAGGCGATTCGCAAGCGCAGCCGAGTCAGGAGGGTGGCCGCGGCGACAACGCGGGTCGAGGTGAGGGTGGCCGTGGCGGCGGCGGATCAGGCCGTGGTTTCATGGGTGGCGGCGGAGGCCGTGGAGGCATGTTCGGGCCGATGGGTCGCTCGCTGGACTCCGTCACCGAGCTGCGCGAGCAGTTCCAGCCGTCGATCCTGCGGCGCGACGTTCAGCTGATGCGCGACGAGCTTGAGCTGGATGACACGCAGGTTCCCATCGTCGAGACGCTCGTGTCCGACTACGAGACGCAGTTCAGCGAGGCCAGCGAGAAGGCACAGCAGCGTCAGCGCGACCTGATGCAGAGGATGTTCCAGAGCTTCATGGGTGGCGACATGCGCGAGAAGTTCCAGCAGTCGTTCCAGAAGATCCAGTCCGATCTGGAGCAGATGGCCGTGGAGGCGGGTGGCGAGCTGCCGCCCGAGACCCGCCGCCAGTACTTCCGCGAGCAGATGCAGAAGATGTCCGAGGAGATGGCGAAGGAGCGCGAGGCCAGCGGCGCCGCGGCCGAGACCCGCGCGATCGCCGCCGACATGGTGAAGTCGGCCGAGTCGTGGCGTCGCGAGCGTGGCGACATGGATTCCAGGCTGCTCGAGGAGGTGCAGGCCACGCTGAAGGACCAGCAGAAGGCGGAGTGGCCCGCCTTCGACCGCTTCTTGCGCCGGGAGAAGTCGCTTCCCCGAGGTCGTCTGAGCGGGGAGAGCGTGAACCTGTTCGCCGTGCTGGACGCGGCCGGTCTTTCGAAGGAGAGCATGGCGAAGCTTGGTGCGCTCCTCGAGGAGTACGAGGTGCGCCTGGACGAGGCCCTGAAGCGTCGCAACGACTACCTGGGCCAGAACGAGGCGAAGGCGCTGCGCGCCATCCAGGAGGGTGACGCGAAGGCGATGGAGAACCTCGCCGAACGCATGATCGACTTGCGCAACGCGGTGCGCGCCGTGAACGAGGAATCCCGCACCGCGATCGTCGCGGCGCTGGCAGCCGACGAGGGCAAGCGGGTGGAGCGCGCGGCGCTTGAGGCGGCTTACGGGCGCGTGTATCGCGCCACGCGCGCGGATCGCGCTTTCGCGGCGGCCCTCGAGATGGAGGACATCACGCCGGAAGTCCGGGCGTCGATCCAGGACCTGCAGGTGCTCTATGGCGCCGAGATCGAGTCGATGAACCAGCGCATCGCGCAATCGATCCGCAAGAGCGAGCCGGAGCGGATGAAGCAGGAGGCGGTTCGTGCGAGCGGCCTGCTGAATGGCGGCGGCGGCGCCTTCTTCGGCGGTCAGCCGGACGATCCCGCGGACGCGCTGCTCGAGAAGCGCGGCGAGACGACCGACAACTACGTGAAGCGCCTGAGTGCGCTGCTCACGCCCGAACAGGCGGCCAAGCTGCCGCGCGGCACCGGTCGCGACGATGGTCGCCGCCAGGGTCCCTTCGGAAGCTGGACCATCTCCGAGATGCCCGAGGAGTCGCGGGCCGCGGCGAAGGCCGCCGACAAGGATGGCAACGGCATCATCGAGGGCGACGAGCGCCGCGAACTTTTCCGCGCCATGCGGCCGGATGGTGCGCAGGGTGGCGGCGGAAACGGCGGGGATGGCGGCAACGGCGGCGATGGCCGACGGAATCGCGGTGGCAACAACTGATCCGCATCGTCTTCGGTCTGGTTCCGCGTGACGGTCAGGGGCTGCGGACGTAGCCTGTGGACATGCGAGATCGCGCCTTGAACCGTCAAGTCAGTCGTTCGCTCACGCGCCGGTCGTTCCTGCGGGGCGCTGCCTCGCTCGCCGCGGTTCCATTGCTGCCGCGGCTTGCGATGGGTCGTATTCCCGCATGGAACTCGAAGCTGCGTCTGGCGAAGATCGGCGTGGGCGGGATGGGCGAGAGCGATCTCGGGCAGCTCGCCTCGCACCCCGGTGTGTCCATCGCCGCGCTCTGCGACATCGATGCGCGCGGGAAGGGGGCGCTTGCCGGCAAGTATCCGGATGCCGCGTGGTTCGCGGATTGGCGCGAGCTGCTCGCGAAGCTCGGTGACCGGATCGACGCAGTCTGCATCTCGACCCCCGACCACATGCACGCTCCGATCGCGATGACTGCGATGCGCATGGGCAAGCACGTCTACTGCCAGAAGCCGCTTGGACACTCGGCACTGGAGAACCGCAGGCTCGCGGAGTACGCGAAGTCGCACCCGAACGTCGTCACCCAGATGGGCACGCAGCGTTCGGCGATGATCGGCCGGCGTCAGCAGCTGCAGCTGCTGCGCGAGGGCGCGATCGGCCGCTTCAGGTCGATCCATGCCTGGAGCGATCGACCGGCGGGCTGGTGGCCGCAGGGGCAGCCGCGCCCGCAGGGCAGCGCCACGCCTCCAGCGTGGCTCTCGTGGGACTTCTTCCTGGGCGTCGCGCCGGATCGGCCCTACCTGCCCGATCGGTACACGCCGTTCAACTGGCGCGGCACCTACGACTTCGGCTGCGGCGCGCTTGGCGACATGGGCTGCCACATCCTTGACTACCCGTTCCTTGCCGCGGGGCTCGGACTTCCGACGGCCGTCCGTTGCGATGCGGCCGACGCGACGGATGACGAGTACCCGACCCAGGAGACGATCCGTCTTCGCTACGACGCGAC
This sequence comes from Phycisphaerales bacterium, assembly GCA_044337135.1. Classification (GTDB taxonomy): domain Bacteria; phylum Planctomycetota; class Phycisphaerae; order Phycisphaerales; family SM1A02; genus SYAC01. The sequence continues at coordinate 4,163 of JBIIOC010000034.1, read as the reverse complement.
GCCGCAGACCACCGGACCGATCGACGTGGTCTGGTACGACGGCAGCCTGCGACCCTCGAACGCCTCGCTCGGCATTCCGGAAGGGGTCGACATCCGAAGCAACGCCGTGGTGGTGGTGGGCGAGAAGGGCACCATGCTCTGCCCGCTCGATCCCGAGTGGGACAAGGATGGCAACCAGATCAAGAGCGATGCGCCGCAGGCGTGGGATCCATCGGGCAAGCCGATGACCCTGAAGCTGAATGCGCTCGACAAGCGCAATCACTGGCACCACTGGGTGGAAGGATGCATGGGCAAGACAAGGCCCGAGGCGCACTTCGCGTTCGCGGGCCTGCTGTGCGAAAGCCTGAGCGTGGGTGCCGCGGCGAGCCGGTTCGCCAATCGTGATCTGGTCTACGACGCGAAGGCCATGCTCTTCACGGGCGTGCCCGAGTCGAAGGCGATCCTTCAGAAGCCCTATCGCAAGGGCTGGGAAGTCGAGGGCCTGCAGGCCTGAGGAGAGCCCGCGCGCTCAGCGCTCGCGGACGGTCTCGGGAAGCGTGCAGACCAGTCCGACCAGGGGACTCTTGGCGTCGAGCTGCATCTGCATGAGCACGATGCGGGTGGGCTGGTAGTAGCGGAACCAGCCGCCATCGAAGGGGGTCTCGCCGCGCTCATCCCAGAATTGGTCCAGCGGGATCTCGAGGGTCTGGCCCGCGTCCAGCGCATCCACGTGCGCCATGTACCGCTGATTCAGCCACAGGTCGAAGTTGCTGTAGCCCGTGGCCGTGGCGTTCACGATCTTCAAGTTCTTGGGCTGGGGGACCACCTGGATCTGCGCGATGCTGCCCTGTGTCAGATCGGAGGGATAGGCGCGGGTGGCCTTGCCCGGCTCGTACGGCGCAAGGCGGCAACCCACGAGCGCCATGGCAAGCATGGATGAACCCAGCCAGATGCGGAGCATGCGCAGGAGGATAGCGGTGGGTCCTATGCTGGAGGCCCTCATGAGCGTGGAACTGAACCCAGCGCCGCGCCCGAATCGCGAGCTCAGCGCGTCGCCGGCCGAGATCGCGCGTCGGACGACGGTGGATCCGCGCATTCCTGCGCTGGTGCCGGGATTCGATGCACCGTTCTTCCAGGCCGGCCTTGCCGGCTATTCCGACGGCGCGATGCGCCTGGTGGCGCGCGCGCACGGCGCGCCGTTCTGCATCACCGAGGCGCTTCTGGATCGCACGCTGCTGCTGGGCGGCAAGGGACGACGCAAGGAGGACCCCGACCTGATCGCCAGCGAGTGCGGACTGGGCGACGTCGAGGACAACCAGGTCGCGGGCACGCATGATCACCCGATCGCCGGACAGATCATGGGCACCCAGCCCAACGAGATGGCCGACGCGGCGCGCCTGCTGGTGCGCATGGGTTACGACGTGGTCGACGTGAACATGGCGTGCCCGGTGAAGAAGATCCGCAGCAGCCACCGTGGCGGCCATTTCCTGCGCGAGCCGGACCTGGCGGTGGACGTGCTGAAGGCCGTGCGCGCGGCCGTGCCGGCGAACGTTCCGTGCACGGTGAAGCTGCGGCGCAGCTGGGATGACGATCCGCAGATGGTGCTCGCCTTCGAGCGGATCTTCGATGCCGTGTACGAGCTCGGCTACGCGTGGGCCACCGTGCACGGACGCACGGTGGTGCAGAAGTACGAGGGCTATGCCAAGTGGGAGGTCCTGCGCGACATCGTGCGCCGCCGCTCCGACCGGCTGGTGTTCGGGAGCGGCGACATCTGGCAGGCGGAGGACATCTTCGCGATGCTGGACTTCTGCGGCGTGCATGCCGTGAGCGTGGCACGCGGATGCATCGGCAATCCCTGGATCTTCCGGCAGGCGCGTGACCTGATGGCCGGACGCGATCCCCGCCCACCGACGCTCGAGGAGCAGCGATCGGCGCTGCTGGATCACTGCCGGTTCGCCGAGACCATCCACGGCCCGCGCGCCACCGGGCGTCGCATGCGGAAGTTCGGCATCAAGTTCGCCGCGCACCATCCGCAGCCGGAGGCGGTGAAGTCCGCCTTCATCGCGTGCGAGACGATGGACGGCTGGCGCGAGGTCATCGAGCGCTTCTATGGCGCCGTGTCGGAGCATCGCGACGCGTCACGGTGAAGCGGATCGGTTCGTGGGCTCGGTCCGGGGCGGGGGGATCTCGCGCACCGCTGCCTGCTGGAACAGCACGACCTCGCCGGGGGCAGGGTCGGCCTCCGGATCCCCGAGCCGCCCGAGCGCGACCCACGATCCGTCCACCGCGAGCCCGTGTCCGATGAGCGCGGAGATCCCGGCCGTCTCCGGATCGAGCCTCTGAGCGCGCCAGCCCCCGCGCGAGACGGGTCGGGTGAACGCGAAGGCGCAGCCCGTCATGTCGCCTCGAAGACTGTCCGCGGTCGCGCCCAGCAGGATGGTTCGTCCATCGGTCGCCGCGGAACATCCGATCGAGTCGCCCTCCTCGGCACGATCGGGAATCAGGCACGCGTCGCAGGTCCAGCGGTTGTTGCGTCGCTGCAGCGTCCAGGCCGCGCCACGGATGCGGGCGTCGGCCGATCCGGGACGCGCCGCGCGCGGAGCTCCCACGACGGCGATGCCGTCGGCCGCCGTGACCGACGCGCCGAACCATCCGCGTGGACCGGTCGGACAGCCGATCGAGGCGTCCCATGACCACGCCTTGCCGTTGCGGCGATACACGTGGACCTTGCCCGCGATCGGGCCATCGGAGTCGTCACCCGGCGACCCGACGAAGATCGTGCTGCCATCGACCGCCACGCTCATGCCGAAGAATGCGCCGACCTGCGGCGTCGGCGCGGTCAGCGTCGTGGCATGCACCCACATGTCGTCGCGCAGTTCGTACACCTCGACGGCGCCCGTGTCGAGTGCGCCCTCGTCCGCCTTGGGAACCCCGATCACCAGCGTGCGGGCGTCGATCGCCACCGCCGAGCCGGTCAGGTCGCTCGACATCGCGCGCGGGCGGTGGAGGCTCGCCTGCATGAGCCAGCGCGTGCCTCGGCGCTGGTAGACGAACGCGGCTCCGGACTGGAAGCCTCGCGCGCCATCGCAGGGTGCGCCCACGACAAGTGTGCCGGCCTGCAGCGCGAGCGCGCCGCCGAAGTGAGCCTGCGTGTCACCGCTCGGATGGACGATCTCCCCGCTCTCGTGCCACGCCGCTCCATCCCGCAGGAAGATACGGACGGATCCAAGATCACGGCCGAGATCCCAGTCACGAGCGGGTCCGACGGCGAGCACGCCCTGATCCAGCGCCACCGCGGATCCCATGCGCCAGGACACCCCATCGGGCGGCCGCAAGGACACCTGCTCCTGCCAGGCGAGTGCGCGGGGCGCATGCGTGTCCGTCGCGGGCCCCGGCAGGCTCTCCGTGCCCGCCGGGGCCCGCTCCGCGATCGCGCCGACAAGCGCACAGGCCGCCGTGCTCCACACGCGAGCGGCGCGAATGATCGTGCCATCCATGGCTTCCTCCTTGCCGCAGTGCGGCTTTGCAGGGCACACGGTAGATGGCGCGGGCGGGACGATTTCGAGTTGCTGCCCTTTTTCCTGACGATCATCTGCGGTGGGCTGCGGTGCACCTGCAGACGCCCCATCGCTACGATCGCCATCCATGGAAACCGGCTTTCACGACTACATGGACGGTTCGCTCGCCTGCGAGGCCTATGTGGCGCGAGACTCTTCGGTGGAAGGCAAGCGACCGGTCGTGCTGGTGTTTCACACGTGGGCCGGGCAGGACGACTTCGCGCGAGCCAAGGTGGAGCATCTTGCGCGCCTGGGCTACCTCGGCGTGGCGGTCGACATGTACGGCAAGGGCGTCCGACCGCAGGGACACGACGCATGCGCCGCCGCGATGACTCCGTTCGTGAAGGATCGTGCGCTGCTGCTGCGCCGTGCGAGCGCGGCCTGGAACTTCGCGCGGCACCATCCGCTTGCGGATGCGCACCGCATCGGCGCGATCGGCTTCTGCTTTGGCGGCATGTGCGCGCTCGACATCGCGCGCGCGGGACTCGCTGGCCTGCAGGGCGTGGTGAGTTTTCACGGCTTGCTCGGCGCACCTGAGGGCGTGCAGGCGGGTGGCCGTCCGATGCACTCGCGCGTGCTCGCGTGCCACGGCTGGAACGATCCCTTCGCCAAGCCCGCCGACTTCAA
>JBIIOC010000109.1:0-6049 GCA_044337135.1 Phycisphaerales bacterium | reverse complement strand
AAAAACGAAGCGGGCCCGGCCATTCGACCGGGCCCGCCGTCATGCGGATGAGAGGAATCGAACCTCCACGGGAGTTACCCCACAAGAACCTGAATCTTGCGCGTCTGCCAGTTCCGCCACATCCGCGGGGTCGGGAATGATACGGCCCCGAGGCGGAACCCGCCAGCGGCTCAGGTCTCGCCGAGATCGCCCTCCTCGTCGAGCAGGGGCTCGTTCAGCGGTTCGCCCTCGGGCAGTTCCAGATTCTCGGTGCCGGGCAGGAACGCGGCCAGGCGCTGCCGACGCACCGGGTGCTGCAGCTTGCGGATGGCCTTGCTCTCGACCTGACGCACGCGCTCACGGGTGACCTTGAAGATGCGTCCCACCTCTTCGAGCGTGTAGGTGTGCCCGTCACCCACGCCATCGGCGATGCCGTAGCGGAGCTTCAGGATCTCGCGCTCGCGATAGGTGAGCGTCTTCAGCAGGTCGTTGATGCGGCCGCGGAGAAGCTCGTTGCTCGCGCTCTCGTGCGGGCTCTCCTGCGACTCGTCCTCGATGAAGTCGCCGAAGTGGCTGTCCTCGCTCTCGCCGACCGGACGGTCGAGCGAGATCGGATGACGGCTGATCTTCATCACGCGGCGAACCTCTTCCATCGGCATCTTGGCCTTCACGGCGATCTCCTCGACGGTCGGCTCGCGGCCGAGGTCCTGGAGCAGGTGCTTCTGGATGTTGCGCAGCTTGCTCATCGTCTCGATCATGTGCACCGGCACGCGGATCGTGCGGGCGTGGTCGGCGATGGCGCGGGTGATCGCCTGACGGATCCACCAGGTCGCGTACGTGCTGAACTTGTAGCCACGCTTGTACTCGTACTTGTCCACCGCGCGCATGAGGCCGGTGTTGCCTTCCTGGATGATGTCGAGGAAGGGCAGGCCGCGGTTCCGGTACTTCTTGGCGATGCTGACCACCAGGCGCAGGTTGCCGCCCGACAGGTCGCGCTTGGCCTGCTCGTATTCGCCGAACACGCGCAGGATCGCCTTCATGCGGGCCTCGAGCTCCGCGGGTTCCTCGTAGATCAGCGAGCGCAGGCCGCTGACTTCCTCGCGCATGGCCGCCACGTCCTCGGGGTCGTAGCGGTCCGGGTTGCGGTTGGCCTTCGCCACCATCTTCTGCAGGTCGCCGAGCTTGCGGTGGATCGCCTGCAGCTTTCGCATGAGCGGCTGGATGCGGCCGGTTCGCAGGCAGCATTCCTCGAGCAGGGTCGCGACGCGACGGCGTCGCAGCGCGAGTTCGGTCTTGATCTCGGCCTTGCGCTCGTCGCTGACGGCCGGATTGTCCAGCTGCGCCCACTGCTTGTCGTTGATCTCGAGCAGGCGGGAAACGGTCTCCACGTTGACCGGGATGCGCGCGGCGATCTTGTCCTTCGCGTTCACCTCGGCGGTGCTGATGCGCATGGTGCGGTCGAATGGCAGCTGGCCTGCATGCACCAGGCGCAGCGTCTCGACGGCCTGGCGGGCGACGTAATCGCTCTCCAGCGTCTTGCGGCGGAAGATCATGCGCGTGGTCTCGATCTTCTTCGCCAGGCGGATCTCCTGCTCGCGGGTGAGCAGGGGGATCGTGCCCATCTGCGTGAGGTACATCCGGATGGGATCGTCGATGCGCTTGGAGCCCTGCTCGGCGAGGGCCTGTTCGACCACCGCCTGCGCCTCCGCGTCATCGAGGATGTCGTCATCCATGTCCTCCTCGTCCGGGCCCTCCTCGCCGTCGGCCTTCTTCGCCTTGGCGGGCTTGGCGGGCTTGATGGGCTTGGGCGCGGGCACGGGCGCGATCGCCGCGGGCACGTGCTTCTCGCGCTGGCGGCTCTTGGGTTCGTCGCGCTGGAACTTCAGGTTGGTCTGCAGCGGGGCGTAGAACCTGATCCACTGGTTCCGACGCATCTCCGGCTCGTCGACCATCTCGATGCCGAGCTCGCCGATGAGGACGAACAGCTCGTCGATCTTCTCGGGATCGACGAACTCGTCGGGCAGGCAGGTGTTGAGTTCCTCGTAGCAGATCCACTTTCGGCGGCTGCCAACTTCCACGAGGCGCTTCAGGACCTTGTCAAGATCGGTCAGAGCCAGGCTCACTGGGTGTGCTCCATTCGGGGTGAATACGCAGGACCAGGCCCTGCGGTTGCATTCCGGGCAGCGCCACGAACAGCTCGTGCGATCGCCCCAGGTCTGTGACCCTCCCGGCGCCGGCGCTCGACCATTTCCTGCAGGGTCGTGGCGTCCAGAGCCTTTCCGGGGGGAAGGGTGGGTTCCGCCGTCAGGCGGAGTTGTCGGTCCAGATCGGCGGCTGCGGTCTGCACCAGTTGCAGGCCATCGGCCGATTCAGCCCGGCGGCTTCCGATTTCATAAAGCTCGCCGGCCAAAAGTTTCAGCGTAGGCACGCTGGCGTCCGCCACGACGTCCTGCACCCGGAAAGGCTTTCCGGACTCAAGACGGGCGCTCAGCAGGATCCACAGGCTGCGGTGATCAGGGTGGATGAAGTGGCTCTCGCCGAAGGCCTCGGCAAGGGGCAGCGATTCAGCGTCGGGCAGTTGCACGCGGGCGGTCGCGCGCTCCTCAAGCCCAAGCACCGCTGCCAGGAAGTTGCGCTCCGCGGCGAAGCGCGCGCGATGGCGCGGAGCCGAGAAGTTGACCTCTGGTTCGGCGGGCGAATCGCTGGCTGGTTCGGCCACGGTCATGGGCGTGGCCGTTCGCGCGGCGGGCATGCTGCGTTCGAGCGTTTCCACCGGAACTTGCACCATCTCGCTCAACGCGTTCAGCACGAATCGGCGCCGCAGCGGATCCACCGAGCGGAAGCCGAGTTCTCCGAGCTTCTGCAGAAGGCCCTGCAGGCGCTGCTGGCGACCACTCATGCCGTCGGCACTGCGCAGGTCCGCGCGGAAGCGTCGGACCATCCATGCCAGCGCGTCCTCGCCGGACTCGATCGCTCCGTCGAACCGTGCGCGGCCGCCATCGCGGTTGAGAAGTTCGTCGGCGTCGAGCCCGTCCGGCAGCCTGGCGATCCGCACGTCGATCGGCACGGCCAGGAAGGTCTCCACGGCACGGTCCGCGGCGCGCTCGCCAGCGGCATCGGGATCGAACACCAGCGTGATGCGCTCCGCCATGCGCTGCAGGGTTCGCGCGTGTTCCTTGGTGAGCGCGGTGCCGAGCGTCGCCACGACGTTGTGGACGCCCGCGGCGTGCAGCGCCAGCGCATCCACATAGCCCTCCACGATCAGCACGTGCCTGGTCTCGATGATCGCGCGACGCGCGTGATGCAGCGCGTACAGCGTGCGGCCCTTCGAAAACAGCGGAGAATCCGGGCTGTTCAGGTACTTCGGTTCGTCGCCGTCCTTCAGGGCGCGGGCGCCGAAGGCGATGCAATTGCCGAGCTCGTCGTGGATCGGGAACATCAGGCGACCACGGAAACCGTCGATCGGACCGCGCTGGCCCGGACGAATCAGGCCGAGGGCCTCGAAGCTCTCGCGGTGCAGGGCGTCGCCGCCGGCCGCCGCGTGCGCCACCAGGCGATCGACGTGCTTGACCAGGTGATCCCAGCCATCGGGGCTGGCGCCGAGTTCGAACTGCTCCACCGCGGCGGCAGCGAGCTCGCGCCGCTCGACGTGCGCGCGCGCCACTGCGCCAAGGCGCTCGTCGGCCAGGCACTTGCGGTAGAAGCGATTCGCGGCTGCCATCGCGGCCCGCAGCGCCTCGCGGCTGGTGGCCGGATCCTTCGGACCTTCCTCGCGGATGTTGCGAAGCTGGATTCCCGCGCGCGTTGCGAGGTGGCGCAGCGCTTCAGGGAAGGACATCTTGTGGAATTCCATCACGAAGTCGATCGCGTTGCCGGCCGCGCCGCACGAGAAGCACTTGTAGAAGGCGTTGCCCTTGTGCGTGACCACAGCCATGCTGGGCGAGCGATCGTCGTGGAAAGGGCAGAGGCCGACATGCTCACGCCCCTTTGGCTTCAATGCGACATGCTCGCCCACGAGCGCCACCAGGTCGGTGGACTCGAGAACGCGATCACGATCGCTCATGCCGGGCGAGAGAGTCGTCACGGGATCAGGGCACCCATCGCTGGCTGCGGCTCCTTCCATGGAGTCCGCCACGGTTTCGTACGAGAGACCAGGCGAAGCCGCGACTTCGCAGGTCATCCACCGCTGGTGCCGTCACCAACGGGGCAGTTCGCCAAATGGACATTCCGTCCCCAAACATGGGGCGATGGCCACCGGCACGATCTGGACCAAAAACTCGGGTCCTCAGGTCCTCGGCCTGTGAGGTGCTGCTCCTGCATCGGTTTCGTGGGTCGACCATGACCCTTCGATGACAAACGGAGCCTTCTTGGCCGAAGGACGCGGAAAGTTACGCCCATTCAGGACAGTGTCAATGCACGGACTGCAAAAAGAGCCAAGAAACGTGGGTTCTTGCCCCGTTTCACCCCGAGCAACGTCCGATTTTGCTGGAATTGAAGCCGGAAACGCGTTCCGGGATCAGCTCGCGCTCTTCGCCGCGCTGTAGACAGCCTTGCGACGAACGGGCTTCACGACCAGACCCTGACGGATCGCGCGCACGCTCGCCTTCACGCGAACGGGGCGTCCATCGATCATGGTGGTCACCGTCTGCAGATTCGGCTTGAAGGTGCGCTTCTTGCAGCTGGTCGTCTTGATGCCGACGCCGCCGAGGTACTTGGCCTTGCCGCGACGCTGAATGACATTGCCCGAAGAGGTTTTGGCACCGGTGAAATGGCAGACGCGCGGCATGGGGAAGGCTCCTTTGCGAGTGGCGAGCCGCGCAGTATAGGGGTGTCCCGGGGGGCTTCGCAAGCCCTGTTTTCGCCTGTTTCAGGCTGAAAGGCCGGCCATTCGCAGCAGGGCCGCCAGGGCCTCGGCATCGGATTCGCTGAAACTTGCAAGATCATGGCTGTCGAGGTCCAGCACGCCCCAGGCCCGGCCAGGGGCTTCCAGGCAGGGCACGACCACCTCGCTGCGATCGCGAGGGTCGCAGGCGATGTACCCAGCCCCCAGGTCCGCCACGTCCCGCACCACGAGCGGCTTGGCGGCCACCAGGCATTGTCCGCAGGCCCCGTGCAGACCGATCGGGCTGCAGGCGGGCTTGGGCTCGCGGGCGGCCAGCAGCAGTTGCGAGGAATCGGACGGGTCAAGTTCGTAGAAGCCAAGCCAACTCACGCCGGTCGACGCCAGCGCCTCCCACGACGCGTGGACGAATGCCTGCATGCGGGTGTGGCGATCGGCGCCGGGCGGAACGGCGCGTTCAAGCGTGCGCGCGAGGTGATCCCACGGCCGTGTGGCCGTGGCGCGAGGGCTCACGCCGACTCCTTGGCACGGCGCCGGATCGACTGCAGAGGCATGCGTTCGGAGATGGCGCGCTCGTCGATCACGTAGACCGCGTTGACGTTGTCCATCTCGGGCAGGTGGTACATGAGCTCCAGCATGATCTCGTCGAGCACGGCGCGCAGCGCACGGGCGCCCGTGCGTCGCTGCAGCGCACGCTCCGAGATGAGCTCCAGCGCGCCCTGCGTGAACTCGAGTTCCGCGCCCTCCAGCCGGAAGAAGTGCTGGAACTGCTTCACCAGCGCGTTGCGGGGCTCGGTCAGGATGTTCACCATCGCCGCAAGGTCGAGAGGCATGAGCGGGCAGAGGATGGGCAGGCGACCCACGAGTTCCGGAATCAGGCCGAACTCCAGCACGTCCTCGGGGGTGATCTGCTCGAGCAGACGAGCCACCTCGACCTCGCGTCGGGCGTGGGCGGGATCGGCAGTGAAGCCGATGCGACGCTGGCCCAGGCGCTTCTTGATGATCTCGTGGATGCCCTCGAAGCTGCCGCCGCAGATGAACAGGATGTGGGTCGTGTCCATCTGGATGTACTGCTGCTCGGGATGCTTGCGGCCGCCCTGTGGAGGCACGTTGGCCACGGTGCCCTCGAGCATCTTGAGCAGGCTCTGCTGCACGCCCTCGCCGCTCACGTCGCGGGTGATCGAGACGTTCTGGTTCGTCTTGCCGATCTTGTCGATCTCGTCGATGTAG
>JBIIOC010000033.1:0-20020 GCA_044337135.1 Phycisphaerales bacterium | reverse complement strand
GATGGGTCTTCCCGCGGGCCGTGACATGCAGGGCCGCGTGCTCGTGGAGTGCCTGGACGGCGGGCCTGCGCCCGAGGCCATCGCGAGCTGGGACGACGTGGAGGGCGACGCAGCCATGCATCCGGCCGCGATGCGTCAGAACCCCTTCGATTCGCAGGACGCGATCCGGCAACTCATCGACCTTGGCTACATGGCGGCTCCAACGCAGGGCGTGCAACTGCACATGGACCTCGTGCGGCGCGAGACGCGCTTCAACCATGCGGTCGTGCTTGCCTTCACGGGACGGGCCGCAGAGGCCGTGACGATCCTCGAGGATCTGGTCGAGGCGTACCCCGACGAGGCGCGCTATCGCTCGGATCTGGCCAAGATGCTTCACGCTGCCGGCCGGCACGAGGCCTGCATCGAGGCGTTGCAGCGACTGACTGTTTCCGCCGCGGAGGATCCTGCACTGCAGCTGCTGCACGCGGCATGCCTGATCCATCTCGGCAAGACGCAGGACGCAGCGCGCAGGATCGATGCCCTGCTGGCGGCGGGATCGGTCCCACCCGAGGACCTGCTGCAGCTTGGACAGGTGCTCACGGCGCTCGGGCGGAAGGAGGCGGAGGGCACGCTGGCGCGAGCCGCGACGCACGAACCGGACAATCCGCTGGTCGCCATGGCCCAGGCGCGAGACGCTCTGCTGCATGGCCGGCATGCGGATGTGATCGATCACACGCTGCGCGCCGCCGAATTGAGGCAGGCGCTGCCCGAGGCGCACTTCCTTCTGGGCGTCAGCCTTGCCTGGATCGGCGACCTGAAGCATGCCCGCGCGTCGTTCGAGTTCACGATCACCCTGCAACCCGGACTGGTGGACGCACACCGCTTCCTGGCGATCGCCTGCCGTGCCATGGGGGAGCGCGATGCCGCCGAGCGCCACGAGGCCAGGGCGACCGAACTGCTCGATCGGATCCTGCGCGAGCATCCCTCGCTCGAACCCGGCGATGGCGAGTCGGCCCCCTGGGGCTGGAGGGCGCTCGCGCGCTCGCTGGGCCAGCGACTCGACTGATCGTCAGTTCCCGCGATTGCGATGCAGCGACGGATCGACCGCCGCAGCCATCGCCCTCGCATCCATCGGCACCCCGAGAAAGTTCCGCACGCGCTCGGCCTGCTCAAGTGGTCTCGCGACAACCTCGGCGTGCTGCAGGTCAAGCACCTTGAAGCAGGGCCGGGCCGACAGCCATGTGCGCACCTGCGCGAGCTGCGATTCGAACACCTGCGCAAGCCGCTCCGGGGGAAGCGAGGCGCCCGCGCGACCGCTGCGACCGAGCATCAGCGCCTGCGAGCGGATCACCTCGGCCATCGGACGGTGCATGAAGATCACGCGATAGGGCCGGTCGTCGGGCAACTCCATCAGCAGCAGATGAATCACCTTCACGGCGCGTCCCGAGGCCTGGTCGAGCCAGCCACGATCCGTGCGCAGACGCTTCACGCGCTCGAACTCGAGGTAGCCCCGTGGATTGTCCGCATCCGCGACGCGTGCATGGTCGGTCATCACCTCGATGCCACCGGCCTGCAGCATCTGCATCGCCATGCTGGTGCCCGACCGCGGAAGGCCCGAGACCACGATGATCGGCTGCGAATCACCCATCCTCTGAAGGCTACCGGCCCCGGCATGTCGGCCTGCACGAGCGGCATGCTCTACGCTTCCCACATGCTTCGCATGCACACGCTCATCGCGGCCATCCTGGTGCTTGCCTGCTCGATGCGCGCCCTGGCCGAGCAGATGCTCGAGCGGCGCGCTCGCGAGGCCGCGGGAATCCTCGCCGAGAAGCCCGCGTGGCCCGAGGGACTCTTCCATGCCTCGTTCTCCGCACAGGTGAGCGATGCCCAACTTCGCGCAATCGGGTCGCAGTTCTTCGGCAAGTGCGGCGCGGTGGAGTCGGTGCAGCAGACCTCCTCGAAGGGGCCGAACTTCGGCACCTTCGACCTGATCACGGCGAAGGGCTTCGTGGTGCCGATGACGCTTGGCGTGGAGGCGAGCGCGCCCCATGCGGTGAGCACGCTCTTCTTCGGCGCACCCGCACCGATGGTGAAGAGCCTCGCCGAGGCGACGGCCGCACTGGGGAAGCTGGACGGACAGGTCTCGTTCGGTGTCTGGAAGCTGGGGGATGGCGCGATGCAACCGATCGCGACCCTCGAACCCGATCGGTCGCTGGCGATCGGCAGCGCCTTCAAGCTCTACGTGCTGGGCGCGCTCGTGCACGCGGTCGAGGCGGGCTCACGGCAACTCTCCGACACCGCCACGATCGACGCCGCGATCCGCTCGCTGCCCTCCGGGCTCCTGCAGGACTGGCCCGAGGGCGCCACGGTGACGCTCGACACCGCCGCGAACCTGATGATTTCGAGGAGCGACAACACGGCGACCGATCTGCTGATGCGGACGCTCGGCCGAGAGCGCGTGGAAGCCATGCTTGGGCCCATGGGCATGCAGGACCCTGCACGCACACGCCCCTTCCTGACCACGGCGGAAATGTTCCGGCTGAAGTTCATCGATGGCGGCAAGGCTGGCGAGGCGTATGCCGCCCTGAACGAGACCGAGCGGCGCGAATACCTGCGCACAAAACTGCCCGGCGTGGCACTGGTCGACGCGGCGCTGGACCCAGGCGCGTTCACGAACCCCTCGCGCATCGACTCGATCGAGTGGTTCGCCAGCGCGGCCGACCTGGCCCGCGCGATGGACTGGCTTCGACGCAACACCGAACCGGCCACGAGCGCGAAGGGCCTGCTTCGCGGCGCACTCGCGATCAACCCGGGCCTCTCGATCTCGGAAACGCAGTTCCCGTGGATCGGTTTCAAGGGCGGCTCCGAACCGGGCGTGCTCAACCTCTCCTTCCTGCTTCGGCGTGCCGATGGCGCCTGGTTCTCGGTGGTCGCCACCTGGAACGACGCATCGCAGTCACTCGACGAGCAGGCCTTCATGCCACTTGTGCAGCGCGCCATCTGGCTGCTTGGCAAGGACGGCCAGGCCACGGAATCGAAGGCGCCATGAGTCCGGATGCGATCCCGCTGTCGACCGCCAGCGGCCGCCTGATGATCGAGCCTCGGGGCGGTTGCGTGGCGACGAGCTGGCTCGTGCATGGCTCGGAAATCCTCGCACTGCCTGCACCACTCGAGACGTTTCTGGCAAGCGCCCGCACCGGCGGGATTCCCCTGCTCTATCCGTGGGCCAATCGCCTCCGCAGCGACCGCTTCACGACCGCGGGCCGTTCCGTGGATCTGTCTCGGGTCCCCAACCTAAAGCGTGACGGCAACGGCCTGCCCATGCACGGGCTGCTCCTGCGCTGGAAGCAGTGGCATCTGGGCCGCCACGGCGAGGCAGGCCTCGAGGCGCGTCTGGACTGGCGCGAACATCCTTCCCTGATGGAAGCCTGGCCCTTTCCGCACACGCTCCGCGTGCTCTGGCAACTGCGCGACGAGGGCGATTCGTCGTGCCTGGACATATCGACCCGCATCGAGGCCGACGGTGGCTGCGATGTGCCCGCCGCCTTCGGCTGGCATCCGTACATCGCGATCCCGTCCATCGCCGGAAGCAGGATCTCGCTGCCCGCGCGCAGAACGGTGCCGCTCGATCCGCGCGGCCTTCCCGATGCGGCGGCGCAGGCTCCCGCCTCTCTCGCCGCTGGCGACGTTCCCTGCTGCCACGGTGACGACGCGCTGTTCGAGCGCGCCGACGCCGGACGCGGCACCGCCACCGTGCATCTGCCGACAGGCCACGTGCGCGTGGACATGGGTCGCGAGTACGCGTTCCTCCAGCTCTACTCGCCCGCGGCCAATGGCTCCGGCGTGGCGTGCCTCGAGCCGATGGTCGCCGCCACCAGCGCGCTTGTGGATGGTCGCGCGCCGATCGTCCGCGCCGGCTCGGCCCTGCACGCCAGTTTCACGCTGACCGTCACGCGGCCCTGACCGCGCGGGTTCGGCGCACGCGAGGAGCCCGCTCGCGGCGCCTCGCGCGCACCGCGGTTGAGCCACCAATTCCAAGCCGTGCTCGCGCATCCCTGCCGCGACGTCGTAGGGTGCTTCTGTCCATCCACTCGCCCTCTGCAAGGAATCCACCATGATCACCACCGCAACGCGCCCCACCTCGTCCGACGCCCAGATCCAGAACGACGTGCTGAACGAGCTCGCCTGCGACACGACGGTGGATGCACCCGAGGTCGGCGTGCAGGTGCATGGCGGCGTGGTCACGCTGACCGGCACCATCGCCTCGTATCCGAAGAAGCTGGCGGCCGTCGACGCGGCGCACCGCGTGCGCGGCGTGATGGACGTGGTGAACCAGCTCGTGGTGAAGATCCCGACCGCCTGGGAACGCACCGACGAGCGCATCGCGACGAGCGTGCGAGAGTCGCTGAAGGCCGACATCCTGGTGCCCGACGATCGCATTTCCAGCACCGTTGCCGACGGCATCGTGACGCTGGAGGGTCGTGTGGAGGCATGGCCGCAGCGGATGCACGCGGAGCAGGCGGCGCAGCGCCTGATCGGCGTGAAGGGCGTCGTGAACCTCATCTCCATCACCCGCAACGGCGCCCGTGCCGACGAGATCAAGCGCCTGATCGATGGCGCGCTGCGCCGACAGGCCGATCGCGAGGCCGGACGCATCGAGGTGGCCGTCGCCGACGGCGTGGTCACGCTGACCGGCTCCGTGCGCTCGTGGTCCGAGCGCAACGCGATCGAGCGCGCCGCGCAGTTCGCGCCGGGCGTGCGCCGGGTCGACGATCGCACCGTCCTGGATCCCATGCGCTGAAGGAGAGGAGAACACCCATGCCCCTGCAGAAGCTTCAGGATCTTCTCGTCGCGCAACTGAACGAACTCCACGCGGGCGAGGCCGCCGGAATCGAGGCCCTCCGCACCCTGCAAGGCGTCACCTCCGATCCGCGGCTTGCTCGCGCCCTCAGGGCGCACGAGGCGGAATCCGAGGTGCACGCCACGCGGCTCGAAGAGGTCTTCGAGGAACTCGGCATCACCCCGAGACGCGGAGGCAGCCAGGGCATGAAGGGGCTCTGCGCTGACTGCCTTGAACTCGCGCGACTCGCCCGCGTGGAACCCCATGTCCGTGACGCCGCCGTGATCGCCATGGCGCAGCGCATCGAGCACGACGAGATGGCTGGCTACGGCTGCGCGCGCACCTGGGCCAAGCTGCTCGGCCACCGCACGATCGCTTCGGTGCTGCAGCGCTCGCTGAACGAGGAGGGACGGTTCGACGCCAAGCTCAGCCGCCTGGCCGACGCGATGAATCGGGCTGCGATGGAGCCGGCGCTCGCCTGAGTTCCGCCATGGCCAGCGCCCCCACCGTGACAGGCCCGGCCACGGACCAGTCCCCCTTTCCGGATCGATCCGAGGCCGGACTGCGCCTTGCCGAGCAGCTGAAGGCCATTCCCATGGTCGAGCCACTCGTGCTGGCGATACCGCGCGGCGGTCTGGAGGTGGCGCTGCAGGTGGCGCAGGTGCTTGGCGCGGAACTCGACGTGGTGCTGGCCCGCAAGCTTCGGGCTCCCGATCGGACCGAACTCGCGATCGGCGCCGTGAACGAGAGCGGCGACATCCATCTCAACGGCAACAGCCATCTGGTGCGCGAGGCGGGCGCGGCCTGGCTTGAGCGCGAGCGCCGGCTGCAGATGACCGAGATCGCGCGGCAACAGGACGTCTTCCGCAAGGTCCGGCCGAAGGCGCGACCCAGGCATCGCACCGTGATCGTCGTGGATGACGGGATCGCCACCGGCGC
This sequence comes from Phycisphaerales bacterium, assembly GCA_044337135.1. Taxonomy (GTDB): domain Bacteria; phylum Planctomycetota; class Phycisphaerae; order Phycisphaerales; family SM1A02; genus SYAC01. Next base: position 14,262 of record JBIIOC010000033.1, on the reverse strand, counting down.
GACGATCGTGGCTGCGCTTCGCATGCTGCGTGAATGCGGCACGCATGAGTTGATCGCGGCCGTGCCCGTCGCCAACGCCGAAGCCGCCGGCACCGTGCGTTCGATGTGCGATCGCTTCGTGTGCCTTCGGGAAACGCCCGAGTTCTGGGCGGTCGGACAGTTCTACAGGCGCTTCGAGCAGGTCTCCGACGAGCAAGCCGCGGACCTGCTTGCCGCAGGTCAGCGCCGGAAGCCCCCCACGTCGCGCTGAACGGAATCGCCAGCGGCCGTCAGCGCACCAATCGAGCGCGTCCCGGCACCACCGGAAGATCCAGCGCCTCGATGCGCTGATCCGCGTGCAGAACGGCGGTGCCCTCGACCCGAACGGTGCCCAGAATCCCGACCGACGAGACGAACTGCGCCTGGCTGGACAGGGTCAGCGCGGTCTCCGGACCGTAGATCCCCCCGTCGACATCGACGAGCGCTTCGCCCGCCACGCTCCACGCCGACTCGGCGCCACGCTGCAGCAGCCAGAAGCCCTGCCAGTCACCTGAAGCGAGGCTCGTGCCGGTCACGCTCACGGTTCCAGAGATCGAGAGTGTCGCCGTGGGCGCAAGCTCGATCGCGGCATCCTCAAGAACAAGTGCCGTCGTCCCGGAAAGATCCACGCTCTGCGTGAACTGATGCAGGCCAGCCTCCAGGATGACCGTGCCCGCGGTCACCGAGAGGTCCTCATGCGCGCCCGGCGGAACACGCACCGTTCCACCACCCGGATTCGTCACGCTTCCCGCGGCTCCGCCATCGATCGCCGGAAGCGCCACACCCGCCATCGGATCGGCGGGCACGACCACACCCTCCTCGATGGAGCCAGCCACAGCGCCCCGCGAGAGCTCGTCGATCCCGCCCGCCAGTCGAAGCACCGGCACGGCAAGCGTCTCGCCCTGCCGAACCTCCCCACGCACCAGCACGGATGCGGGGTCCGGCGACGCAACATAGATGCCTCCTCGGCCCTTCACGGTCGCGGAACCATCGACATCAAGCGAGCCAGCAGCCGCACCGGTCAAGAGCAGCGAGTGCGCATGCGTGGGCGGCGTGTAGACGGCGATGCTTCGCCGGGTGAAGGCAGGCGCCGAGCCCGAACGAAAGATGTCCCAGTCGAGCAGGGACGGCGCCCCATTGGCGTTGTCCGAGGCGAAACGCACCGTCACGCGCACGGCCGGGCCGCCCTGCACATCGGGCGTGAACACCCGCGTGGTCGCGTTCCACTGACCAAACTCGACATCGCCACCCCCACCCGGCGCATCGACCACCGCGATCGAGACCGGACCATTCGGCCCAGTGCACGCCTCGGCCGCGGCTACGGCGTCCTGATTCTTCGCCTGCACCCCGTCTGCATGGCGCGCGGCAGCGGCCAACGCGGCGGCATCGGCGGCCGTCTGAGCCTGATCACCCGCCTTGACCGCGAATCCGATCTGCACCCCCATCCAGCACATCAGCAGCAACGCTGGAATTGCCACCACCACCAGCACGCTGGAGTGACCTCGGCGCCTTGGAGGACCGGAAACCTTGCTGAAATCCGAGGGATCCACGGACAAGATGGTACCCTCTGCTTGACGAAATCCCAGTCTGGGGCACTCTGAATGCACGGTTCTTTCCTGATGGCCTTCTATCCGACCGACAAGGTGTGGTTTCCCGCCCCGCTCTGGGTGTGGGCGTTGCTCGTTGCGGCCACCACCATCGCGTGCGTGACGGATCTGCGGACCATGCGCATTCCAAACTGGCTCACGCTGCCGCTGCTGGCGCTTGGCCTGGCGCACGCTGGATGGGTTGGCGGAATGGCCGGACTTGGACAGTCGGCGCTCGGCATGCTGATCGCCGGCGGGATCTTCATCGCCGCGTACACGCTCGCGGGCGGCGGTGCGGGCGACGCGAAGCTGATGATGGCCCTTGGCGCATGGGTTGGCGCGGAACGCTCCGCGCTGCTCGTGATGTGCGTGGCGATCGCGGGATTCATCTGGTCGATCGTGATCACGATCAAGCGCAGTGGCGCTCGAGACGTGCCTCTCATGATCCTGCACAGCCTTGCATCCTCGGCCAGCGGCCTTCGCAAGATCATCACCGGCCGCGCGGCGACGAGCCACGTCATGCAGCGCGCCATCCAGCCACGGTTCAAGGGCTGGTATCCGTACGCGCCCGCGATCCTCGCGGGCACGATCGGAGCGTGGTGGTACTGGGAGACCCGCGGGAGCATCATCAAGTGAAGTGGCCCCGATTCCATCGCAGCGCACGCGGCTCCGAAAGCGTGGAGTCGGTGGTGGCCCTGCCCGTCATGCTGCTGGTGATCTTCGGTGGCTTCGAATACGGCTGGGCGGTCCTGAAGACCGTGCAGATCGAGCATGCGGCACGGGTAGGCGCACGAGCGGCGTCGCTCTCGGGCGTTTCGTCGCAACAGGTCACGGAAGCGGTCCAGAACGCCCTCGAGGGAAGCGGCATCGTGGATGCCACCGTCACGCTGGATCCGTTGGACCCCAGCGCAGCCCTGGCAGGGACTTCGATCAGGGTGCGCGTGGAGGCCCCCTACGCCTCCAATCGCCTGCTGGGCCTGAGTCGGATCATGCCGCTGCCCTCGACCCTGTCCGGCAGCGCCTCGATGATTCGCGAACCCGAAGCCTGAGGCAACTTGCGCCGGCCGCGCCGTGCCGCCATTCTTCAAGGGCGTCGGGCACCTTCGCCCGGGCAACCTTGGGAATCCGCGCGGAGAACGCATGTCCAACTCCAGACTTCTGCTGATCGGCGCCTGTGTCGCGGTTCTGGCCGCCGTGCTCTCCTCTGGCGCGCAACGCCTCCTTGGCATGGGCCCGAGCGACGGCTCCACCGTGACCTCCGTGATGGCCGTCAAGTCCGACCTCCCCGCAGGACATCGTCTTTCGCAGGATGACCTTGAGACGGTGCAGGGCATGATCGGAACCGGAACGAAGGTCGCCGCCACGGACGCCAAGCCCCTGATCGGACGCGCCCTCGCGCTGCCGCTGCGAAAGGGCCAGGTCGTGCGACAGGAGCACCTTGCGGCGCGCGGCTCCGGCGCTGACATCGCCGCGCAGCTGCCCGCCGGCCATCGCGCGCTGACCGTGATGCTGCGGGATCCGATCGCCGCCTCGTCGCTCTTCCCGGGCGCGATGGTGGACGTGCTTGCCACCGTGGACAAGGCGGGGCCGGGCAGTGCGAAGGAGTCCGTGACCCGCACCGTGATCGAACGCGCCAAGGTGCTCGCGCTGGCGGATGACGCCGCCTCGCGATCGCCGAGCCAGTCCGACTCGGTCATGGCGTCGGATCGCAAGCCCACCCAACCCAAGAAGGTCGCGGTCACGCTGGATGTCACTGCCGAGCAGGCTGCGGAACTGGAACTTGCCGCGAGTCGAGGCACCATCGGTCTGGCGCTCCGCTCCGCATCGGACACTGGCAGTGGCGCATCGCAGGCCAGCAACCAGAACATCGCGGGCACTCCAGCTTCGCCTCTGGAGGGCACCCGGCCGCCTGCGCAATCGCAGGCCACCACCATGACCTCGGCTCGGCAAGGCTCGGGGCAGCCAACCGTGTGGGGCATCACCGTCATCCGCGGCGATTCCACGGTGAAGCACGAATTCCCCGATCGCGGCGCGGCCAAGACCCCCTGACCGGCAAGAAAGACAAGTGATGAAGATCCTCTCCGAATCGGTTCTTTCCAGCGCCGCACGGCATGTCGGCCTCTGCGCAATCCTGATGCTTGCGTTGTCCGCGCGCGCCGACACGACCGAGCCTGCGGCGGCCGTCGCCTCGGCACCTGTCACCGCTCCGTCCGCACCTGCGCCCGAACAGACGGCGGCGCCCACCAGGATCACGGCGGTCCCCGATGCACTCCAGGTCATGGCCGGGGCCTCGCGCATGATCACCATGCCAGCGCGCATCGAGTCGGTGGTGGTTGCTCAACCCAACATCGCGGACGCCAAGCCCGTCTCGCCCAGGGACGTGGTGATCATCGGCAAGACGGTCGGATCCTCCGACATGGTGATCCACCTGGAGTCCGGCGAGTCAATCACCCAACGTGTCCGGGTGGAACTGGACAAGGCGGACATGGAGGCTCGCATCGAGCGGATCTTCGGCGTGAAGGTCCAGGTCGATGATCTGGGCGGCACCGTGGCGCTGCGAGGCACGATGCCCGACGTGGCCACCGCTGGCCTGATCCACAAGTACATGGACTCGACCGGCATGAAGTGGACCGATCTCACGAAGATCGAGGGCCTGCAGCAGGTCCAGCTTCGCGTGCGCATCGCCGAAGCGAGCCGCACCGCCCTGCGCGAGTTGGCCTTCGGCGGCGTCGTGGGCGGCAACTCCGCGTTCGGCGGGTTTCAGCCTCCCGGAGGCACGCCGTTCCAGTCCGTGTCGATCGCGCCGATGAATCCCCAGACAGTGTCGGCAAACGGCAGCACCACGGTGACCCAGAACGTCGTGGGCCCCGGGCAGCCGAACTTCGGCTTCAGCGGCACGCCCGTCTCCAGCGCCACCACCCTGTTCGTGGGCGTGCCCGGCGCCGATCTCGAGATCTTCATGCGCGCACTCACCGAGAATCGCTACGTGCGCCTGCTCGCGGAGCCGAATCTGGTCGCGATCAGCGGCGAGAAGGCCAGCTTCCTGGTGGGCGGCGAGTTCCCGGTGCCGGTGGTGCAGGGCAACTCGGTCGGCGGCGGTGCCGCGACCGTCACGGTGGAGTACAAACCGTTCGGCGTGCGCCTGACCTTCCGCCCCGAGGTGCTCGGCGAAGGACGCATTCGACTTGAAGTCGCCCCCGAGGTGAGCGAGCTGAGCGAAGTTGGCGCACTGGTGCAGAACGGCTTCACGGTGCCCGGCGTGTCGGTGCGCCGTTCCAGCTCCACCGTGGAACTCGGCAACGGCCAGTCCTTCGCCATGGCGGGCCTGCTTCGCAGCAAGGATCAGGGCAAGGTGGCGAAGGTCCCCCTGCTTGGCGACCTGCCGTGGCTCGGCGTGCTGTTCCGCAGCGTGCGCTACGAACAGGACGAGACCGAACTGGTGGTCATCGTGACCGCCACAACGGTCGAACCCCTGAACGACGGCATGGATCGACCCACGCCCGGCGCCCTTCATCAGGCGCCGAACGACTGGGAGCTCTTCATGGAGGGCCGCCTGGCCGGCGCGAACGACGTGGTGAGCCCGGTCGCGAGACTCCGCACCTTCGGCCTGACCGACCTTCGCGGCCCGGGCGCATGGCGAAGGCCCGAGGACACGCGCGTGGCGGCAGCCGACGCGATGCCCTCCACCGACGCAACCGCCTCCGATGCGCAACCCGCGCCCGCCGAAGCTGGAGCCTCGAAGTGACCGCCACGCGGCACGAGCACGCGATCACGGGCCGGCTGCCGGAACTGCGCAAGCAGCTGCACCAGAGCCTCATCGGCACCATCGACTTCGCCGCGGCCGATCGCATCGGCCGCGAGCAGTTCATCAGCGACTGCCGCGCGCGCGCCGAGGCGCTTCTGGAACGCGACGGCCAGGATCTCAGTGCGGCGGATCAACGCTGGGTGGTCCAGGGCGTGATCGACGACATGTTCGGCCTGGGGCCACTCGAGCCCCTGCTTGCCGACCCCACCGTGTCCGACGTTCTGGTGGTCCGTCATGACCACGTGTTCGTGGAGCGCGAGGGCCGGCTGCAGCCGGCGGTGGCGCACTTCCGCGACACCGTGCACCTCATGAACGTGATCCAGCGCATCGTTCGCAACGCCGGACGGCGCATCGACGAGCGCAGCCCCATGGTGGACGCGCGCCTGCCCGACGGCTCACGCGTGAACGCGATCATCCCGCCGCTGGCGATCGATGGACCGCAGCTCAGCATCCGGCGCTTTCCCGAGAAGGCGCTTGACCTGCCCCGCCTGGTGGAACTGGGCTCGATCGCGCCCGCCACGGCCGAACTTATTCGGGGCGTGGTCGCGGGCCGCGTGAACATCATCTTCTCGGGTGGCGCGGGCGTGGGCAAGACCACGATGCTCAACGCTGCATCGGCGCATCTGGCCCCGAGCGAACGCGTGATCACCATCGAGGACGCGGCGGAACTCCGGCTGCGCGGCGACCACGTCGTGCGGCTCGAGACCCGCGCGGCCAACGTCGAGGGCGTCGGCGAGATCACGCCCCGCGACCTGGTGCGCAACGCCCTGCGCATGCGCCCCGACCGAATCATCGTGGGCGAGTGCCGCGGCGCCGAGGCCTTCGACATGATGCAGGCCATGAACACGGGCCATGAAGGCTCCATGAGCACCCTGCACGCAAACAGCGCGCGCGACACGCTGATCCGACTGGAGACCATGCTGTCGATGGGCGGCTACGACATGCCCGTGCGCGTACTGCGCGAGTACGTGGCCTCCGCCATCCAGATGGTGGTGCACATGGTTCGACTGCCCGACGGGCGCCGCGTGGTCGGCGAGGTCGTGGAAGTCTGCGGCAGCGACGAGTCCGGTGTCCGATTTCGCACGCTGCACCGATACCAGCTCGAGTCGTTCCGGGACGGGCACGCGATTGGACGGTTCGAGGCGACGGGCGAAGTGCCGGATTTCATGGCACGGCTCGCGGCGCGTGGACATCACCTTGACCCGGGCCTGTTCCATCGTGGCGTGCTTGCAGGAGGCCTTGGCTCGTGAGCGTGCTGCAGGATCCAGCCATGCTGCCGATCCTCGCCGCTGTCGCGGCTTTCGGGCTCTTCTGCCTGTTCGTCATGCGACGACCCGTCACGGCCCCTGCACGCCCCCCCATCGCGGGCGAGAAGATCTCGCGACGACGTCGCCTGCTCCGCATGGTCCTTGTGGTGGCGGCGTTGATTGTGCTGTGGCGACTGACCGACCGTCCCGCGCTTGCGCTCGCGCTGGCCGTGGTGTGGATCGGCATCATGTGGCTGATTCGCTCGCGCGCACGCCATCGGCAGCAGATGGAGGAGGAGTCGCACGCGATCGAGGCAATCGGAGCCGCCAGCCGCGCCCTGCGCGCGGGCATTCCGGTGAACGGCATGCTGGACTTCCTGGCCGCGGAAAGTCGTGGACAGGCGGGCAAGGCCTTCCGGGAACTGGTCCAGCGGGAGAGCCTGGGCGAGGACATGCCCAGCGCGATCCGGCATGTGCTGCTGACATCCCCGCTCACCGCGCTGCGTGCGTTCGGACTGACACTGCTCTCGCAACTCGAATCGGGCGGTGACATCGCCGACACCGCGGACCGCCTGGCTCGGGCCTTGATCGAGCGACGCCGCATGCACCGTCGCGTCCGAACGATCATGGCCTACACACGAGCGGCCGCCACGCTTCTCGCGATCCTGCCCATGATCGTGGTGCCCCTGCTCTGCTACCTGCTCGATGAGTACGCCCAGTTCATGCTGCGCACACCGACCGGCAACCTGATGCTCGCCGCATGCGCCTGCCTGATCGTGGTCGGCACCACCCTGATTCAGCGACTCTCGCGACTCGAGACCGGACGAACGGGGGTTGCCGCATGATCCCGGCGCCACTTCTTGCTGGAATCCTTGCCTTCGCGGGGGTGGTGGTCGCTGGCTGGCTGCTGCGGAGCCGCACGGCCCCACAGCCCGTGCTCCATGGTGCGAGCGCGGCGCAGGGAATCTGGCGCGAACCTGCGGCGTCACGCCGCGGGATGGCGATCGTCGCCGAGCGCCTGCGTTTTGCGGGATTCGAGCGTCGTGACGCTGTCCGGACTTTCACGATCGCCCGCCTGGCTTGTGTGGTGGCAGGCATGCTCGCTGGCTTCGGGCTCGGACAATTCCTCTCCGCGCAAGCGCTCGCGGCTCCCTATGGCGCGCTGCTCGGCGCCTTCCTTGGCTGGAGGCTGCCTGGCTGGTGGCTCAGCAATCGGGTGGAGCGTCGACATCTGCAGATCCGTGCGGACTTCCCGATCATGCTCGACCTTCTGCAGATCTCGATGCAGGGTGGCATGGGGCTGCACGCGGCGTGGGCGTCGTCGGCGGCCAGCCTGGAGGGCTCGGGCCAGCTGCTGGCGCGCGAGATGCGGCAGATCGACATCGCCGTGGGACTGGGACGGGCGTGGGGCACCGTGCTGGATGAGGCCACCGAGCGCACCGGCATCGCGGAGTTCCGCTCGCTGGGCTCGCTTCTGGGTCAGACCCAGCGCTTCGGCACGGGCGTGGCCGACATGATCCGCGTGCTCTGCGACTCGCTGCGCCATGACGAGGTGCAGGCGCTCGAGGAACTGGCCCAGCGGCGCACCGTGCGGATGCTCATGGTGCTCACCACCCTGCTGCTGCCCGCAACCCTCATGATCATCTTCTTCCCTCTCCTGTTCATCGCGCTCGACGCGATGCGAGGAGTGACGATCGACTGACACGCCTTGCCAGAGAGAAACATGCTCGAACGAGAACCATCCCACCGTCGCCACCGCACAACCCGGAATGTCCTGACCGCAGGCGCCGTGCTCACGTCCGCCCTGCTGGCCGCCGCATGCACGCCGGCACCCCGGACCGATCCAAGCAAGCTTCGCATCGATGACGAACTGCAGGCCAAGACCGATCAGGAATTCGTTCGCCAGCCGTTCGATGACCAGGTCGCGCAGGGCGTGATCCGCCAGCGGACCATCTTCGAGCATGAATTCGAGCCCAACTCCGCGCGCCTGACCTCGCTCGGCAAGCGCGACGTGAAGATCCTCGCGGGCGCCCTGCGGGAGGATGGAGGAACCATCACCGTTCGGCAGGGTGCCGCGCCGGCCGAGCTGTATGCAGCCCGCCGCGAAACCGTGCGCAAGGCGCTCGTGACCGAGGGCATCGCCGCGGATCGCTTCAAGATCGGCGAGGTGCAAGGCGCGCCCAGCGTGTCGACGAGCGAGGCCATGCGCATCCGCGAACGGATCCAGAAGGCCCCGATGGGCCCGACGCCCAAGGACATTTTGACCCCGACCGGCGGCTCGAATCAATGAGGCACGACATGCGCACACCACTCCACCGATCCTCTTGCTTCCTGGTCGTCGCGGCGGGACTGACGCTCCTCGCCGGCTGCACCACCACGACGACCACCGACGCCCCCGCCACCGACTGGTTCGATGGCGGCCCCATGAAGGCCGCCTCGCCCGAAACGCTGCAGCTCACCGCGCGCGTGCTCGCGAGCAAGGGCAACACCGAACAGGCCGGCTTCCTGATCGACCGGATGGCGCGCGACTTTCCCGACAACCTTGGCACCTACACCGAGGGCGCCGAGGTGCTGCTGATCCAGGGGCGCGTGCGCGAGGCCACCGAGTGGCTGGAGCGTGGTCTGGCACGCTTCCCGAACAATCCGATCCTTCGCAATGACCGAGGCATGTGCCGGCTTCTTGAGGCGAACCTGCCAGCGGCGACCGTGGATTTCGAGGCGGCCTACGCGGCCGATCCGGGAGACGCGGACTACGTGGCGAATCTGGCGCTTGCCCGCGCCCTTGCCGGGAACACCGAGGCGGCGCGCGCGCTCTGGTCCAGGGTGCTCGGTCCCGAGGAGGTCGAGCACAACATCACCCAGGCGCAGGCCGCGGCACCCAAGTTCAAGCGCGCGAGCTAGTTGTGGGTTGAAAGCGGCGGTCCAATTCGCGGATTTTCCATCCCGAGGGCCTGACAAAGCCCCTTTCTGAGTTATCTTTGAGGGACTGATGGGTGTGATTCCGGCACGTTGCCGGAGGGCTCCCTGAGGTGGAATTCCATTACTGACAAGGATTGAAAAATGAAGAACTGGATCAAGGCTTTCATCGCTGATGAGCGTGGTTCCGAGGGCGTCGAGCTCGGCTCGACCGTGGTCGTGGTCGGCGGCGGCGCTATCGCCGGTTTCGCCAGCCTGCGAGACACCCTGCAGGCCAAGCAGGACCTGATCGTCGACAACCTCGACAGCACCAACGTCGAGTAATTCTCGGCACGGTCTGTTCGACAGACTTTCGTGAACGGCCCCGCCTCGTGCGGGGCCGTTCCGTTTTTCAGCTGACGGCGATCGCGGCAAGCCCGCAGATTCAGCCCGCCCTCGCTCAGGGCTTGGGGCTCTGGGACGACGCCGGGCCCGACGAGCCCGACTCCCCCGGACTGGGCGCAAGCGCTGCACGGATCGAGGCCTTCAGGCCGTCCCGCCGCGCGACTTCCTCCGCGGCCTTCGGTGCCGGCTCGCTCTCCAGAACGGCCATCGCGTCACGCCAGACCTGCTCCGCCCTGTCGCGCTCGCCGCGGGCCACGTGAACCTGTGCCAGCGTGTCGAGCAGGAATGGGTCTCGACGGTCCGTGCGCGACGCGGCCAGCCTGGCGCAGGCAAGGATCAGGTCGAGATCGCGTGCGGAGTCCCCCTCAGGCAACTTCGTCAGGCCACGCCACGCAAGCGCGTTCAGCAGTGCGGTGTCCAGCGCATCGGGGCCCCATGCGCGCGCGCACCCGAGGGCGGCACCCACACGACCATCGGCAAGGCTCTGGCGCACGAGCGCGTTCACCGTCGCGGCATCGGGTGCGGACATCCCGGTCACACGCAGGAAATTCGGGCGATTCGCGCTCGATCTCGGATCGGTGAACCAGCTTGCCGCCATCTCGCCCCGGGACTCGCGGCCATACTCGCTGCCCAGATTGCCAGCGCGCCCCTGCTGCGCGAACTGGCGCTCGGCGAATCGCACACGCGGGGGCGCCGCATCCCAGATCTGCACGGAACCATCGTCGCCCGAGGCGGTCACGATGCGCACGCCATCGCGCAGGCACGCGCCACCGGTCATTCCAAGGCCCGAGGTGCCGCGCAGCGTGGAGAGCAACGCGCCAGATCGTGCATCCCATGCGCGCGCGGTGCCATCGATCGACGTGGTGAAGATCCGGCGACCATCCGGCGTGAACTCGGCCTGGGTGATGCCCCCCTCGTGGCCCGCCAGTTGCAGCACTTCGGACCCGGTCGCGCTGTCGTACAGGCGCGGGGTGCGCTCCTGCAGCGACCAGATGAGCACGCGCGTTCCGTCATCGCTGAAGATGGCGCCTCGAATCGGCGCGTCGCCTGGCCGCATGGTCGCGACCAGCTCCCCCGTCTCGACGTTCCACGTGCGCGCGCTCTGGTCACCGGCCACCGTGACGAGACGCTTGCCATCGTCGCTGAGAGTGGCCGAAAGCACCGCGCCGCCCGGATCCTTGAACTCGCGGAGCACCGCGGCCGTCGCGGCATCCCACAGGCGCGCGGACTTGTCGGCCGAGGCCGTGACGACGCGCGTTCCATCGGCGCCGAAGCGCGCGCTGTTCACCTTGTCGGCGTGGCCCTTGAATTCCTTCAGCGGGCGCCGCGACGGCGCGTCCCAGGTGCGCGCCGTCTGGTCGGCGGACACCGTGATGACGCGCTTTCCATCGTTGCTGAAGCGTGCCGAAGTCACCGCGCCGGCGTGGCCCTCCAGCAGGCCCTGCTGCGCACCCGTCCTGGCATCCCACAGGCGCGCGGTCCCGTCGGCCGATGTGGTGAGGACCTGCGAGCCGTCGGCATTGAATCGTGCCGAGCTCACCGCGCCGGCGTGACCCTGAAGCACCGCCACGGGGGCGGCTTCTCCGGCGTTCCAGATGCGGCCCGTGCCGTCGGTGGAGGCGGTGACGAAGCGCGTGCCATCGGGGCTGGCGGCCACCATGCGCACCACGCCCTTGTGCGCGGAGACCTCGCGCAACGGCGTCTGCGGGAACGATTCCCACAGGCGTGCCGTGCCATCCAGCGAGCCCGTGAGCACGCGGGTTCCGTCCGCGTTGAACGCGCAGCTCCAGACCTTGTCGGCGTGGCCACGGCGCGTGGCCAGCGGAAGCGACGTGGACAGGTCCCACGCTCGCAGCGTGCCGTCGTCGCTCGTGGTGATCGCCACCTTGTTGTCGGGGCTGCACGCCACCGCCATGACCGCTGCCGAATGGCCAGCCAGCGTCGATCGGGGCGTGCCCGTGGCGACCTCCCAGAGTCGAGCCGTTCGATCAAGCGAACCCGTGAGCAACTGTCGACCATCGGCGGTGAAGGCCAGGCTCATCACCGCGTCCTGATGGCCATTCAGGGTTCCCGCAGAAGCGCCATCGGCCGTCCAGAGGCGCGCGGAGTCATCCGCCGAGCCGCTGGCCAGCATGCCGCCATCCGCGCGCCAGGCCAGCGTGGACACGACCTTGTCATGTCCCCGAAGTTCCGCCAGCGCGGCGCCCGAGGCGGGATCCCACAGGCGCACGGTGCGATCCGCCGACGCCGTGGCGAGACGCTTGCCATCTGGGCTGAAGGCCAACGCCGTCACCACATCGCCGTGCCCCTTCAGCTCGAACACCATCGCGCCCGTGCCCGCGTTCCAGATGCGGGCCGTGCCATCCTCGGAGGCCGTGGCGACGCGTGAACCGTCCTGATTGAACGCGACCGCGCGCACGGACTTGGCGTGCCCCTTCAGTTCGGTCACCACGGCGCCGGTGGCCGCATCCCAGACGCGCGCCGTTCCATCCTTGCAGGCGGTCGCCACGCGCCGACCATCCGGACTGAAGACGGCGTCGTTCAGGGAACCCGCGCTGCCCTTCAGCTCCGCGATCGGCTCTCCGGTCGCGGCGTTCCAGACCCGCACCGAACGGTCGTAGCTGAGCGTGAGCGCCTGCGTGCCGTCGGGACTGAAGCGCGCAAGCAGCACCTCGCCGCTCGCGGGTGCGCGCAACGCCACCAGACTGCTGTCCGACTGCGCGTCGAGCCAGTTCCACTCCCAGTCGCGGCGCGCGGGCGGACAGGCATCGAGTCGTTCACGCACCCGGCCGATGCGACCCGAGTCCAGCCATGCGCTCGCCATCTGGATGTTGGCGATGTAGGCCTCCTCCTCCACGCGACGGCGCGCCGCATCGGCGGCCTCGCGCTCCTGCACGGCCTTCGCCTCGGCGACCAGAGCCGCGTCCTTGGCCTTGGTGGCCTCCACGCGAGCCGCGTCGGCGGCGTTGCGCTGATCGATCGCCCGCTGCTCGCTGGCCTGCGCGAGCGACCGCGCCTGCACCGCCTCGCGCCACTGCCAGAACGTGAGCGCAAGGCCCGTGACCAGCGCGGCGAGCACGGCAGCCGAAGCCAGCACGAACACGATGTTGCGGCGCACATACTTGCGAACCCGGTACGCGCCTGACCTGGGCGCCGCCTCCAGCGCGTATCCATCCAGGTAGCGACGGATATCCTCCGCCAACGCGGCCGCGGTCTGGTAGCGGTTCCTGGGCTCGCGCCGCATCGCCTTCAGCGGGATCCACTCCAGTTCCTGCCGCAGATCGCGCAGCAGCCGCTCGAAGGACTCGCCGTGGCCCTTCGCGATCTGCCGCACCTGCGAGGCATCCTTCTGCGCGATCACGGACAGCCGCACGCTGAGCGAGGGCGGCGCCTCCTCGCGGATCGTGCGCTGGATCTCCTGGTAGCTCTTCTTGCGCAGCTCGCGCGAGTCGAAGGGCAGCACGCCCGAGACCAGCTCGTACAGGATCACGCCGAGCGAGTACACGTCGCTGCGCGTGTCGATCTGGTCGTTCTCCGCCTCGGCCTGCTCGGGGCTCATGTACTCCGGCGTGCCCACCATCTTGCCCTCCTCCTCCTTGGCGAGCTCGTCGGTGTCGAGCTGGGTGAGCGCCTTGGCCACGCCGAAGTCGATCACCTTCACGAGCGGCGTCTCGCCGTCGGCAACGGACACCAGGATGTTTCCAGGCTTCAGGTCGCGGTGGATGATGCCCTTGGAGTGCGCGTGCTGCACCGCGTCGCACACCTGGATGAAGATCGACAGGCGATCCCGGTTCGAGAGCGCCTTCGCGTCGCAGAAGTCGGTGATGGGCTGACCCTTCACGTACTCCATCACGAAGTACGGCCCCCCTGCAGGCGTGACGCCGCCATCGATCACGCGCGCCACGTTCGGATGGTTCATCACCGCCAGCGTCTGCCGCTCCTGCTCGAATCGCGTGATGATCGAGCGGGAGTCCATGCCAGCCTTGATGATCTTGAGCGCCACACGCTGGGTGAAGGGCTTGCGCCGCTCGGCCAGCCACACCGCGCCGAATCCGCCCTCGCCCAGCTTCGAGACCAGCGTGTAGGCGCCGATCTCGTCGCCGGCACGCTCGGTCATGCCATCGGGCTCGCTCGGAAAGATCGATGACTGCGGCTGCCCAGGACCAATCGCCTGCGAGGGCCCGCTGCCAGCCTCGAGCGGCATGGTCTGCGAGGGGCCGCCCGCCTCGAGCGGCATGGTCTGGGCCGGACGATCCGGCGCGGACTCCAGTGGCATGGTCTGCTGCGGCCTGAGCGGAGGGGTGGG
>JBIIOC010000032.1:0-20751 GCA_044337135.1 Phycisphaerales bacterium | reverse complement strand
GGGGCGGCACCCTCGGAGCGCACGTTCTGGCAGCGCGCCACGAAGGCGAGCGCGCGCTGCACAGCCGGATCCTCGGCCGCGGCGCCCGATTCGTGCAGCGCCTCCAGCATCATCTGCGTGTTGCTCAGGTCGGGCCGGCCACGGCTGCCGTAACCCACGCCGCCGAACCAGTCCTGCTCGGGTCCGAGACCCTCGCCCTGATCCCACTGCGCGCGCTGGAGCCATCCGACAACCTCGCGAAGGCGCTCCGCGTGGGCCAGTGAATCGATCGATGCGAGCGCGAGCGCGGTGCAGCTCGCGACGTAGGTCGCAAGTCCGCCGGATGCGTCGGGCTCGAATCCATTCGCTCCCCAGCAGGCCTTCACCAGCGAGGCGACGGCACGGGCAACCGCGGGATCGTTGTTCTCCAGCAGTCCAGCCTGCGCGAAGGCCCGTATGACCAGTCCCGTCACCGCGCTGGATGCGGCTTGGGAGACCTTCGGCGCTTCCGACCCTTGCGCGGGGGTCCCCTCCATCCACGCACCCGAGGCCGCTTGCGAGCGACGCAGGAACTCGAGCCCACGAAGGATCGCCGCACGCGCCGCATCGAAGGCCGCGGGCTCGATCGGGACATCGCCGGCACTCTCCGCGATGCGGCGCGTGATGGGCGGCGGGGGCGTGAGCCGGTCGGGCACGCCCGGCGGAGGAAGGCGCGTGATCTTCGACGCATCCACGCGCGTGTCGAGCGGAACGGTTGGTGAATCACGAAGCGCCCGCTGGACGTCGGACTGCGTGGCGACCAGCGATGTGGCGATGGCCATGGCGAACGTCCAGGTCAGGAGCATGGCGACATCCTAGATGGGCGGTGCTGCCGGTTTGTGCTATCCCTTCCGCCGTTGCGAAGCGTTCCGCCCATCCTCTCCTGCGCCATCGTGGCGACCGCCGCGTTGGCCAGCGAGCAGTCGCAGCAGCAGGCAGCCACCCCCCCGATGCCGCGCCCCGAAGCGGTCACGAAGGAGACCTCGTCGGGGCCGCAGAGCCAGACCTTCAGCGAGCCCGACAGCGTCGGGTCCTGGCCATGGGGCATCTCCGACCTCACGGGAAACTGGGGCGGACTACGTGACAAGTTGAGCGACTCGGGCGTGACCCTCAACGGCACCGCGACGGTGGATCTGGCGACCGTGATGGGCGATACGCCCAAGCAGGGGTTCGTCATGCCGTATCTGATCGACGTGAACCTGTCGATCGACACCGGTCGCATGGGGCTCTGGCAAGGCGGCGAGGCCTTCATCGACTTTCAGCAGGCCGGCTCGACGAACCCCGCCACCGACTACGTGCCCGACTTCTGGGGCTGGGATGCGGTGTATCCGTTCGCGCAGGATTTCACCGAGCTTGGGCAGTACTGGTTCCAGCAATCGTTCGCGGATGGCGCGCTGCGGCTGAAGCTCGGCAAGATCGACGCGAACGTCGACTTCGCCGTGAGCTATCCGAACCTGCAG
This sequence comes from Phycisphaerales bacterium, assembly GCA_044337135.1. Taxonomy (GTDB): domain Bacteria; phylum Planctomycetota; class Phycisphaerae; order Phycisphaerales; family SM1A02; genus SYAC01. The sequence continues at coordinate 19,273 of JBIIOC010000032.1, read as the reverse complement.
TTCGTGAACACGGCTGCGTACATGCCGTCGGTGCTAAGCCAGGACCTTCCGACCTATCCCAATCAGGCGGGCGGATTCGAGATCCTCCTGAAGCCGACCGAGTGGATCGACGGAAAGTTCGGCATGTTCGACGGCTCCACCAACTGGTACGACCCGTCCACGGGGCAGTCCGGCCCCGCCTCGGGAAGGCGTGGCGTGGGCGGATTCTTCTGGGACAACCCGGGCAGCTACTTCCTGATCGGGGAGGTGGATTTTCGGTGGAGCGACGCGAAGAACCCGGGCCACGCGAACATCGGCTGGTTCGACCAGACCGGGCAGTCGGCCGAGCCCAACACCTCAATGGTTCCATCGCCTGCGGGGCAGGCGGATGTGGCCGGACCGTGGGGGCTCTACACCTCGTGCTCACAGACGGTGTTCCAGCCGGAGGGGGCGACGCAGGGTGAAGGTCTCTCCCTCTTCGGTCAATTCGGATGGAGCCCGCCCACGCAGAATCCCTCGCAGTGGTCATTGATGGGTGGCGCGGACTGGAATGGCATCCTTGAAGCTCGCCCCAACGACACGGCCGGCCTGCTCGTCGCCTATGCGCACATGAGCAACCTGCCGTATCTCGGCGTGTCACCCGGCCAGGGCGAATGGGTGGCGGAGGCCTTCTACAACATCCAGGTCACGCCCTGGCTCGGCATCCAGCCCGACCTGCAGTGGATCCGTCAGCCCAGCGACCAGCCCGAGTACGACATCGGTGGCGCGTGGATCCTGACCTTCCGCGTCTCGGTCTCGTTCTGAGTCGCGTCACTCGACCTTGCCGAACACGAGCAACTGCGCTTCCGCGGGCACCTTTCGGGACTCGGTCGGATCACCGCTGCCGGGGGCACCGCCGGGCTTGCGAACGTGCAGCGGCCGGCCTTCGGGATCGATCGCGACGATCCTCAGCGGTGTCAGGAAGACGCCGCGAACCTCCGGTCCAGGCTCGATGCGGATGGTCGCCAGGGCGGACGAACCATCCGACTTCTGCGACACCAGGGTGGCCTTGAAGCGCGGATCGAGGGCCTGCACCGAGCCCACGCGGTTGCGACCGAGCTTCTTGATCTCCAGCTCGAATTCGGCGCCGCCGCCCGGGGCCATCACGCCGGCATTCGAACGGAACTCGGCGATGTCGATGCCGGGACTGATCGCGGTGCAGGCATGGCGCACGCGCGCATCGATCAGGCGCGCGTCGGCACGATCGGTCTCGACGATCAGGTAGGCCGGCACGCGATCGCAGGGCGCGGATGGCAGTTCGTACTCGACCTGCCACGTCGACCGTGGCGCCTCACCCTGGCCCGGCACGAACCGTGGCGGCTCGTTCTGCACGCTGCGCACCCGGAATGGCTTTCCATCCACGCTCGAGATGATCGCCACGCCCTTGAGCGCCGAGGGGTTCGCCGCCGCGTCGATGAACGGCTGCAGGACGCCCTTCGCGTCGGCCACCTGAATCCGCACCGGATACGAGACCTCCGCCTTCAGCCCAAGCGAGATCGGCCGAGGCTCGCCTTCCACCATCACCTTCACGCTGGCGGTCTTGGTGCCGGTGCTGCTGACCTTCATGCTGACGGGAACTTCCAGCATGCCCTTGGCGGGGATCTCCTTGCCGACGATGTCGACGGTCGTGCACTGGCAGCTCGGCACCGCCTGCAGCACCTTTCGAGGCTTGTCCGAGAGGTTCACCAGCCTGAAGTCGCCCTTCAGGAGCGTGTGTGGCTGCACAAGCCCGAAATCGAGTCCGGCCGGATCCGCGATGACCTGCGCACCCGAGCTCTGGGCGGGCGAGGGGATCGCCTTTGGAGGCTCGGCGGTCGCCCTGAGCGTGGCGGCCAGGAGCAGCAGGGCAAGGAGGCAGCGCGCATCAGGCATGCACGAATGCTACGGCGGCCTGTCGGCAAGGTGCGTCGCAGGCACGAAGGTAGAGTTCCTTCATGCGAGCAATCGAGATCTCCCATCAGGGAAGCCCTGTGGCCCCGAACGTCCGATTCACTTCGGATCGCGCCACGCCGGAGCCGCATGCGGGCGAGGTTCGCGTGCGCACCGAGGCGTCGGCGCTGAACCACCTTGATCTGTGGGTGGGCCGGGGTCTTCCAGGGCTCGACACCAAGTTCCCGACCGTCACCGGCTCCGATGGTGCAGGTCGGGTCGAGTCCGTCGGCCCAGGCGTCGATCCTGCGTGGTTGGGTCGTCGCGTGCTGCTGAACGCCGCGATCGTTCGGTCCGGCGCTGGCCACCCGGACCATGTCGACGCGGGTGAGGACATCCACATGATCGGCGAGCACTCGCCGGGCACGATGGCGGAGTTCTTCGTGGCGCCGGCCACCAACCTGCTCGACATCGGCGATGCCGATCCGGTTCAGGCGACGGCGTTCGGCCTGACGCACCTGACGGCCTATCGCATGCTTGTGACGCGGGCCCGGGTACGTCCCGGGCAGTCCGTCCTGATCACGGGCATCGGCGGCGGGGTGGCGCTTGCGGCGCTCAGCCTTTCGCGGCATTTCGGCTGTCGAACGATCGTGACCAGCCGCCACGCGGACAAGCTGAAGCGCGCGAAGGATCTTGGTGCCGACCATGGAATCCTGGACGACGGCGGCGACTGGTCCAGGGCCGTGCGCGCCGCCACGGGCCGGCGCGGTGTGGACCTCGTGATCGACTCGATCGGCCGTTCGGTGCTGCCGGCCTGCATCCGCAGCATGGCGCGCGGCGGCTGCTTCGTGACCTGTGGTTGCACGAGCGGTTTCGAGGGGACCCTGGATCTGGCACGAGTCTTCTGGAACCAGCTCAGCGTGCTGGGCAGCACGATGGGCTCGATGCAGGAGTTTCGTGAGGTCGTGCAGCTCCTTCGTTCGGGCGCCGTGCGGCCGGTCGTCGATTCGACACTCCGCCCGGATCAGGGGGCCAACGCCTACGCCCGACTTGAGTCAGGAGAGCAGTTCGGCAAGGTGGTCGTGGACTGGCGCTGAGAAATGTTGGCAAGGGGCTTGAAAGCGGTGGGGGGGTTCAGGCACACTCGCGACATGTCGACTGCCACGCTTCCCGAGACGGCCCCCGCTGCCCCGCAGGCTCGCACGCTTCCGCCCTTCGCGGTGGTGCTCCACAACGACGACCACAACGAGATGGGTTTCGTGGTCCAGACGGTGGCCATGCTTGCGCGCGTTCCAATGGAGCAGGCGTTCGAGCACACCCTCGAGGCGCACGAGGAAGGGCAGGCGGTGGTCCTGCGGACGCACCGCGAGCACGCCGAACTGGTGTGCGAGCAGTTCCAGTCGAAGGGGCTGACGGCAACGGTGGAGCGCGTCCGAGGCTGAACAGCCTCGATCTGCGGGCACGCCCGAACTTGTTCCGATAACAACTCGCGAAATTTTGGACCCTCAAAAGGTTCGGAAAACCCCGGCTGAACTGCGGGATTCCTTTTTGCCGCGTGTGAAGGAAGGGTTATGTTGGGCCGACACCATCCACACATGGTGTTGTCCAATCGTATGCGTTGCATGCCCCGGAAGCGTCTCCGAGGCGGAGAAAGACTGGACGACCGCGTACCCGTAGGAGAAATGACTTATGAAGCGTGAGAACCTCTTCGCAAGCCTGGCGGCGTTCACGTCGCTCACCGGCTTTGCGTCACTCTGTTACGCGCAGGTGTGCGATACCACCAGCGCGGGCAACCTGCCCGCTGACACCGCGTGGGAGTACAACGTCGATACCGACTACGACGGCATCGATGACCCCGACGAGAACGGTGGTTGCAACCTTGCCGAGCCCGCGTTCGCCGAGCTCGGCGCCCTGACTCCTGGCGCCTATCGTGCCAAGGGCCTGACCGGCAACTACACCGGCTCGGACGGCGGCAACCGCCGCGATCTCGACTGGTGGCGCTTTACCGTCACCCAGCCCTGCTACATCAAGGTCTCGGTCAGCATGTCGAAGGACGGCGTGCCGTTCTCCGCGCTGGGCGACCCCGCGACCCAGTCGGTCGTCTTCGTGGCCACCGGCCCGGCGACCGCCGACAACACCGTGTACTGCGGTGATGAGGGTGCGGCCTTCATCTATGGCCAGGGTCTGACGACCGACTGCCCGCAGGTCGTCGAGTCCACGCTGCCCAACGGCACCACCAGCACTCGCGTGCCGGTGCCGGCTGGTCAGCACATGATCGTGGTCACGACGCCGTTTGATGATGTGGCCTATCCGGGTCCGATCGACTACGCGATCGACCTGGAGATCGTGGAGCTCGACAACGCCTCGTGCGGCACCAGCTCGAACAGCTGCGTCGAAGCCAACACCACCCCGGGCTGCAACGACTCGCTGTGCTGCGACACGGTGTGCCAGTTCAACCCGGACTGCTGCAACGTGGCGTGGGATGCGACCTGCATCGACGTCGGCGTGCAGGAGTGCGGTCTGTTCGTGTACGAGTGCGTGACGAACGCCAGCGTGCCGAACGACTGCGCGGGTCAGGCCGAGTTCATCGACGCGAGCGTGCTGCCGATCACCTTCGGCTTCGACGCCGCGCAGGCGACGAACGACGGTCCGAACAACGTGAACGCGCTCTGCTCGAGCAACACCACCAAGGACGTGTGGTACGTGGTCGGCCCGCTGCCGTACGACGGCGAGCTCCGCGCGAGCATGTGCGAGCTTGGCAACACCGGCGACGCGGTTCTCAGCATGTACGCGCTGGGCACCGATCCCGACACCGGCACACCGATCTCGGCGCTTGCCGACGGCAGCACCCTGCCGAACCTCTACATCGGTTGCCGCGACGACGTGTGTGACGACGATGATGACGGTCAGCTCGACTTCGGTGGTCCCGCCGGCATCAACATGCTCGGCGTGTCCTCGGGCGAGTACTACCTGATCCGCATCGGCTCCTTCCTGGACGCCGGTCAGGATCCGAACGACCCGACCATCGCTGGCCTCACCGGCAGCGTGAACGTCAGCTTCCGTGCCGCGCTGTACGGAAACGGCCTGCAGTCGGCGATGGTGCGCGCGGACGGCACCAACGTGAACCTCGGCTGGATCTCGGGCTACTCGACCGACAATCTGCCGAAGCGTTGGATGTTCGTGCCCTTCTTCACCACCGAGACCGCCACGATCAACGGCTTCGATTTCACCGCCTTCGGCAGTGACACCGGCGTCGCGGATCTGGTCCAGTGGAAGGTCATCGCGCGCAACAGCACCGATGCCAACCAGGGCGCGTTCGGTCAGCCGTTCGGCAACGGCGAGTTCGACGCCTCGCAGGTCCTCTTCGAGGGCTCCGAGCCGTTCGACGTCGAGGCCTTCGCCGACATCGGTGACCAGTACGGCCAGCGTTACTTCGTCGACATCAGCACGCCGTTCGAGCTCGCGGCAGGTGACTACTACTTCACCTGCTACGGCGACAACACGGCTGGTTCGTCGGCTGGCGTCTACTTCGCGTGGCTGAGCTACGGCGTCGACGGCATCCCCGACATGTACCTGGCCTCGCTGAGTGGCGCGGGTGACGCGGATCAGAACGGTGACGGCACCGCTGACCCGCGCATCGTCGGCAAGGCGTTCGGCTGGCGTGGCGTGGGTGCTGGTCCCAGCATGCGCGCTTACCAGGTGTTCGAGGCCGATGGCACGACTGAGACCTACAAGCCTCAGGCGGCCGACAACCAGGGCCTGACCTTCCAGCCCGCGTTCACCATCAAGGGTGACCTCGCTGCCGCCTGCTTCGGCGACATCGACGGAAGCGGTGAGGTCGACAACGGCGACGTCGCGTTCGCCCTGCTCGACTACGGTCCGTGCCCGGGTTGCTCGTCGGACCTCGACGGCACCGGCGAGGTCGACTTCGGTGACGTCGCCCTCATCCTCCTCAGCACTGGTCCGTGCTTCTGATGCACGGCTGATCTGAGAAGGCACATCACTACGGGTACACGACCCCCCGGCCTTGCGCCGGGGGGTCTTTCTTTTTGCGGAGCAGTGACCTGCTCTTCGCTTGGAACCGGGCCCCGCGGTATCCGAATCCGTGTCGTCGACGGCCACGTTGCAGGCATGGCGCGACGAGGATCGCCGACCGCGTGCGGTCTTCGGTGCCTGCTCGAAACGGTGACCGTGCGGTTGAGGTTGTTTTCTGCCTGACATTGGTCCGTTTCGGGGCATAGTGGTGAGACCCAGAAGCTGGGCTGTGGATCCGCACCATCTCAAGGATGAAAATGAACAAGTTCCAGATCCTGTTCGGGCGCTCGATGGGCGCGTGGCTCGTGGTCGGCTCCTCCAGCGTGGCCTGGGCGCAGGTTTGCAACATTGCTGATCCCGCGAGTGATGCCGGCCTGGTGGAGACTGGGTTCAACAACGGAGTCGACGCCGACCTCGACGGCATCGCGGATCCCGATCCAAACGGCGGGTGGAACGTGACCCCCAACGCGTTCAGCGAACTCGGCGCGCAGGCGGTGGGGTCGGCCTTCCGGTTCACCGGCGAGGTTGGCACGTTCGTTCCGCTCAACGGAACGAGTTCGAGTTCGCGTGACCTCGACTGGGTTCGATTCTCCGTGGCGGAGAGCTGTTATCTCGAGGTCACGCTGTCGATGGGGCGCACCGTCGACGGTGCTGCCGTGGGCTTTGCAGGAGGTGAGCAGAGCTACCTGTCCGTGTACTCGGGATCGGACCAGGCCGCGGCGACGACGCTCGTAGCGGGGTCGTTCGACTCGGATGGCTGTCCACAGGTTCCGCTGGTGCGGCTGCCGAACGGCATCGAGCGGTTCCGCATTCCGGCACCCGCAGGCGACGTGGTGCTCGTGATCTCGACCGCATTCAATCCCACCACGGCCCCGAACAAGTACGACGGTCCCGTGCTGTACGCGATTGACGTCTCGGTCAGTCCGCTCGACAACGCGAGTTGCGGCACGGCCACGGGGGAGTGCACGCAGGCCAGCACCGAGCCGGGCTGCAGCGACGCCCTGTGCTGCGAGACGGTGTGCCAGTTCAATCCGGAGTGCTGCGGCGTGGCGTGGGACGCCAACTGCGTGCAGGTGGGTGTGGCCGAGTGCGGCAACTTCGTGTTTGCATGCGTGGATCCGGTCGCCGAGAACGACTGCTTCACGACTCCCGCCCAGGTCGACCTGAGCGGTGGCTCGATCACCTTCGGCTTTGACAACACGGACGCGAACACGGACGGCCCGAACAACGTCAACTCGCTCTGCTCCAGCAACACGGCCCGCGACGTGTGGTACCTGGCGGGTCCCGCGCCGACCGACGGTGACCTTCGCGTCACCATGTGCGGCCTTGGCAACCTTGGCGACTCGGTCGTGAGCATCTATGGCCTTGGGACGAGCGCGGACATCGGGGATCCTTCGGACCTGCCGTCGAAGTACATCAGCTGCCGCGACGACAGCTGCGACGAGGACGGCGATGGAACGACCGATTCCGGCGGACCCTCGGCGATCACGCTTGTCGGGACGACCCAGGGCAACTACTACCTGATCCGGCTGGGCACCTTCCTGGACGATGGCCAGAGTCCGAACGAGGCGCCGGCGCTCACGCCGGGCTCGATGACCGTGTCGTATCGGTCAACGCTGTACGACAACGGCCGCCAGAAGCGGGTGAAGAAGGTTTCGGACGGCTCTCTGATCAACCTCTACTACACGTCCGGCTACCAGAGTGCGACGAACAGCAGCTACCTGATCGCGCAGCCGTTCACGCTGGCCAGCGGCGGCACGATCGACGGATTCGAGTTCGTCGGATTCAACTACAGCACGGCCAACTCCCTGCCTGCCGGTGCGGCTCTTGCCGACACCCTGCGCTACGCCGTCTACTCGAGATCCGGCAATTGGCTGAACGCCTTCAGCGAGGCCAACGGCGAGACGCTCGTGGCCGAGGGCACCGTGACGTTCAACCCGAATTCGTACGCGAACATCAACACGGACTACGGCCGCAGGTACTTCATCGACCTGGCCACGCCGATCGACCTGTTCTCGGGCGACTACTACTGGGTGCTCAAGCCCGAGAAGGCAGGCGCGACCAATGGCGCGTTCGGCATCTTCTACTACGCGGCGGACGGGATTCCCCAGCAGAGCCCGACAAGCTTCCGTCCTGCCTACTGGGCGAGCCTGAACTGGCCGACCACGGGTTTCGGTCGCTATGCGGCGAGCGCCACGCCGACGTACGTGGTCCAGACCGGTGACAACCCGGACATCTACTACAAGACCGCGCTGCGCCTGAAGGGCGTCGTGAACGCCTGCTTCGGCGACATCGACGGCAGCGGCGAGGTGGACAACGGTGACGTGGCCTTCGCCCTGCTTGACTATGGTCCCTGCTCGGGTTGCGCGAGCGACCTTGATGGGACCGGCGAGGTGGACTTCGGTGACGTGGCGCTGATCCTGCTGAGCACGGGACCCTGTCAGTAGGCGTCCCGGCGCACCATCGGCTGGAATTGGCATCGGACAGCCCCTCCAGGCGCAGGCCGGAGGGGTTTTCCTGTATCCGGACCCGGTTGGCTGCAACCAGCGCATGGGTTGGGCGAAACAAGTAGCCTCTCCGAACAGGCAGGGTCCAAAGTTATTGGACCTTCAAAGGGAACCCATGCGCACCTACCTCATCATCGCCCTCGTGCTCGGCCTTGTCGCGGGCGCTGTGGCATTCATGATGCGCTCCGATGGTTCCGGTGCCACCGAAGTCCGCATGACGGAGGCGAAGAAGGGCGTGCTTGTCGAGAGCGTGTCGGCGCCGGGGGTGGTGGAGCCCAAGCGGAAGGTGGACGTGAGCGCCGAGGTGAGCGCGCGCATCATGGAGTTGCCCGCCCGCGAGGGGGCCCGCGTGAAGAAGGGTGACGTGCTTGTGCGCATGGATGGCCGCGACCTGCAGGCCGCGCTCGCGGGCGCCGAGGCGCGGCGAGATGGCGACCGCTTCCGTCTGGAGGCGGAGCGAAGCCGCATTCAGGGCGCACGGCAGAATCAGGAGAACGTCCGCGCGATCCTTGCGCGCTTGCAGGCGCTTCATGACACGGGCGACGTGAGCCGCCAGCAGCTGGACGACGCGATCGCGCGCGCGCGCGACGTGGAGAGCCAGGTGCAGGCCGCGGAGAAGACGATCTCGCAGCTCGAGAAGTCGCTTGCGGCCAGCGAGGCGACGATCGAGCAGTCGCGCGAGGCGGTGCGGCGGACCGTGATCAGCAGCCCGATCGATGGCGTGGTCACCTACCTGAGGGCCGAAGTGGGCGAGCTGGCGGTCGTGGGAATCATGAACAGCCCCGGCACGCTGATCATGACCGTGGCCGACCTGGGCGCGATGCACCTGAACGCGAAGGTGGCCGAGACCGACATCGCGCGCGTGGCCGTGGGTCAGGACGCCAAGATCTACGTGAACGCGTACAAGGACGATCCATTCGACGGCAACGTGAGCGAGATTGCGCTGCAGCGCACGGTGGAGAAGGACGGAACCGGAAGCTTCAAGGTGCTGGTGAACCTCGACCTGAAGGGGCGCCAGATCTTCAGTGGACTCACCGGCAACGTGGACATCGACATCGCGCGGCAGGAGGGGCTCCTGGTGCCGAGCCAGGCGGTGGTCGAGCGTCCGGTGAACGACCTGCCCGAGTCGGTGAAGTCGAGCCCGCTGGTGCAGAAGAACCGCCGTGTGACGACCGTGGTGTTCCGCGTGGTCGACGGCAAGGCTGTGGTAACGCCCGTCGTGACGGGTCCCAGCAACCTGACCGACACGCTGATCCGCGACGGACTGAGCGCCGGCGACATCATCATCACCGGGCCGTACCGTTCGCTCGAGAAGATCAAGGACGGCGAGGCCGTCGAGAAGGAGGATCCCTCGAAGGACGCGAGCCGATGGGCGGCGGCCGAGGGAGCCCGCGGTCAGAGCGGTGGCGGGCCGCCCATGGGAGGTGGGCGCAGGGGCATGCGCTGAGTCCGCCATGACCCAGCAACCGATCATCGAGGTTCGAGGCGTCACGAAGGTCTATCAGGTGGGCGTGGAGATCGTGCACGCGCTGCGCGGCGTTGACCTGACGGTGAACGCGGGCGAGATGGTCGCCATCATGGGCAGCTCCGGCAGCGGCAAGAGCACGCTGATGAACACGCTCGGGTGCCTGGATCGGCCGACGGCCGGCACCTACCACCTGAGTGGCCGCGAGGTGAGCGGCCTGGATCCGGCTGAACTCTCGCAGGTTCGCAACGAGCAGATCGGCTTCGTGTTTCAGAGCTTCGAGCTGCTGCCGCGCCTGACCGCGCTGGAAAACGTGGAATTGCCGCTGCTCTACGCGCGTGGCAAGGGCTGGGGTTGGGCGCGCGAGCGCCGCAAGCTGGCCGAGGAGGCGCTTGTTCGCGTGGGCCTGAGCCAGCGCATGGATCACCGTCCGAACCAGCTGAGCGGCGGGCAGAAGCAGCGCGTGGCGATCGCGCGTGCGCTGATCGCCAAGCCGCGGATCCTGATGGCCGACGAGCCCACCGGCAATCTGGACACGGCGACGACCGAGGAGATCCTGAAGCTCTTCGAGCAGATCCACCAGGACGGCCAGACCGTGCTGATGGTGACCCACGAGAACGACGTGGCCGCGCACTGTCGGCGAGTGGTGCGCCTGCGCGACGGTCTGGTGCTGAGCGACCTTCCGGCCGAGCAGGATCCTTCCGTCGGTCCGCTGGTGTCCCAGGTCAGGAGCGCAGCCTGAGATGCTGAACCCGCTCTTCTACTACGAGAACGTGGTGCTGGCCCTTCGGCAGATCTGGGCCAACAAGCTGCGAAGCATCCTGACGGCGCTCGGCATCATCGTGGGCGTGGCGAGCACCACCGCGGTCATCGCCGCGTTGACGGGCCTGAAGACCAAGGTGCTGGCGGAGTTCGAGACCTTCGGCGCCGCGCGCCTGTACGTGTGGCCGAGCCGGCCCGAGGGCGTTCCCCGCAACCTCTTTCCATGGGAGAAGATCCGCCTGAAGGCGCCCGAGGCGTTCGCGCTGCGCGACCAGTGCAGCTCGCTGAAGGGACTCACGCCGATCAGCGAGACGAGCCTGAGCGTGCAGAGCGACGAGGAGACGCTCGAGGGCGTGAGCGTGAGCGGAATCTGGCCCGCGTGGCACGCCACCGAGAACCGTCAGGTGATCATGGGCCGGCCGTTCAGCCAGCTGGACATCGACAACGCCCGCCAGGTCTGCCTGGTGAACGATCTGGCGGTGCGCGACCTGCAGCTGCCCCAGGATCCGGTGGGGCAGCACCTGATCATCGGCGGACGGCGCTTCCTGATCGTGGGCGTGGTGGAGACGATCACGGAGCGCATGACGGGCTTCAACACCATCAGCGCGGAGCTCTTCATTCCGCATCCGCTGATGGAGAAGTTCATGGACCGCGACTTCTTCATGCGCTTCGTGGCGCTGGCGAAGTCGCCGGCCGAGGCCGACGATGCGCGCGCCGAGATGACGCGGGTGCTGCGCAAGGTGCGAGGGCTCACGCCGGGCGAGCCCGACACCTTCCGTGTGCAGGCGATCGACCAGTTCATCGACCAGTTCAAGAGCATCGCCAGCGGCATCACGGCCGTGGCTGGCGGCATCGTCGGCATCAGCCTGCTCGTGGGCGGCATCGGCATCATGAACATCATGCTGGTGAGCGTGAGCGAGCGAACGCGCGAGATCGGCCTTCGCAAGGCCGTGGGCGCCACGCCGACCGCGATCCTGCTGCAGTTCCTGCTGGAGGCCGTCACGCTGTGCCTGGCGGGCGGGCTCGTGGGCGTGATGATCGGGCAGGCGTTCGCGTTCGCGGTCAGCCAGATCCCGGGCGCCAAGCTCGAGAACGCCAGCGTGCCCGCATGGGCCGTGGCGCTGGCGTTCGTGTTCAGCGCGGGCGTTGGCGTGGTGTTCGGAATGTTCCCCGCCATCAAGGCTTCCAGGCTTGATCCGATCGAGGCGCTGCGGCATGAGTGAGCGCGGAGCATCCATGATCGCGCGGGTGGCGGGAGCGCTGCTGCTGTGCGGCGCCGTGGGCTGCCAGAACGAGCTCTTCAGCGACTCGATGACGCCGCACACGGCCTCGCCGGAGCGACTCCGGGAGGTCGGCACGTTCGACCCGGTGAAGGAGAGCGCGGTTCCTGCACGCTCGCTGGCGGAAGCCTCGCGTGATCTTGCGGCGGACCGGCTGCCGGGCCAGAAGCCGCCCCCGATGCGCGACATGACGCTGGCGGACTGCCGCGCGCTGGCGCTCGAGCGCAATCTGGACCTGCGCGTCCAGCTGTTCAACCCCTCGATCGCCGAGGCTGCGGTGGGCGTGGAGATGGCGAAGTTCGAGACGAGCATCTTCGCCAGATACAACCGCAACGACCAGAACGTGGTCACGAACGCGCTGACTGGCGATGGCCTTGCGCAGGACACCGCCTCGCTCGGCTTCACCGCGCCTCTGGCCACGGGCGGCACGGTGAACTTCTCCGGCGAGTCGATTCAGGCGAACCGGGATCTGGTCGGAAGCGTGCTTCCGGGCACGCAGGACAACCAGGGTGGCCTGGAGTTCTCGATCTCCCAGCCGCTGCTGCGTGGCGCCGGCATCGAGGCGAACACGGCAAGCATCCGGGTGGCGAAGCTGACCAGCCAGATCGCGGATGCCCGCACGAAGCTCGAGGCGATCCGCGTGCTGGCCAACGTGGACCGCGCCTACTGGAACCTGTACTCCGCCACCCGCGAGCTCGAGGTGCGACAGCAGCAGTACGAGCTCGCCGTGGTGCAGCTGGAGCTGGCGCGGCGCCTGGTGAAGGCCGGCCAGACCGCCGAGGTCGAGATCATCCGCGCCGAGAGCGGCGTTGGCAGCCGGCTCGAGGCGATCATCGTGGCCGACAACGTGGTCCGCCTGCGTCAGCGCGACCTGAAGCGCATCATGAACGATCCGGACCTGCCGCTCGATGGCACCACCTATGTGGCCACGAAGACGCTGCCGAGCCCGGTGTCGCTGCAGTTCGATCCCGAGACGATGAGCACCAAGGCGATCGAGAACCGCATGGAGATGCTGGAGCTCGAACTGCAGCTCTCGATCGATGCCAACAACATCGATCTGGCCCGCAATCAGGCCTTGCCGCTCTTCACGGTCGACTATGTGTACGACTACTTCGGGTACGGAACCAGCATGTCGCAGGCGTGGTCATCGCTGGGTGATGCCGATCAGTACAACCTGACCGCGGGTGCCCGCATCCCGCTCGGAAACGAGGCGGCGAAGAACCGCGTGCAGAGCGCGATCCTGACCCGCCTGCAGCGGCTGGCCACGCGCGACCAGCGCCGCCTGGCGATTCGACAGGAAGTGCTGAACGCGATGGACAACCTCGAGAACGCGTGGCGCCGCATTCTGGCGGCACGACTCGAGACAGCCCTGGCTGGACGAACCTACGAGGCCGAGAAGCGTCAGTTTGACGTGGGTCTTCGCACCAGCATCGACGTGCTCGATGCCGCGGCGCGATTGGGTGACGCGCAGAGCCGCGAGGTTCGGGCGCTGGCCACGTGGCAGATCTCGCTGGTCGATCTGGCGTTCGCGACCGGCACCCAGCTTGGTCAGGCACGCATCGACTGGAGCGAGGTGCTGCCCGTGCCGAGTGCGCGCGACGCCGTGCAGGGCATGGGAGCGTGGGGTTTCAACGAGAGCGGCGTGGAAGGCAACCAGCCGGATCCTGCCGAGGTGAAGCCGCTGTCGGAAGAGGAGCTGAAGGCGCTCGAGATGCCCGTCACGGCGCAGGGCGTGCTGCCTTCGCAGGGCCTGGGCACCAAGCCGTCGGAGCGTCAGATCGGTCCGCAGCGAGCGCCGCCGGCGCCGGACCTTGGCGTGAAGCCGGCGCCGCCGCCGAAGATCAACCAGCCCAAGCTGCCCTCGGCCCTGCCTGCGGGAGCTGGTTCGACGGGCGCGCCAGCCCCCGCGCCGGTCGCGCCGCCGCCACCGCTGCCTCCGCCTAGCGGGGGCTGAAGCGCCAGTCGGGCCGATCCGCCTGGTCGGCCCAGCGACGCATGTCGCGCAGTTCCTCGATCGCGACCAGTTCCACGCCTCCGTTGGCGGTCGCGACCGCTGCCTGCCCATCCCATCGAGCGCTCACGTTGCCGCAGCTGCTTGCGAGTGACGGGTCATATCGTGCCTGCCACTGGGGACCGAGCCACTGCGGGCTCTCGAGCCGGAAGTAGCCCTCTCGGACCTGGCCGGTCGCGCACGCATCCTGATTGGTGCGCGCGCTCGCGAACACGGTGAGTCGTTCCGGATGACGGATGCCGGAGAGTCGCGAGACATGCAGCCCGTGGAACGGGTTCGGACGGCCGCCGATTTCGGAAGGCATGAAGCCGTAGCGTTCCTGATCACCGCCGACCCACATGCCGTTCATGCCGAATCCGGGATACAGGCTGCCGAAGTAGAGCGCCTTCATCGGATCGCCGGCGCTGCACTCGTTCACCTGCCATGTCTCGTTGCCGGGCTGCAGCGGGCGCGCGTCGTGATCAAGGTAGGGCGCAAGCCGCCAGGGCCAGCGTGCGACGACCGAGCGCTCGTTGCCGTACACGGTGGACGGAATGGCGCGACCATCCTCGTAGAACGCGGGCAGGGGCTCGAGAGGCGGCATTCCGTAGAAACAGGGAATCAGCCAGCCCTTCTGCGAGGCCGCGTACTGCGTCCAGCCCATCACCACCCCGCGAAGCGCGGCCAGTTCCCGCACCGCTCCGGCGCGGTTGCGGACCTTGGCGATCGCCGGAACCGCCAGCGCGGCCAGCAGGCCGATGATCGCGACCACCACCAGCAGCTCGACGAGCGTGAAGGCCCTCGCCGGGCCAAAAACGCCATGTTTTCGTGGACTGGCCAAGCCGTCCAGTATAGGGTGGCTCCTCCCCATGCGCGCCGTGATCCCCATGCTTGCGCTCTCCGCCGCCGCGGCGATGCCCGCGCAGGCGGACACATTCGACGTGCTGCTCGAGCAGCCGCAACTCGACCGGTGGATGTATCCATTCAACGCGACACCGGGCACGCGAAGCACCTTCAGCGTGTTCGGGAGCGATCGTGAAGTGCAGACGCAGTTCGATTCCCGCGATGGGCAGGTGCTGCTCGCGTTCCGCACGGAGCCCGCGATCCCCGTGGGCAGGGGTGTCGGGGGCTACGTGATCACGGGCGCAGAGGTGACCATGCAGGTCGCGAACGACCTGGTCTTCAGGCTGGACCCGACCACGGATCCGTGGACCTGCTTCCTGCCATCCAGCGATCCGCGCGTCACGACGGATGCCGACGCGGGCCAGCCGATCGAGCTCTTCGGCGTGGGCTTTCGAGGGGGGTGGAACGCCACCAGCTTCCAGGAGAGCACGGCCTTCGCGAATGTCGGGCTGAGTCCGCTCAGCCCCGGTGTTCGAAACGCGTTCGCGGCGCAGGTGGATTCGCAGGGTGCCGTGAGCGACGTCTCGAACAATCCCCGGCAGGGCTTTCAGGCCGCCGCCTTTGCCACCGGAACCGTGGCAGGGCTCGCCCCTGGCGCGCTCGTGCCGATGAACGCCGTGATGAAGTTCACGCTGGATGTCTCGAATGCCGGTGTCCAGCGCTACCTCGCCGCAGGCCTGGATGCGGGGCAGCTCTTTCTCTCGGCCAGCGCGCTGACGCTGGTGCAGCAGCAGGGAGGCGCGTTCCCGTCGTTCTACTCGAAGGAAAATGCGCTTGTCATGCTCGGGCTTGCGCAGGCCCCAAGGCTTCGGATCCAGGTCGAGACGGTGAGCCCGTGCATCGCGACGGATCTCGACTGCGATGGTCGCGTGGACTTCGGGGACATCGCGATCGCGTTGCTTGACTTCGGTCCCTGCAGCGCATGCGCATCCGACGTCGACGGCTCGGGGGTCGTCGACTTCGGTGACGTGGCGTTCATCCTGCTGGATTTTGGCTGAACGACTCCGCCGCGGCGACCCATGCGCGCAGTCGCATCTCTGCCGCAAGCACGCTGGCCGGCTCGGCGTCGAGCACAAGCGCCGTCTCGGCGCGAGTGAGGCCCTCGGCCCAACGCAACTGGAGCACCAGACGATCGAAGCGGGGCAGCGCGCGAGCGTCTCGCTCGAGGTTCGCCAGCTGATCCGGGCCATCCATGACCACGACTGTCATGCGGGCATTTTGTGCCACATCGCCCCGGAGCGCAAGTCGTCAGGCCGCCATCGACGGCTCCCGCTCGATGAGCTGCAGGAACGTCCTGGCAAGCCGTGGATCGAACTGGCGCCCAGCACCCTCCCGAATCTCCTGCATGGCCTGCTGGTTGGTGAGTGCACGGCGATAGGGGCGTTCGCTTCGCATGGCGTCGAAGCTGTCCGCGATCGACAGGATGCGCGCCACGCGCGGAATCGCCTCACCCGAGAGCCGGTGGGGGTACCCCGCGCCGTCCCAGCGTTCGTGGTGCCAGAGGACACCGGGCAGCGCATGCTCGAGGCCACGGACGCCCTGCAGCATGCGGTGGCCGAGTTCCGGGTGCAGGTTGACCACGGAACGTTCCTCCGCAGTGAGCGCGCCGGGCTTTCGGATCACGCTTTCGGGAACGCCGAGCTTGCCCACGTCGTGCAGAAGGCCCGCAAGGCGGGCGGTCTCCAGGTCCTTCGGAGAAAGGCCAGCCGCCTCGGCCAGGCGCTGTGCAAGCCGGGCCGTTCGTTCGCTGTGGCCGCGAACCGTTCGGTGGGCGGTCTCGACCGCGCGAAGCAGCGTTTCCACCCCGGCAACCTGCGAGCGGCGAAGCGCGACCGGCTTCAGCAGGCGAACCATCGCGGCCAAGCGCGGAATCTCGTGCAGTGAGATGACGGAATCGCGCACCAGCATGTCGCGGATCAGGTCGTGATCGAGTCCGGCGCCCTGGCAGAGTGCGCGCAGGCTTCCGCGAGGACCCGCGGCCTGTCGGGTCACGGCGACCGCGATGCCGCGCGCCGCGCCATCGCAGCGATCGCGCGTGCCCGAGGGAAGCACCCAGCACCCCGGAATGGCCTCGACGTGCGTGACCGGCGCGCCGTGGATCCAGCCCTGCGAGATCTCGTCCACGCGGCGACGGATCCACGGGCTCTCGGCGACAAGCGTGGTCAGGAAGTCGCTGCTGAGGCTCCAGCGCAGATGGCTTGGTTCGGCCTGAGCCCACACCAGGCCTGCGCGACGAAGGCGACGCGCGAGTCGATCGAAGCGGGAGGTGCCGGTCAGGTTGGAGTTCGACTCCGTCTGGCTGGAGAGCACCTCGGCATCGGCACGGGTCGGCAGGTTGGAACGCATGGAAACCTCGCTTCGGATCTAGGATTGACTCAGCCGTCATTTGGGGTGCGGCGCGATGTCGCACCCCACTGGGAGGTCGGCCGGAACAGGGGGTGGCTGAAGCAGAACTGGTGGTTTCCCGAGGGCCATCCGCCCTCCCAGACGGAATCGGGCTGGGCCGGGAGGGCCTAAACTGGCCTTCCAAGGCCAAAAACCGTGATCCATATCCGTCCATTCATCGCGATTCGACCCTCCGCCGCGCGCGTGAGGGAGTTCTCGATGGCCCGCCTGGACCATCTGAGCGAGGTGGACAGGCGTCTGCATGCGGAACGCACGCCGCGTGGTCTTGCGGCCTTGCTCGAGCGGGGCGCCCCCATGGTGCAGGAGCTCATCGAGGCCCGCGCACTGATTCGGCACGCGGAGCCGGCGATGTTCATGCACCGGCAGGTCCATGCGGGGCGCACCTCGGTGGCGCTGGTGGCCTGCGTGGAGGGGGGTGTCTTCGAATCACGCGTGGTGCGCCCACACCGTCGCGCGCATGCCGATCGCTCCGCGGCGTGGCAGCGTCACGCTGCGCATGTGGGCGCGCATGTGGATCCAGCCGTCGTGGGCTTCGACGCGACGCCGGGGATCATGGACCTGTTCGAGCGTGAGATGAACGATCGACCGCTCTTTCACGTGGTGGCGGACGACGGCGCCACGCACACCTTGTGGTTGGGCACGCGATCCGAGGCGCTGTCGAGCGCGTTCAGTCAGGTGGGACAGGGCCTCCTGCTCGAGGGCCATCACAGGGCGGCGGTGCGTGGCGGGAGCGGCGAGACCCTCGCGATGCTGGTTCCGATGGAGCAGGTGGGAGGTCGGGCATCGATCGCGTTGGTCGCATCCGATCGGGTGGAGGCGTTTCTCGCCGCGAGCAAGGCCATTCGTGTCGCCGACGTGGCGGGGGCATCGCCCGTCGCCGGTCGCTCGCTCGTCTGCGCCGCCGATCCGAAGGGCGGCGGTGTCGCCTGGTTCCTGTGCGAGGTGTCCGAGCGCTTCGAGCAGGCGGTGCACCAGATCGAGTCATGGGCCGGCGTCGCCAGCTGGAAGCCTGGAGCGAGCATGGATCCGGGTTCGATCGAGGCGCAGGTTCGCGGTGGCGCGGCGGGGTGCGTGATCCGCGTCGCGGATCCGGAGCTGTCGGAATTGCGGGGTCTCTCGGAACGTGGAGGACTGCTGCCCGCGGCCAGCACATGGTTCGAGCCCCGGTTCCGATCGGGCCTGTGCATGGCGGAATTGCAGCAGGTGGCGACTACACTTTCCGGATGACGACGTTTTCACCCCGCAGTGGAGCGCCCGCCTCCGGAAGCCGTGCAACCGCGCGGATCCTCGTAGCCGATGCCTTCGAGGCGGCCGGTCTTCAGTCCCTTCGCGATCTTGGGTGCGACACGATCCATGAGCCGACCGTGAGCGCCGCCGAGTTGCCGGCGCGCCTGGCGACGCTCCAGCCCGAGGTGCTGGTGGTGCGCGAGACGGCGGTCAGCGCGGCCGCGATCGAGGCGAGCCCGCGTCTGGCGCTGGTCGTGCAGGCGGGTGCGGGCGTGGAGGACATCGACCTTGCCGCGGCGAGCCGCCGAGGCGTGTTCGTGAGCAACTGTCCGGGCCGCAACGCGCACGCGGTGGCCGAACTGGCGTGGGCGCACGTGCTGGCGTGCGACCGGCGCGTGCCGGACCAGGTGATCCGCATGCGCGACGGCAAGTGGGATCGTGCCGACTTCCTGAAGGCCGCGGGCCTGCATGGACGCACCATGGGCATCGTGGGCCTGGGACAGGTGGGCATGGAGATCGCGCGCCGCGCGAAGACCTTTGGCATGGGCGTGGTGGCGTGGAGCCGGCACTTGACCGAGGAGAAGGCGGATGCCGCGGGCGTGCACTTCTGCGCGAACATCGTGAATCTGGCCAAGCTGGCCGACGTGGTGTGCGTGTGCGTGGCGGTGAACGAGGAGACCGACGGCCTGATCGGCGACAAGTTCCTGAACGCCCTGAAGCAGGGTGCGATCCTCGTGAACATCTCCAGTGGCCGCGTGATCGACGAGGGGGCGCTGGCCGCCGCGGTGCGGGATCGCGGCATTCGCGCGGG
>JBIIOC010000108.1:0-6380 GCA_044337135.1 Phycisphaerales bacterium | reverse complement strand
CCATGACCAGCTGGATGGCGAACAGGTTGGGCGACTGCTGGTCAAAGCCGACCTGATCCATGTAGGAATACTGCACCTTGAACTGCATGAAGCGGTCCAGGCGCAGGCCCACGCAGGCGTCGATGCGCCAGGTGTCGTTGCCCCACGAGGTGGTGCCCCCTCCCACGGCGTCGAACTCGCCGTAGAGCTGCTGGTTCCAGCGACCCGCCAGCCACACTTCCGGCGAGATCTTCCACTTGCTCTCCACGAAGTACGTCCATGCGTCCGCCGGACCCAGGTTCGGGATCTGCCACTGCGACCAGGCGGCTTCCGCCCAGATCTGCAGCGGACCGCTCGCCCAGCTCACGTCGGCGCCGACCACCGACTGCGTGGCGTCCCACGGATCCAGCGTGCTGGTCACGCGCGGCTGCGAGGTGATGTAGCTGCCCCCGCTGCCGCTCACGCCGATGTTCCACGCGGCGTCGGGCCGCACGCCCACTCGCCCGGTGAGCGTCGGATACGAGAAGCTCTTCTGCCAGAACTGCCAGTCGCTCGGACGGCTTGCGAGCCCGGCGTTCTTCAGTTCGAGCGCGTAGTCGAAGATGCCGGCCGTTCCGCCGATCTGCCCGCCGCTCGTGTAGCTCGGGCCCCACACCACCGGAAGCCAGCCCGGCACGTTCGACGCCAGGTTCCGGCGGTTCAGGAACGCCGCGCGCCCGGGCGTGGCCGACAGGTTGTCCGCGCCGTCGGACACGTTTGTCATCACCTCGTACATCATGGGTGCGTTGATCAGCGGGTTCTGGAAGCTGAAGTGTCGGTTCACCCACTGTCCGTAGCAGGTCGCGAAGGTGCCGCCCTTCAGCACCAGCGCGGGGGTGTCCAGTGGCTGCAGCACCACGAAGTACTCGCTCAGGTTCGCGCTCACGCTCTCGTCGACGGGATCGAAACCGCGATAGGCCTGCCCCAGCGCGACGAAGGAGAGGTGCTCGCCGAACTCCATCGACAGCAGGCCGTTCAGCTGTGGCCAGTAGATCTGCGACTGCCCCGTCTGCACGAGTGGCGGAGGCGGCCGTTC
The DNA here is from genome assembly GCA_044337135.1 of Phycisphaerales bacterium. Taxonomy (GTDB): domain Bacteria; phylum Planctomycetota; class Phycisphaerae; order Phycisphaerales; family SM1A02; genus SYAC01. The sequence goes on along the minus strand of JBIIOC010000108.1, from coordinate 5,326 downwards.
AAAGACCTCGAAATCCTGCGTGAGCCAGAAGTCCGTGTTCAGGCGAAAGCCGCCATCCGGGCTCTCGATGGAGCGGAACTCCCGGAAGCGATCCACCGCCTCCTCGTACCAACCCCCGGTCGCGGTCTCGGCGGCCCCCATGCCCGCTTCCGATCCGGCCGGCGACATCGGTCGATCCTGCACCTGCGACATGTCGCTTGAGGGTGGTGGCGTGACGGGCATCGCGCCGTCGGGTGCGGTCGACTGGCCGAGCGCCGGCAGCACGATCATCGCGGCGACCATCAGGCAGGTGACTTGCCGGAATCTCATGACCTCGAGTCCTCCATGGAATCGAGTCGGTACGCCTGCACCGGCTCGCTGAAACCCTTCACCTTCAGGGGCTCGAGCGGCGTCACGCCCCAGCCGGGACCGAGTCGCTCGCGCACCGCGCCATCGGCGTACACGCACATCGCCGGCGCCGCGGAGCACAGTCGCGCCGCGAGGTTCACCCGATCACCCAGCACCGTGTAGTTCAGCCGCTGCCGGCTGCCCATGCAGCCCGCGACCATGTCTCCAAAGGCCAGCCCCACGCCGATCTCGATCGGGTTCTTCGCGCCGCGGTTGATGCGCGCGCGGGTGATCACCATGTCCACGGCGCATCGAGCCGCGCGAACGGCGTCGTCGGTGCCCGGCCTCGGCGCGCCGAACACCGCCATGATCAGGTCGCCGACGAACTTGTCCACCACGCCGCCATGGCGATACACGACCTCTGTCAGCGCGGTCATGTGCTCGTTCAGCAGGTCCACCACCTCGTGCGCGCTCAGTCGATTCGTGAGCGGCGTGAAGCCACGGATGTCGCAGAAGATCACGGCGGCTGGCGTGGTCACCCCACCCAGATCGACCGTGCCACCGATCATCTCCTCGGCGATGCCCGGATCGGCCACCAGATCCAGCAGGCCGCGGTACTTGTCCCGCAGCGCGAGTCCGTGCGTCATGTCGTTGAAGCGTGCCGCGAGTTGCCCGATCTCGTCGCGTCGATCCACCGGCACGCGCACCGCCAGATCACCAGCCCCCACGCGCCGCGCCGCCTCGGCCAGCCGCGACACCGGCCTGGCGATGCCGCGCGAGAGCGTCACCGCCACCATCACGCCCAGGATCACGCCGAGCGAGCCCGATGCGAACGCCGACAGCATCAGTCGCCACAATGCTGCGCGCATGGGCTCGAGGCTGGCCGCGACCACGAGTTGCGCCGAGGGATCCATCGGATCAAGCGGCTTGCAGTAGGCGATCCATGGCTCGCCCGCGTTGCGGAACTCCACCTCGCTCGCGTTCCGGGCCGTGCCCAGGCCGTCCGAAAGCACCGTCGCCGCATCGGCAGGCAACTGATCACCGAACAGCGTGCCCGCAAGCAGAAGGCCATTGCGCAATTCGCCGCCGCCGGCGGTCGGCACGGCCGACGCGACGCGATACGGAAACGCGATCGCCAGCGTGAGCAGCCGATCGCCAGTGGCGGGATCGATCACCGGCGTGAACAGCACCTCGGTCGGCACCCCACGGTCCTCGAGGAACGCCACGCGCTGCTCGGTGGCCGCGCGCACCTCGGCCGGCTCGCGCGCCCAGCGCTGCGCCACGCGCACGTCGAAGTCGGGCCGGCCACTTCCATCGCCGATCGGCTGGTTGTTCGCATTCAGGAACAGGAAGCCGCTGTTGGCGCGTCCGCCCACGGCGAACTCGCTGGCGCGCCGGCCGAACTCGCGCAGTTCGTCATCGGCGGTCAGGTACAGGTCCTCGAGGTTCTCGCCCTCGAAGGCGGCCACCAAGCGTGGCAGCGAGGCAAGTCGTCGGCAGCGAGCCTTCACGGCGCCCATCTCGGCCTCGCGCACGGCGATCACGGACCGCGCGCCAGCCTGGAACAGGTCATCCAGTGCCTCACGATACGAGGCGCGCACCTGCGAGGTGCTTGCGAGCAGGCCAACCGCCGTGGCGACCAGCACCACGGCGAGCATGGCCAGCGTCAGGCGCGTGCGGAACTTCACGCGGGCTTCGTCCAGTCGACCGTGACGGTCTCGCCAGGCTTCAGTTCAACGGTGCGCTCGAAGGACTCCTTGGGCCCGATCCACACGCGGAACGTGCGGGATCCGGCAGGAAGTCCCTCGAGCCTGAAGTTGCCCTCGGGATCGGTCTTGGTGAAGTGCGGCGACTCCACCACCACGATCGAGCCGAGCATGTGGTCATGCACCTCGCAACGCAGGGGAACGGTGCCGGGCTTGTCGAACACCAGTGGCGCGGGCTCATCGCCCGGCTTGTAGCGGCCAAGGTCGAACTTCTTCGCGGCGCTGAAGCTCACCACGTTGTGGTAGATCGGATCTCGGTTCGGAAACGAGACCGGCGTGCCCACCTGCACGACCAGCAGCGCGGGGCGAAACTGAAGCCCTTCCTGAGCCAGCACCGCGGGCTTGGTCTTCGCGGGGTCCGCTGGCGGGAACGAACCGGCCATCCACACCGCGCTGGCGGCGGGATCGGGCTTGGCCACGTCGACCTGCCCCTTTCCTTCATAGTTGCCCGCGGCCGAACCGATCGCCTTTCGTGGCACCACCGGCACCTTGCCCGCGAGCACGCAGCCCTGTGGAGCGGGCGCGGTCTGGGTGGCCAAGGCGGCCGAGACCCCAAACAGCAGGAGCATTCCCGCAAGGGCGGTGCCACGCCCCAACCGCCGCGCAGGTCCTGTATCCGGCATGGGTTCCGAGTGTAACGGCGCAGGCGCGCTGGCTTTCCGTCAGATTCGGTCACACAGCTTGTCTTTTGCCCTCCTGCATTCGAGCTTTGTCCCGTCGGGTGGGGTCACCCGATGACATGCGGCGCGCGGAGTTGTTTCGCACTGAGCGCCGCTGAGGGAGGAGCCGGCTCGAGGTGGGCCGGCTTCTCTCGTTGAGGCACCACATCAGTCCGCTTCGAACGCAGGTGGCATGCCACGATCCGGCTTCGGGAGCAGTCGGTCTCGATCCAGCACCGTGGCCGCGTCGGGCCCGGCCCAGACGCCGAGATCGATGTATTCGTGCACCCCGGAAGATGGCGGCAAGTCGCGCACAGGCTCGCGCAGGATCCGTTCCTCGAGCAGTCGGTACAGCGCGCGATCGGACAGATGGTCGGTTCGCAGCAGGTAGATGCCCAGATCGGCGAGCGTCTCGATCACCTCCCACAGGTGGCGGTGCAGGCACCCCTCGTCGCCGAATGAATCCTCGGGGAGCAGTTCCACCCCCACTTCCTGAAGTTGCCGGGCATTCGTGGTGATGGGCGCCAGCTCCATGTCGTAATGCAGCGTCCAGAACATGCGGTCGGAGCAGCGCCCCAGGCGCTCGGCCTGGGCCACCAGCTCGTCAATCGCCCGCTCCCGTTCCGCCGCCGCCGCCGCCCGCAGGCCTTGCCTTCGCTCCCGACCCATTCGACCTTCCCTGGTCATGACCATGTGGCCTCCTCTCTGCACCACAAACTAGGGAGTCGCAACGGGCATCCACCAAGCGGAGGCCTTTTTTCCAGCGAACTCAGGAACAGGAAGCTGCGGAACCCTTGGCGCCTCGCGCGCGATCGATCGCCGCCTCCATGCGGCATGCGTCGTGGCTCGAGGTCACCACTCCTATGATCGCCCCGCCACCATGCTGCTCGTCGCCAAGAACCTCTCGAAGTCGCACGGCCTGCGTGAACTCTTTCGCGAGGTGTCGATCAGCGTCGAAGACGGCGACCGCGTGGGCTTCATCGGCCCCAACGGCGCCGGCAAGAGCACGCTGCTGCGCATGCTTGCAGGTCTGGAAGAGCCCGATGACGGCGAGGTTCGCCCGCAGCGCGGCGCCGTGATCGTGTACGTGCCTCAGCGCGACGACTTCGCGCCGGGGCTCACGCCGCACACCGCCGCGGCGGCCGCCGCGCTGAAGGCCGCCAGCGTGCACGGCGACCAGCACGAGGCGGAAGTGCTGGGCGCCATGATCCTTGGCAAGCTTGGTTTCACCGAGGCACGCATGCACGAGCCGGTCGAGCGGCTGTCGGGCGGCTGGCGAAAGCGGCTCTCGATCGCATGCGGCCTGTGCCAGGCCGGCGGCGCGCCCGACCTGCTTCTGCTCGACGAGCCCACGAACCACCTTGACGTGGAGGGCATCCGCTGGCTCGAGCAGTTCCTCACGCGGCCCACCAACGACCTGCGCGCGGGCGCCTGCGTGTTCATCACGCACGACCGCGCCTTTCTGGATCGCGTCGCCACGCGCGTGGTGGAGCTGAGCCGCGCGTATCCGCAAGGCACGCTGCAGGTGGACGGCAACTATGCCGAGTTCCTGCGCCGACGCGAGGAGTTCCTGCAGGCGCAGGCGCGCGCCGAGGCGAGCCTGGCCAACGAGGTGCGCATCGACGACGCCTGGCTTGGCCGCGGTGCGCAGGCGCGCCGAACCAAGGCGAAGGGCCGCATCGAGGACAGCGCCGAACGTCGCGAGCAGCTGCAGGCGCTGAGCGAGCGCAACGCCGCGGCGACCGGTGGAGGCGCCGATGTCACCTTCACCGCCAGTGGCCGCAGGACGCGACGACTGGTTCAGGCGATCGGCATCTCGAAGGGGTTCGAGGGACGCACGCTGTTCCGCGACCTCGACATCGAGCTCGGCCCCGGCGACCGCGTGGGACTGATGGGCCCCAACGGCGCGGGCAAGACCACGCTGCTGCGCGTGTTGTGCGACGGCCTGGCGCCCGACGCGGGCACCGTGCGTCTGGCCGATCCCGCGCCGCGCACGGTGATTCTTCGCCAGCAGCGCGTGGACATCCCGCCCGACACGCTGCTGCGCGACGCGATCAGTCCGCGCGGCGAGACGGTCGACTTCCAGGGCCGCGCCATGCACATCACGGCATGGAGCCGTCGCTTCCTGTTCAAGGACGCGCAGCTGCTGCAGGCGGTGGGCCAGCTCTCGGGCGGCGAGCGCGCCCGCGCGCACATCGCGCGCATGATGCTCGAGCCCGCCGACATTCTGGTGCTCGACGAGCCCACGAACGACCTCGACATTCCCACGCTCGAGGTGCTGGAGGAGGCGATCGAGAGCTTCCCCGGCGCGGTGCTGCTCGTCACGCATGACCGAGCCATGCTGGAGCGCCTCGCCGAACGCATCGTGGTGATCGGTGCGCCCGACGCGAGCGTGTCGGTGGTGGCGAGCCTGGAACAGGCGCTGGCCGCACTCGAGCGCGCCGAACGCGGCGCCCAGGAACGCGAACGCGCAGCGAGTCCCGCGAAGGCGAAACCTGCCGAGCCGAAACCCGCCGCCCCCGCGCGCAAGCGACTGGGCTTCAAGGAGCAGCGTGAGCTCGACGGCATGGAGGC
>JBIIOC010000107.1:0-6462 GCA_044337135.1 Phycisphaerales bacterium | reverse complement strand
AGCTTCGCCGCGCGACACGCAAGCGACTCATCCTGCGTGCGACCCTCGCCCTGGCCGTGCAGGAGCCGATCCACCACGCGCAGCATCATCGGCACCGATTCCACGGCCACGCGATCAAGGACTTCCCCGGCGGTCTCCTGCGGCCCGATGTCGGTCTCGAAGGCGTCGAGGATCGTGCCGGCGTCCATGCGCTCGGCCACGGCGATCGCGCACACGCCAATGCGCGACTCGCCCGCGAGCATGGCGCGCTGGATGGGGGCCGCGCCGCGCCACCTGGGCAACGCCGACGGATGCAGGTTCACGCTCAGGCGACCATCGAGCAACTGGGGACCGAGCTTCTGCCCGAACGCGACGACCACGAGCGGCCCGCCCGTGGCATGAACGGCCTCAAGGGCCTCGCCCTCGTTCGCGTTTTCCGTGCGGACCAGTCGAACACCCCTCGCAAGGGCCCATTCGGACACCGGCGTCGGCGCCAGCTTCAGGCCGCGGCCAGCCGGTCGGTCCGGCTGGCTCACCACGACACCCAGTCGTCCTGCCGAATGCAACGCCTCGAGCGTGGGCACGCCGAGCGAGCCGCTTCCAAGGAAGGCCACGCCGGGCGTCGCCTCAGCCACCCGATTCGAGCTCCTTCACGGCGCGCCGCACGCGCAGCCGATCGAGCGCCGTCATTCGATCGATGATCAGCACGCCCTCGAGGTGATCGAACTCGTGCTGCCACACGCGCGCGATGAACTCGCCGCTCTCCATGCGGAAGGGCTTGCCCTCAAGGTCCAGCGCCTCGATCACCGCCTTGGGCTGGCGCCGGATCTCGCCGCGGATGCCGGGAAGGCTCAGGCATCCCTCGTCATGGGACTGCAGTTCCCCCTCGAAGCCGCCCAGCACCGGATTGATGAAGGCCATGTGCGGATGATCACCGTCGGCATGCGGGCCCGTCACGAAGATGCGCAGGCTCTCGCCCACCTGTGGCGCCGCAAGGCCGATGCCCTCCTCCTCGTCCATGATCTCGAACATCTCGCGCACCAGATCACGGATGGCGTCGTCCACCCGCTCCACGGGCTTGGCGCGCCGTCGCAACACGGGATCCGGGTAGTGGACGATCTGACGCTTCCGGGCCATCCCGAAATCCTAGTCCGATGGACGGAAGGGTGCGTCCTTGCGTTGACCGGCCGCGGATAACCCCATACCTTCCTGCTTCTCCCGCGCAGCGATCGAAACCGATGATCTTCCCTTGGAAAAAGAACGCAGACGGTGCCCAGCCCTCGGGTGAGGGCGCCGCCGCCGACAAGCCCGCGAAGGGCGCTCCGCAGCAGCCGCAGCCCGAGAAGGCCGCGAAGTTCCTGCAGCACGCGGGAGCGATCGCCAAGACCGGCAACAACGAGTACGCGCTGCAGCTGTTCGCCAACGCGATCAAGCTGGACCCCGGCAACATGGCGGCGCACAACGCCATGTACGAGTCGGCGGTGCAGTACATCCAGGGGGGCGGAAAGCCCGCCACCGGCAAGGAACTCAAGGACGTCGACGACGGCAGCGGCAACTTCGCCAAGCTGGCCGCCGCCGAGTTCATCTGGATGAAGGACCTGAACAACCTCTCGGCGGCCATGAAGCTGCTGGAGTTCTCGGGCAAGCTGAAGTTGCAGGAGCTCGGCCAGTGGCTCGCCCCACGCGTGCTGAACCTGCTGCGCGTGCACCAGAAGAAGAAGCCCAACAAGAAGGACTGGGTGCTTGGCAAGGACCTGTTCTCCGCGGTCAACGCGTGGAACGAGGCCTTCTTCTGCGGCGAGGCGGCCGTGGCGATGGATCCCTCCGATGGCGCGCTGATCCAGGAACTGAAGCAGCTCACAGCCGCGCGCGCGATCCAGCAAGGCGGCTACAACAAGACCGCCGGTCAGGAAGGCGGCTTCCGCGCCAACATCAAGGACGCCGAGAAGCAGAAGCAGCTCACCGACCAGGATGCCGTGGCCGGCACGGCCGACGTGGAGGCTCGCAATCTCGAGCGCGCCAAGAAGGACTACGAGGAGCGGCCCGAGGTTCCCGAGCACGTGCAGAAGTACGCCACGCTGCTGCGCAAGAAGCAGACGGCCGAGGGCGAGGACCAGGCGCACGCGGTCTACATGGACGGCTTCACGCGGCTGGGCGAATACCGCTTCCGCATGGCCGCCGGCGACATCCGAATCGCGCAGAGCCGCCGCACGGTGCGGACCGCGCAGGAGAAGCTGGCCGCCAATCCGGCCGATGCCGCCGCACAGGCCGCGCTGAAGGCGGCACGCGACGCGAACCTGGAGCTCGAGGGGGCCGAGTTCGCGGAGCGCATGGAGAAGTACCCCACGGACTGCGGCCTGAAGGCCGAGGTGGGACGCATCCGCTTCGAACTTGGCCGCTACGAGGACGCCATGCCCTGCTTCCAGCAGGCGAAGGACGAGGCCAAGTACCGCGTCATCGCCGCACACATGCTCGGCAAGTGCTTCTCGGCGCAGGGCTGGCACAGCGAGGCGGTCGACGAGTTCAAGGAAGCGATCCGCGTGCTCGATGCGGGCAACGCCGAGCGCGAGCTCGACGTGAAGTACGACCTGATGGTCAGCCTGATGGAGCTCGCCAAGGGCGAGCGCAACGCGCAGGCCGCGCGTGACGCCGCCGAGATCTGCTCCTACATCCTCCGCAAGAACATCGCCTATCGCGACATCCGCGACCGCCGCAAGCAGGTCGACGCGCTGGTGAAGGAGATCGCGGGCTGATGGCCCCCGCTCCCGCGGGCGGCGAGCGCGTCATCGCGGTGGTTCCGGCACGCTGGGGAAGCACGCGCTTTCCGGGCAAGGCGCTGGCCCTGCTCGAGGGAACCCCGGTGATCGTGCATGCGCTGCGGCGGGCCAGCGAGGCCAGGTGCGTGCAGCGCGTGATCGCGGCCGTGGATGACGAGCGCATCGCCAAGGCGGCGCGCGACGCGGGATTCGAGGCGGTGATGACGCGTGCGGATCATCCCAATGGAACCAGCCGAATCGCGGAGGTGGCGGCGAACCTGCACTGCGAGCTGGTGGTGAACGTGCAGGGCGACGAGCCGCGGATCGAGCCACGGCTGATCGAGCTGGCCGTGGACGCGCTGGACCGCGCAGGCCGCGAGGTGCCCGTCGCGACGGTCGCGAGCCCGTTCATGCCGGGCGAGGACCCGGCGAACCCCAACATCGTGAAGGCGGTCGTGGGCGCGAATGGGCGGGCGCTGTACTTCAGCCGCTCGCTTGTGCCGTTCAACCGTGACGGTGCGGCGGATGCGGTGAAGCCGCTGAAGCACGTCGGGCTGTACGTCTACCGCCGCCCCTTCCTGCCGACCTTCGTGCTGATGCCCAGCACTCCGCTCGAGCGCACCGAGCAGCTCGAGCAGCTGCGCGTGCTCGAGAACGGCTACGACATCGCGGTGGCGATCGGCGAGGCGAGGTTCCACGGCGTGGACACGCCGGAGCAGCTCGCGGCGCTGCAGCGGCCGCGCTAGAAAGCTGGAGGCCGCTCGTCACCATCTGACCATGCGTGGGCGGTGCCGCGTGGGACATTCGCTGCATTTGCCACGAGCTCGCCGCAGGCCATTCTCGAGATGTGCTCGTGCGCTCCGACGGACTGGGCATTCCGAATGCGCCGATCCTCCGCGGCGCGGCACGTGAGAGCCATACTGGAGCGCAGAGGCCTCAGCTCGAGGCCTGCTTCGCCTGCCATTTCAGGAGCCGTCATGCATCAAACCCGAATTGCCACCTTGTCCGCGATCGTCCCAATCTGGGCCTCCGCCGGTGCGTGCGCCGGGCTGAGTTGGATCAGCGTCGAGCGCTCCGCTTCAGCGGTGATTTCCCCGGATCTCGGATTTGACGTCGCGTCGTCGCATCAGCTGATGGGTTGGTGGAGCGAATCGGTGCAGCAGACCGGCCCGTGGATACCGGATCCAACCGCCGAAGTCGCGCTCGCCTCAGCCACGCACGCCTCGAACATCGGATTCGGAGTCGTTCCCTGGGCCTACCTCGCGGGCCGGGTGTACGCGAGACATGCGGTGCCGGCAAGTTTCGGCCTGGCTACCGCCACGATCCGATTGGAGGCGGAGTTCACGATCACCGGCACGGAAACATACGAGATTCGGAACATGATCGGCTCCGGCTTCCTGCCCGAGGCGCAGATTCAGGCCACGCTCATGCGCGGCAGCGAGACGATCTTCAGCAGGCTCGGCCCCGTGGCGTTCACGGATTCTGGCACGCTTACGGAGGGCAGTTATTCGCTCACGATGATCGCGTCGTTCTCGAACGGCGATACCAGCTCGAACGGGATCTCCTGCGACATGCGGTTCACCGTGCCCAGCCCCGGGGTCGTGGCGATGCTGGCCGGCCCCGCCCTTCTGCGCCGCCGAAGAAGCGCTGGACACCAGTGGCAAGCCTGCAGGAACCCGGCGTAACGGGGCCGGACGTCGTCCTTGGCACCGAGCACGCATGTGCGAAGGACCTGCTCCGACTCCGCCTGGGAAGTCAGCCGCGAATTCGCTTGGCCCATTCGACCGCGCGGTCGCGACGCTCGGCGCTTGGGTCGCTGCGGGAAATCGCGTCGAGGCGTTCGAGCGCCTGCTTCGCCTTCACGTTGGCCAGCGCCTCGCACGCGGCATTGCGCGAACGCCCCTCGGGATCATCGATCCACCCGAGCAGCTTCTCGATGATCGCCTTGCGCGTGGCGTTGTCCTCCTCCTTCGGGCAGAGTTTCGCCATGGCATCCATCGCGGGCGGCCGAGCGCGATCGAAGTTCCCGAGCGCACCCGCCTTCATGGCCGGCTCCACCGCCTTCGCCTCGCCCCAGCCGGCAAGCACCCCGAGTGCGGCGCTCTGGATCTCCTGCTGGCGGCTCGGAACATCGACCATCTTCAGCAGAAGCTCGGCTTGGTCCTTCGCCTCGAGCTTGCCCAGAGCGTTGATGCACGCCGTGCGCACCGCGTAACTCTTCTGCTCCTGCAGCGTCTTGGCAAGCCACGCCACCGCCTTGGGCTTGTCACCGAGCTGGGCCACCGCCGAACAGACGCTCGCATGGAGCCGCGGCAGTTCCGGCGGCTTCTCCATCATGCGCGCCAGCGCAGCACGCCCCGCGTCGCACTGGAAGTCGGCGATCGCGTCCACGCACTCCTGCCGCAGCCTTCGCCGAGCCCCCGGATCGTTCGCGATCGCCTCGAGCACCGCCACCGTGTCCGGCGTCGCGTTTCCACGCAGGAACTGCACAGCCTGCCGCCGCGCCGCCGTCGTGGGCCCGTCCTTCGCCAGCGCCCGCATCCACTCGACCGGCATCTCCTGCTTCAGCGTCTTCAGCGTGGCCAGGCGCGGATCAAACGCCACCCACTCCGGCGGACCGTCGAGCTGCACCTCGAGCGTGTCGGCCTTCGTGCGCCAGCTCCACGGGAAGGTCCTCATACCGGACGCCGTCTTGACCGCCACGGGCGTGTCCACCGCGAAGGCCGGCGTGCGCTCGTCGATCTTCTGCGTCTGCTCGGCGTTCAGGGTGAGCGTGCGGCTGGCCGTGTCGTACACCGCCTTCACCGAGATGTTGGGGCAACCCGGCCGCATGCACCACTGATCGAAGAAGCCCTCGAGGCCAAGTCCACTCGCCGCCTCGAGCTCCTTGCGGAAGTCGTCCGTCTCGACCAGCCCGAACTTGTGCTTCTCGAAGTACGCGCGCACGCCCTTGAAGAAGATCTCGTCACCGAGCCTCTCGCGCAGCATGTGCAGGATGCTCGCGCCCTTCGGGTAGGGATTGGGCGCGCGACGGAACGTTTCGCTGGCATGCCCGTAGATCGGGCTCACCATGCCGACGGGACCATCGGTGCTGTCGCCGCCCGCCACGCCGTTGGAGTCGAGCATCGCGTCGAAGTAACCGGCATCGCCATCGCGGCGCTGCCACCACAGGTTCGTGCCGTAGGTGGCCCAACCCTCGTTCAGCCAGATGTGCGCCCAGCTCTTGCACGTGATCAGGTCGCCCGTCCACTGGTGGCACAGCTCGTGGCTGATCAGACCCTCCATGTCGTCATCGGCCGCCGCGATCTCGTCCAGGATCGCGCCCGGGTGCATCGTGGTCGCGCTGGTGTTCTCCATGCCGCCGGAACCGAAGTCGCGCACCACCAGCTGGTCATAGCGATCCCACGGGTACTTCTGCCCGAAAACCTCCTCGAACAGCACCATCATCTCGTCGGTCCGGCCGTAGGTGCGCACCACATCCCCCGCGCGGTCCCTGGGCACCCACACATGCATCGGCACGCCGCTGCGCTTGCTCTCGATGGGAACCACGGCGAAATCGCCCGCGACCATGCTCACCAGGTAGGCCACATGCGGCTTCTCCTGCAGCCAGTTCCAAACCGTGCGGCCACCCTCGGTCTTCTTGCTCACCAGTCGCCCGTTGCCGCTCACCATCACGCCCTCGGGCACGTCCACCACCAGCTCGGTGCTCTGGCGCTCGTTCGGAAAG
>JBIIOC010000106.1:0-6496 GCA_044337135.1 Phycisphaerales bacterium | reverse complement strand
GCGCCAACGGGCGACGTGCTCCGTCATGCCGGGGGCGTAGCTCGCCTGGAAGGCGTCGAGACGACTGGTCGCGCCCGCCGCGGACAGCGTCGTGTTCAGCAGGTCACAGGCCCGGCTGATGAACCGCTGCCGGAAGGTCGAGTTGTCGAGCAGCTTGCGAAGCAGCCGAGTTCCGATCTCGTTGTTGCTCCAGAACGTGCCGTTGGTCGCGGTGGCATGCGCCAGGCAGTCGTACTGCGCGGTCGTGGTGGCGCTGGAGTTCCAGCCCGGCACATACGAGAAGTTCAGCGCGAACGCGAAGTCGGCGTCGTACAGGATCCAGCGCCAGCGACCATCATGTCGCGGCTGCGCCCCCGGCGCGCGGTCCGGAACGACCTTGCGCCACAGCCTAACGTTGTTGCCGGGCCAGTCGGTGTTGCCACACCAGATCTCGTGGATCGAATAGTCGATGAAATTGCCGACGTCGATGCGATCCTCGAGCGCGGCGTAGCCGATCGTGGTCGCGAACTCGCCTGTCGCCGCGCGCGCGAGGATGTCCTCGTAGTCCGACAGCATCGCGGGATTGCCACGGTCGTAGATGGGCGCGCTGCTCGGCGAGGCGCCCGACCAGATCTCGAGCTGGGTGTAGTCGTTCTCGCCCAGGCCATAGTGATGGAAGTGATAGCCCTCGTCGATGCGATCCCGCACGTTGTGGATGCCCCAGTACTCGCCGTCGATGAACACCACCGCAGGCCGGGTGCTCATGCGATCGAGACCGGTCGGCGAAGCGATGTCGCTCACCAGCGCGTCACGGAAGATGGAGTGACCCCAGTCGTTGCCGGAAGCCCGCAGAAGGAAGGTGTCGAACTTGGCGACCTCCTTCTCGGGAAAGATCCGGTGGCCAAAGGGCTGGTTTCCCGTCGGGTTGCGCGAGTAGATCCGGAGCGCCTTTCGCGGCCGGCTCACGGTGGTGTTGCCGTGGATCCGGATGCCCACCTCGCCCTGGAACGCCAGCGCACCACCCTGCTCGTAGAACTCGATGTGACCTGAACGTTCCCACGCGCTGCCCTCGTTGTAGTAGTTGTCCGGCACGTAGATGCCGATCGCGCTGTCGAAAAGGTTCGCCGGCGTGGTGTTGAGGGAGACGACCGGGAACGGGTAGCGACCCGATCCCTGTGGATCGATGAGGTAGGACTGCGTCGTGATGCGGCTCGGCAACGCACCCGACCGGAACACGCGCGCGCGGAGCGGATGGATCTTGAACACCTCGCCCGCGGGCGCTTGCCAGCCCTCGTAGTACGGCGGGCCCGGGTCAAGATAGTTCGTCGGGATCGCGGAGTAGACGTTCGGCTGGCCCGCGCGACTGTTCAGGGTGATCGGGGCGGAGTACACGGTGGAGGATTCGGTCGGATCCGATCCATCCAGCGTGTAGCGCACCGTTCCACCCGACACGCTGGAGGCGATCGACACGGTGACTGGACCGGTGTGCATGCCGCCCGCGACCGAGAAGGTCGGCTGCGCGAGAGTCTCCACGGAGGTTCCGGTGGTCGTGTTGGCGGCGCCGGGCGTGGGCGTGGCGAAGAAGAACAGCGCGCCGGTGCCGTCGGGTTTGCGCCCCATCGAGGTGTCGCGCGCGACCGCGATGCTCGGATACTCGTCGGCGCGCGTGCCATCGGGCTGGGTCAGGAGAATCGGTTCGCCGGACGCGCTGATCGCGAAGTTCGTGTGGACCTGCGGTCCATTCGGACGGTTCTTGCTGCTGGCCCAGACCAGCAGGCGCTGGCTTGGCTGGATGGTGACCGTGCCAAAGGTCCACTTGAACGGGCTCGAGGCGCTATCGGACAGCGCCCAGCCCTGCAGGTTCACGGCGGTGGCGCCGTCGTTGTAAAGCTCGATCCAGTCGGACGCGTCGTTGTTCTCGTCACGGATGGTGACGGTGTTGCTGGACTGCACCTCGTTGATGCGGACGTCGGCCGTCGCCGCCCCAGCCAGGAGCGCGCCCAGAATCGGGAGAGAAAGAAGACGAAGCGGATGGTCGGTCACCGGAATCACGGAGCCCCTGATATAGACTGAAACCGATGGCGAATCCAGAAACTTTCGCCGCGATCACCGGGAATCCGCCGAATCCGGGCGTCTCCGGACACCGGACACGCTCCTGGATTGCACTGGTCTTCTCCTGCCTGCTCTGCGTCCTCGGCGGTGCGGCAAGCGGTCTCGTGGCACCGCCCGGCGCTTGGTACCAATCCCTCGTCAAGCCGAACTGGACACCTCCGCCGTGGCTGTTCGGTCCGGTCTGGACGATCCTCTACATCATGATCGGAGTCGCTGGATGGATGATCTGGTCCAGCCGGAAGTCGCCGAGGGGGCGCGCCGCGTTCGGGCTCTTCGCGCTCCAGCTCGTGCTCAACTTCGCATGGACGCCAGTCTTTTTCGGCCTTCACGCGCCAGGACCCGCCTTCGGCGTGATATCCGCCCTCGTCGCGTGCATCGCCGGAACCATCGTCGTCACATGGCGCACCGAGCGCGCGGCGTCGCTGCTGCTGATCCCCTACGCGGCATGGGTCTGCTTCGCGAGCGCGCTCAACTTCGCGCTCTGGCGGATGAACTGAATTCGTCGCCGGACCCGACCGCGACGCAGGCTGAAGGCCTTCGCCGCGCCAAGCGAAGTGGGCGCTACAGGACTCGAACCTGTGACTCCCGCCGTGTAATGGCGGTGCTCTGCCAACTGAGCTAAGCGCCCAGACGAACGACCGGAACCGAAACGGAAAGGCCGTCGCAAGCGCGACGGCCTCGTCCGAGTCGGGATCGGCCGCGGCGCGTGCCGCGGCCTGCAGAAGCGAGGCGGACGGGAATCGAACCCGCAACCACCGGCGTGACAAGCCGGTACTCTAACCAATTGAGCTACCGCCCCAACACCAGACCGAGGTCTGGAGGGACAAGTTTAGCGAAGGCCCGCGAGGGGTCAATGGGGTGAAGCGGGCCGCCATAGCACCAGCATTTTCAGGGAGTTCCGGGCGGCGACCCGGGGCGCTCACGCCTCGAACCAGTCATGACCGATGCCTCCGTCGGCCCTGAGCGGAACGTCGAGCGTCATCGCGCTCTCCATGACGCGCTGCGTGCAGGCGAGCACCGCATCCGCCTCGGCCTCCGGGGCCTCGACCAGCAGTTCGTCATGCACCTGCAGCAGCAGGCGCGCCTTGGGGTGCTCTCTGGGCAGCGTGTCCGCCAGCCGCACCATCGCCACCTTGATCAGGTCCGCGGCACTGCCCTGCACCACGGTGTTGATGGCCATTCGCTCGCCCAGCGCGCGCTCGGCCGGATTGCGTGAATGCACCTGCGGAATCGGTCGGCGTCGCCCCAGCATGGTGGTGACGAATCCCGCCGCCTTCGCCCTCTCCACGCAGGCCTCGAGGAACGACTGGATGCGCTGGAACCTGGCCTTGTAGTCGTGGATGATCCGCGTGGCGTGTTCCACGCTCGCATCGGGCCCGAGCCGCCTCGCCAGACCCCACGGCGTGATTCCGTACACGATGCCGAAGTTCACCATCTTGGCGGCGCTGCGCTGCGCATCGGTCACCTGCGCGATCGGCACGCCGAAAGTCTCGGCCGCGACCGCGCGGTGAATGTCCTCACCCCGCCGGAAGGCCTCGCTCAGTCCGGGATCGCCCGACAGGTGCGCCAGCAGGCGCAGCTCGATCTGCGAGTAGTCCGCGCTCACGAACACGAAGCCACGCTCCGGCTTGAAGGCCTTGCGGATCTCCCGCCCCTCGCCCGTTCGGATCGGGATGTTCTGCAGGTTCGGGTCACTGCTCGAGAGCCGACCCGTGGCCGCGCCAAGCTGGTGGAAGCTCGCGTGCACGCGACCGTCGGCTGGGTCGATCGCCTCCTTCAGCCCCACCAGGTACGTGCCGACCAGCTTGGCGAGCTGTCGGTGCTGGAGCACGAGCGCCGGAACGGGCGAATTCACGGCGGGGTCCGCCGCGAGCTTCTCCAGCACCTCCATGTCGGTGCTGGCGCCGGTCTTCGTGCGCTTGACCACCTTCAGTCCAAGTCCTGGTGCCGCATCGCCCGGCGCGTTGAAGAGCACCTCCGCGAGCTGCCTGGGCGAGTCGAGGTTGAACTCGCGCGGGCTTGCCGCGATCACCTGCGTGCGAATCTCTGCCAGCCGACGCTCGAGGCCCTCCCGCTGGCGATCAAGTTCGGCCGCATCCACGCGGATCCCCCACCGCTCCATGCGCGCGATCACGCGCACCAGCGGCAGCTCCACGTCGTCCAGAAGGCTCCGGAGCCCCTGCACCTCGATCTGCGGCGCGAAGTGCGCGTGCAGGCGCAGCGCGATGTCGGCGTCCTCCGCGGCGTACTCGGTGGCCAGATCCAGATCGGCCTGATCGAAGCGCCGCTGGTTCCTGCCACTGCCGATAAGCGTCTCGATGGGGATGTTGCGGTGTGCAAGCAGCGCCTCCGCCAGCGCATCCAGCCCGTGCCCGACGCGCGCGGAGTCGACCAGATGGCTCGAGACCAGCGTGTCATCGACCAGTCCCTGCACCGTGACCCCATGGCGCTCCAGGACGATGAGGTCGTACTTGGCGTTGTGCGCGGTCTTCGGAACACCTGGATCCTCGAGAAGCGGCTTCAGCAGTGGCCGCACGGCCTCCCAGTCGAGATGCCGATCCGGCTGGGGACTTCGTGTCGGGATGTAGACGCCACGCCGCGACTCGAACGCCAGCGAGACGCCGACCAGGCCGCAGCGTGTCGGAGCCAGCGC
Source organism: Phycisphaerales bacterium (assembly GCA_044337135.1). GTDB lineage: Bacteria > Planctomycetota > Phycisphaerae > Phycisphaerales > SM1A02 > SYAC01. Next base: position 1,752 of record JBIIOC010000106.1, on the reverse strand, counting down.
GTCCGTCTCGGTGTCGAACGCAAGCACGGCGCCTGTGGCGCAGGCCGCGCGGGCCTCGCGCACGAACGCCTCGATCTCCCTGACCGTTCCCAGCATCGCGTAGGTCCCGTCTCGCGTGATGCCCTCGAGCGCAGGAGCCTGCGGCTCGGCGGAAGGCTCATCGAAGAGCGAAGGACCAGACTCGGACTTGCGCGCGCGCGGCGCGGCGCCTCTCGGTGCAGCCTCGGTCGCCTTCGCCGGCTCCTCCGCCGCAGTCACGCCCAGCACCTCTGCCATCTCGCTGCGCAGCCTGTGGAAACCCAGACGATGCATGAGTTCCATGACCGCCGGGGCATCCGCCCGGGAGAGGTCCAGCAGCCGGTCCTCGATCCCGGCCTCCACCTCGCAGTCCTCCTTCAGCGAGACGAGCTGGCGGGTCATCGGAAAGGCGGACTTCACGGCCTCGATCGCCTGTCGCTTGGCCGGCGTGAGCTTGTCCAGGTTCTCCAGCAGCGAATCCAGCGAGCCGTACTGCGTGATGAGCGTGGCGGCCGTCTTGGGACCGATGCCCTTGGCACCCGGCACGTTGTCCACCGGATCACCCATCAGCGTGAGCATGTCCACGACCTGGCCTGGCTTCACGCCCTTGCTCTCGAACAGGCCCTCCGCGTCGATCATCTGTCCGGTCTGCCCGTCCACCAGCACGGAATGGTCGTCGAGCAGTTGGCCAAGATCCTTGTCGCGGCTGAGGATGCGGATCGGTCGCGAGGGATGCGCCCTGCGCGTGCGGCGCACGATCGTGGCGATGGCGTCGTCGGCCTCGACCTTCGGCACCGCCACGACCGGAATGCCGAGCAGTCGACAGACCTCCACGCAGCGTTCGGCTTGCGGCCGAAAGTCCTCGGGCGGCGGCTCGCGGTGGGCCTTGTAGTCGGGATAGATCTCGGAGCGGAAGGTCCCCTGGTCGCCGGCCGCGTCGATCACCAGCACGAGGCAACGCGGCTTGCGCTCACGCAGAAGCTTCAGCAGCGTGGCCGTGAAGCCGAACACCATGTGCGTGGGCTCGTTGGTGATCGGGCTCGTCATGCCCCCGCGGATGGCGTGGTACGCGCGAAAGAACTGCGCGTGGCCATCGATGATCCAGAGTTCGTCGCCCGAAGGATCGCTCACGCCGCGCCGCCGGCCGCCTTCGCGTGCAGCGCCTCGATCTCGGCCCGCTCGCCCGGATGCAGCGTCTCGCCGCGACGCTTGAGCACCACCTCGGCCGTGGCAAGGAACCGGTCCAGACGATGCACCTTCGAGCCATCGTCGGTGATCCAGCTGAACCGCTGCGTGCTCGTCGGCGGCGGAACACTGCAGGCGATCATGCTGCCGGTACCGAGCGTGGTGCCGGTCATGATGCGAGTGCCGATGGCGGTCTTCACGTGATCGCCGATGATGCAGCCCATGAACTGGCGTCCGGTGCGCTCCAGCGGCGCGTCGGCCTCCACGCGCATGCTGACCTCGCCGTAGGTGTTGAGCAGGTTGCTGTTCACGGTGCCCGCGCCCAGGTTGACCCACCGGCCCACGATGGCGTCTCCGAGATGCCCGTCGTGCGCCTTGTTCGACTCCCCCTGGATGATGGTGGCGCCGATCTCGCCCGCGGCGCGGCAGCGCGGACCGATCACCGTGCGCGCCTTCAGCAGCGCGCCCGGCGCCACGATGGTGCCGGGGCCCACGTAGAGCGGTCCCTGAAGCACCGCATGCGCACCGATGTGCGCGTCACGGTCGATC
>JBIIOC010000031.1:0-21511 GCA_044337135.1 Phycisphaerales bacterium | reverse complement strand
CGGCGACCAGCACCGTGAGCGCACCCGTCGCCTTCACCTTCTCGATCGTGCCGCGCCAGTCCGTCACGCGGCCATCGGTGCCGGGATACGCCAGCAGCGCACCACAGAAGTCGCCGGTCGCGAAGTCAGTCGTGGCAGGGTCACCCACGACCAGCCGCACGCCAAGGCCCTTCGCGCGGGTCTCGACCACGGCGATGGTCTGCGGGTTGCAATCCGATGCCACGAAGAAGTGCCGACGACCATCGCACGCGCCCATGCACAGGCTCATCGCCTCCGCGGCCGCTGTGCCCTCATCGAGCAGGCTGGCACCGGCGACCTCCATGCCGGTCAGCTCGGTGCACATGGTCTGGAAGTTCAGCAGGCTCTCCAGGCGCCCCTGCGCGACTTCGGCCTGATAGGGGGTGTACTGCGTGTACCAGCCCGGGTTCTCGAGCACGTTGCGCAGGATCACGGTCGGGGTCAGGCAGTCGTGATAGCCCATGCCGATGTAGCTGCGGAAGACCTGGTTTCGCGAGGCGAGTTCATGGATGCCCGCAAGGCACTCCGCCTCGCCGCGAACCTTGAAGCCGGCGCGGTTCGTCGGGTCCTCGATCGAGAGGGCGCGTGTGCTCAGGATCGACGCCGGCACCGTCGCGCGACCGAGCGAATCCAGGCTGTCGTAGCCGAGGAAAGCCAGCATCTCCACGATGTCCGCTTCGCTCGGGCCGATATGCCGACGGGCGAAGGAATCCAGTGGATCGAGGGGATGGGTGGTGGAGATCACGGGCGACTTCTCGAGCGTGGACATGGCGGGCGAGTATAGATGGGCAGGGGCGGAATTCCCCGCAACCGACCACGATTTCGCCGGATAGAGTGGTCTCTTCGCCCCCTGACATGGAGCTTCGCATGCGTTCCAACCCCGTCTCTCACGCCGCTCTTGCCATGACCCTGCTCTGCCTTGCGGGGGCCGCTCCACAGGATGGGGAGGCGAAGGTGCCCGCACAGAGTCCGGCCACGGAGAAGGCACCCACACCGCCGCCGACCGGGTCGCTTGTCGAGGGGGGCAAGATCAATCCGTTCACCTACACGCCGAAGCAGACCGCGGGCGACGCGTCGGACCCGGCGCAGACCGACCTGAGCAAGGCGCTCGCCGCGATGGGCCCCGTGGCGATCGAGTGGTACCAGCATGTGCAGACCCTCTCGAACCCGTTCTTCGAGGGTCGCGTGCCCGGATCCCGCGGCAACGAGGTCGCTGGCGAGTACGTGCAGTTCTGGATGAAGCAGGCGGGACTCGAGCCCGCGTTCAGGAAGAAGGACGCGTCCGGCTCCGAGTCGGCGAGCTGGTTCCAGGATTTCCAGCTCGATGGTGGCGCGCCGGTGGTCGAGAAGTCCGTCGTCGCCATCGGCGACCGCGTGCTGGTGCGCGGCGAGAACTTCGAGGTGATCGGTTCGAGCGGCAGCGGTGCGGTGAACGCGCCGCTGATCTTCGCGGGTTACGCCATCGAGGAGGGCAAGGATGGATACACGAGCTTCGGCGAGAAGGAGGACTTCTCGGGCAAGGTCGTGATGTTCCTTCGCTACGAACCCCTCGACAAGGATGGACGCAGCCTCTGGAGCGACCGTCGATTCTCGGGGTTCAGCGCCATGCGCGGCAAGCTTGACGCGCTCTCGGATCGCAAGCCGGCCGCCCTGATCCTGGTGAATCCGCCGGAATGCAAGGATGGCGCCAAGACGCTCGAGCGGACCGAAAGCAGCGTGTTCGGGCCGGGCTACGACTTCCCGATCGTGCAGCTCTCCGAGGAGGAGGCCGATGCGCTGCTTCGCAAGGCCGACCCGCAGGGGCGCGGCCTGATGGATTGGCGTCGATTGGCGGATGAGGGCAAGGTGACGTGCGAGGCCCTGAAGGCCGACGTGCCCATGCGCGTGGAGGTCGCGGTGTCCGAGGAGGGAATCCCGGCACGCAACATCGGCGGCGTGCTGAAGGGACGCGGCAAGCTCGCGGAGGAGTGGCTGATCATCGGAGGCCACTACGACCATGTGGGCATGGGATTCTTCGGGGCCGATCCGCAGAATCGCGGCAAGCTGCATCCGGGTGCGGACGACAACGCGAGCGGCACCGCGGCCATGCTCTGTGCCGCGCGCGCGATGCATGACTGGTACGGCTCGAAGGATGCGCCCGAGGATCTGCGCAGCGTGGTCTTTCTCGCGTTCACGGCCGAGGAGATGGGCCTTGATGGAAGCCGCGAGTTCGTGAAGAACCCGATCATGCCGGCGGACAAGATCGCCGCCATGATCAACCTGGACATGGTCGGTCGCCTGCGCGGGGACGAACTCGCCATGAGCGGCACGGGCACGGCTGAACGCTTCAACGAGATCATCCGACCGTCGATCGAGCGCAGTGGACTCACGGTGAAGGCCGACCCCGGCGGCCGTGGCCCCAGCGATCATGCGAGCTTCTACGCGGCTGGCATTCCCGTGCTCTTCCTGTTCACGGGCAACCACGACGACTATCACAAGCCGACGGACAAGGGCTACACCGTGAATCCGCTCGGTGCCTCCAAGATCGTGCGGCTCACCGAGGAGCTGGCCCGCACGCTCGCGACGGTGCCGGAGCGGCCGAAGTTCACCAGCACGGATGGCAAGGGCGGCACCGAGCGTGGCTACGCGAAGGTTCGCCTTGGGGTGCAGCCGAACATGACCAAGCGCGACCAGCCCGGCATGGAGATCGACGATGTCAGCGCGGGCACCAGCGCCGCCGACGCCGGCCTGAAGCGCGGCGACGTGATCCTGATGTGGAACGACAAGCCTCTGGACGACACGCCGACCCTGATGGAGCGGCTGCGCGAACATGAGCCCGGTGACGTGGTGAAGCTGAAGATCCTGCGCGATGGCAAGGAAACGATGGTCGACGTCACGCTGAAGGCCTCGAAGAGCGGTTGATCCAGGGACCAAGATCGATGCACGAACACCTGACCGATTTCATCACGCTGGGTCGCAGTGGCCTGCGCGTGAGCCCGCTCTGCCTTGGCGCAATGACCTTTGGAACCGAGTGGGGCATCGGTGTCGGCCCCGAGGAGAGCGCCAGGGTTCTCGATGCCTACCTCTCGGCGGGCGGCAACTTCATCGACACGGCGAACATCTACACGAAGGGCCACAGCGAGAAGATCCTTGGCGACTACTTCGCCAAGGGACCGGGCAAGGGCAAGCGCCATCGCGTGGTGATCGCAACCAAGTTCATGGGCAACCTGTGGCCGAACGATCCCAATGGAGGAGGCGCGAGCCGCAAGGCGATCCTGCACGCCGTCGAGGATTCGCTGCGGCGCCTGCAGACCGACCACATCGACCTGCTCTGGGCGCACTTCTGGGATCGTCACACGCCTGTCGAGGAGATGATGTCGGCGATGGACTTCCTGGTGAAGCAGGGCAAGGTTCGATACCTGGGCCTGAGCGACCATCCAGCCTGGGTCGTGACGAAGTGCCAGTACACGGCGCTCATGCGGGGCTGGGAACCGTTGTGCGCGCTCCAGATCGAGTACAGCCTTCTTCAGCGCACGGTCGAGAGCGACCTGATGACCATGGCGCGTGACCTTGGACTGGGCGTGACGCCCTGGAGTCCGCTGCGTGGTGGCGTGCTGAGCGGCAAGTTCGACCGGAACACGCCACCGCCCGTCGATGGCAGCACGCGCGTGAAGAAGGAGAGCAACTACCTGAACGAGCGCAGTTACGCGCTGATCGACCTCCTTCGCGAGATCGCGGCGGCGCACGGCTGCACCGTGGCACAGGTGGCGCTGCGCTGGCTGCTCGACCAGCAGGGCGTGACCAGCGTGATCATCGGTGCGCGACACCTGAATCAGCTGCAGGACAACCTGGGTTGCTGCTCGGTGAAGCTGACGGCCGAGGATCATCGGCGGCTGGACGAGGCGAGCAAGGTCGAGCGACCCTTCCCCTGGGACTTCCTCGACTTCGTGCGCGCCGGGATCCAGAACGGATCCACGATCAACGGCGTGAAGAGCGACCTCTGGCACCTCACGCCCAAGAGCGACGACGAGCGATTCTGATCGAAGGTCAGCCGAGAAAGCCGCATGCGCGCAGTTGCGCGCGCGCGGCCTTGTCCCATCCGCGGTTCGCCGCGGGACTCGCGGGGCTCGGATGCAGCACGGTGTGCACGGGAAGCCGGCCACCAAGTGCGCGCTGCGCACACGCCTGCGCGAACGCCCCCACGCCGATCACCATGCCTGGCTCGAGCGTCTGGGTCACCTGGGCAAGGGCACGATCGCATGCGCGTTCGATCGTGGCACGCGCGCGCGCCGGGAGCTTGTCGGGGGTCACGTTCGCGCCGCTCGGTGCCGTGAAGGCGAGCGGACACCAGTTCCACACGAATCCGGCGCGGAAGAACCGCGATGCTGAACCGAACTCCTCGCGCATCAGGCCCCAGAAGCGGCGGCCACTGACTTCGCTGCGAGCGCACGCGAAGCCGAGCACGGGTCGCCTGGGATGCTGCACGCGAGGTGATCGAACGCCACCCCTGATCTTCAGGAAGTCCCTTGCGGCCATCACCTCGCCAAACGGGACACCGGTCTGCACCATGCCGAACGGTCCGGGGTTCATGCCGAGCAGAAGCGCCCTTGGCGCGGGTCGGGCATGTGCGAGATACGCGGCATGCGCCTCCCACGCGTAGTCGAGCGGGTCGTACACGCACGACACACCGGGTCCGGGCCGAACGGCGCGAAGTTCACGGGAGAGATCCTTCGCGATGCGCTGAAGGTCCCGATGCAGGATGGCGTGGCGCGCGGTCATGCCATGGCCGCGCGACGCGAGATCAGTCCCAGCGGAAGACGCCCTTGCGCCATGCGTAGATGTACGCCACGACGCTGGTTCCGATGAAGAACAGGATGCGTCCGAGGAAGAGCAGCGCCTCGGGGCTGCGCGGCTCGAGCTGCGTGAAGGTCACCGCCCACGGGTAGAGGAAGATGATCTCGACGTCGAAGACCAGGAAGGTCATCGCCAGCACGTAGAAACGGATGTTGAACTTCTTGCGAGCGCTGCCGATGGGATCCATGCCGCTCTCGTAGGCGGTTCCCTTCACGGCTCCATCGGCTCGAGGACCCAGGAGCTGGCTGGCCACGATGTTCACGATGGCGAAGATGATCGCCATCACGAACACGATGCCGATCGGCAGGTAGCCATCGATGGCGCTGGCGGCGAGCAGTTGCATGGGCGGGAAGGATAGCGGGCTCGGCGCCGCGACGAGGCCGCGACGCGCACGGACTCGACATGCGGCTCGGAAGGCGAATCCTTCCGGAGCCGCATGCGCAGTCGGGGCGGCCGGATTTGAACCGACGACTTCCTGCACCCAAAGCAGGCGCTCTAGCCAAGCTGAGCTACGCCCCGAGGAACCGAGAGTCTAGCCGGGTCACAGAGGGGTGCGGAACCCCATGGCGCGCACCGCGCACCAGCCGATCGCACCCTCGAACATGGCGAAATTGCCGCCGAGCACGCAACCGATCGCGGGCCAGATCACCCACTCCGGGCCTCCGAAGTACCAGAGCACGAACAGGCCGAGCCCGATGAGCTCGAAGATGGCACCCACCACGATGCGGGCAGTCCTGCCACGACGATCGATGTTGCACTGCATCAGTCGACCCTCACCTTCGTGGGATCGAACTTCGCCTTGGGCCACTGCATCTCGAATCCCTCCAGCGTGCTTCGCAGCACGCGCGCGATCATCCAGTCCCGGAACCACTTGCGATTGGCGGGAACGATCCACCACGGCGCCTGATCGGTGCTGCATCTGGAGAGCGCCAGGTCGAACGCCTCGACGTACTCGCTCCAACGACCACGCTCCTTCAGGTCGGCCTCGCTGAACTTCCAGTTCTTCTCGGGATCGGCCAGCCTCTCCTGCAGGCGCCGCTTCTGCTCGTCCCGGCTGATCCACAGGAAGAACTTCACGACGTGCGTGCCCTCGTCCACCAGGTGCCGCTCGAAGTCGTTGATCGCCTCGTAGCGGCGCTCGATGCGCTTTCGCGGAACCAGATCGTGCACGCGAACCACCAGCACATCCTCGTAGTGGCTGCGGTTGAACACGCCGATCTCGCCTCGCCGCGGGCAGGCGGCGTGCACGCGCCACAGGAAGTCGTGCTCGGTCTCCTGCCCAACCGGCTTCTTGAAGGGCGTCACCACGCAGCCCTGCGGGTTGAAGCCGGTCATCACCTTGCGGATCACGCCGTCCTTGCCGGCGGTGTCGATGCCCTGCAGGACCACCAGCATGGCGCGCCGGTCTTCCGCGTAGAGCAGCTGCTGAAGGTGACCGAGAGCCTCGAGGTCGGCCGCGGTCTCGGCGCGCGCCGCCTCCTTCTCCATGTTCGCGCAGAAGTCGGGATCGATCGACTCAAGGTCGACCTTCTGGCCTGGGCGCACGCGGAGATGGCTGATGTCCTTCATGATCCGCCTCAGAACTCGCAGTTGCGCGGCGTGCGCGGGAACGGGATGCAGTCGCGCACGTTGGTCAGTCCCGTCGCGTAGCTGATCGTGCGCTCGAAGCCAAGGCCGAACCCCGCATGCGGCACGGTGCCGTATCGGCGCAGGTCGCGGTACCACCCGTAGGCCTTCGGATCGAGCCCCATCGACTGCAGGCGCGAATCGAGGACATCCAGTCGCTCCTCGCGCTGGCTGCCGCCGATGATCTCGCCGATGCCCGGCGCCAGCACGTCCATGGCGGCCACCGTGCGGCCGTCGTCGTTCATGCGCATGTAGAAGGCCTTGATGTCCTTCGGGTAGTTCATCACCACCACCGGCCGCCCCACGATCTCCTCGGTCAGGCAGCGCTCGTGCTCGCTCTGCATGTCCATGCCCCACGAGACGGGAAAGTCGAACTTGCGGCCCTTCGCCGCGACGGCCTCGAGCTGGCGGATCGCCTCGGTGTAATCCATGCGCTCGAAGCTGGCCTTCACGAACTTTTCCAGGCGCTCGATGCAGCCCTTGTCCACGCGTTCGGCAAGAAAGGCCATGTCGTCGGCGCGCTCCGCCAGCAGCGTCGTGAACATCGACTTCAGCAGGCCCTCCGCAAGATCCGCATCGGCGGCCAGGTCCGCGAACGCGATCTCCGGCTCGATCATCCAGAATTCCGCCAGGTGCCGGCTGGTGTTGCTGTTCTCGGCGCGGAAGGTGGGGCCGAAGGTGTAGACCTTCGAGAGCGCCATGCACCAGCACTCCACGTTCAGCTGCCCGCTGACCGTGAGGTGCGACTGCTTGCCGAAGAAGTCCTTGTCGAAGTCGACGGTGCCCTGGGGCGTGCGTGGCGGATTGAGCGCATCCAGCGTGCTGACCCGGAACATCTGTCCCGCGCCCTCGCAGTCGCTGGCGGTGATGATCGGCGTGTGCACCCACAGGAACTCGCGCTCATGGAAGAAGCGGTGCACGGCCATGGCGAGGCAGTGCCGGATTCGGCCCACGGCGCCGAAGGTGTTCGTGCGCGGGCGCAGGTGCGCGACCTCGCGCAGGTACTCGTAGGTGTGCGCCTTCGGCTGGATCGGATAGGTGTCGGGATCCTCGACGAAGCCATGCACATGGAGCGACGACGCCTGAAGCTCCAGTGTCGGTGTCTTGCCCTGCCCCATGACCAGCGTGCCCTCGGCCTCGACCGAGCAGCCAGCGGTGAGGCGCGTGACCTCGGTGGCGTAGTTCGCCAGCGTGTTCGGCACCACCAGCTGCAGCGTTCCCTGACACGAACCGTCGGACAGGTTCACGAAACTGACGCCAGCCTTCGAATCTCGGCGAGTTCGAACCCAACCTTGAACTCGCACGGACTGGCCCTCGAGGTTTGGGGTGCGTTGGATCGAGGCGACGGAAACGGTCGTTGGCATGGGGGCTCCGGTGAAGAATCAGGAAGCCCCGATGTTGGATGCCAGAGACGGTCTCGGCAACTCGGTCGAAATGGCAGAGGCTTCAGGTTGCGGACGGGCCGTGATCATCGTGTACGGACTGACAAACCGTTCCTGCGGCTCTTGAACCACATTCGAAAGGAGCACCATTGGCAGCAAACAATTCACGATCGCGCCACGATCGAGCAAGAACGACTCAATATCGAAACATATGAGACCAATATCATTGACGCGATCACAGTATATCAGTTATAGGACTACTTGTTTCAAATTGGTACGCCGGTTGCTTTGCTCCGGACACACATGTTGTTCATGCGCCGACTCCACCCATTTCCAGGCGAGGCCGCCTTCGTGGCCGGTGGTTTTGGTGCGTCGGTTCCCCGTCTGAACCTGCTGCTGAGCTATGGCGGGTGGAGGGATGACGCGCTCGAGCGCCAGCTCCCGCCACTCCTGCGTCCGATGGGTGTGCATTGCCTTGAAGCGCGAAGCGGAACCGAGGCGCAGAACCTCATTCGCCGCGAGCGCATCCATGTGGCGGTGGTCGACGTGAGTGTTCCGATGGGCACCGACGCGCTGGGTGCCGACGAGGTCGGCAGCCGCATCCTGCAGTTGCTGCGTCGCACGGAGAATCCACCGCCCACGATCGTCGTGCGACCGCCCCAGGCCAGCCGCCGCGAATCCACGCGAGGGCTTCACGCCATGCTTGCCGAGGGCGCGTTCGCCGTTCTGGACCGTCCGTTTCCCGTCGAGTCCCTGCTGGACACGCTGCGGCGCATCCTGCAGAGGCATTACGCAGGCACCTGGCCGACCGGCCCGGCGACCTGACTTCCACTTCCGTTTCTTCTCATTTCCAGATCAAGGAGACTGCCATGAAGGTTCGACCGCTCGGAGACAAGATCCTCGTCAAGCGTGATGAAGCCGCGACCAAGACGGACAGCGGCATCTACCTGCCCGAGAGCGCGAAGGACAAGCCCAAGCAGGGCAAGGTGATCGCGCTCGGCAACGGTCCGCTGAACAAGGAGACCGGCGCGCGCCTGTCCTTCAGCGTGAAGAAGGGCGACACCGTCCTCTTCAGCAGCTACGCAGGAACCGAAGTGAAGATCAGCGACGAGACCTACCTGATCATGACCGAGGAAGACATCCTCGGCGTGATCGAGTGATCGCCGCACAGCGAATTTCAACCCCAACACAAGGAACACACACATGGCTGCAAAGCAGATTTCGTTCGACAATGATGCGCGCGAGCGCATCCTGCGCGGCGTGCAGAAGCTCGCCCGCGCCGTCAAGGTGACCCTCGGCCCCGCGGGCCGCGTGGTCGTGCTCGAGAAGAGCTTCGGCGCCCCGACCGTCACCAAGGACGGCGTCACGGTGGCCAAGGAGATCGAGCTCGAGGACGCCTACGAGAACATGGGCGCCCAGATGGTGAAGGAAGTCGCCACCAAGGCGAGCAAGGACGCCGGTGACGGCACCACCACGGCCACGGTCTACGCCGAGGCGATCTTCCAGGAAGGCCTGAAGAACATCACCGCCGGCGCCAACGCCAACGCGGTGAAGCGCGGCATCGACGCGGCCGTGAAGACCGTCATCGACGAGCTCAAGAAGATGAGCAAGCCCGTCAAGGACAGCAAGGAGATCGCGCAGGTCGGCAGCTGCTCCGCCAACCAGGACACGCACATCGGCAAGATCATCGCCGACGCGATGGACAAGGTCGGCAAGGATGGCGTGATCACGGTCGAGGAAGGCAAGAGCCTCGAGACCGAGGTGGAGCTGCTCGAGGGCATGCAGTTCGACAAGGGCTGGCTGAGCCCGCACTTCGTGACCAACCAGGCCGCGATGGAGACCGTGCTCGAGGACGCCTATGTGCTCGTGCACGAGAAGAAGATCAGCTCGGCCAAGGATCTGCTGCCCATCCTGGGCAAGATCGCCGAGAGCGGCAAGGCGCTGCTGATCATCGCCGAGGACATCGACGGCGAGGCGCTGGCCACCCTGGTGGTGAACAAGCTCCGTGGCGTGCTGAAGGTCTGCGCCGTGAAGGCGCCGGGCTTCGGTGACCGCCGCAAGGAGATGCTGGGCGACATCGCCACCCTGGTGGGCGGCGAGGCCGTCTTCGAGGAACTCGGCGTGACGCTCGAGAACCTGGCGCTGAACCAGCTTGGCCGAGCCAAGAAGATCACCGTGGCGAAGGAAGCCACCACGATCGTCGAGGGCGCGGGCAAGACCAAGGACATCCAGGGCCGCATCGAGCAGATCAAGGGCCAGATGGAGAACACCAGCAGCGACTACGACCGCGAGAAGCTCCAGGAGCGCCTTGCGAAGCTCGCCGGTGGCGTGGCCCAGATCAACGTGGGCGCCGCGACCGAGGTCGAGATGAAGGAGAAGAAGGCGCGCGTCGAGGACGCGCTGCACGCCTGCCGCGCGGCCGTCGAGGAGGGCATCCTTCCCGGTGGTGGCGTGAGCGTGATCCGCGCCCGCAAGGCGCTCGATCGCCTGGGCAAGAGCCTGTCCAACGACGACGAGAAGGTCGGCGTGGACATCATCAAGCGCGCGTTGTCGGCCCCGATCAAGCAGATCGCGGCCAACGGCGGCCTGGATGGTTCGATCGTGGCCCAGAAGGTCGAGGAGTCGGGTGACACCAACTTCGGCTTCAACGCCCTGACCGGCGAGTACGAGGATCTGGTGAAGGCCGGCGTGATCGTGCCGACCAAGGTGGAGCGCGTGGCCCTGCAGAACGCGGCAAGCATCGCCGGCCTGCTGCTGACCACCGACTGCGCCATCATCGAGATCAAGGAGAAGAAGGCGAAGCCCGCCATGCCCGCCGGTGCCGGCGGTGGCATGGAGGACATGGACTTCTGATCCAGCGATCGGAATCGTGACATCCAAGGGGCTCGGTCTGGACGCTCAGACCGAGCCCCTTCTCTTTTCCGGTAGCTGCACGGTCGATCCATATGGCGACGCCTGTCAACCGATCTGATGTCGGACGAGCATCGTCGCAAAACGAACGCGGCCCGCGCAGGATGCGCGGGCCGCGGCACGTCAAGCCTGAATCAGGATCACTTCGCCGTGATGAAGTCGCGGCCAAGGATGCCGTCAACGGTGAACACGTGGTAGCTGGTGTTCACTTCCTCGTCGTAGTTGAACTGCTCCGCACCGGACGAACCGGTGGGGCCGGTGAAGTAGCCACCCCAGCCAGCCCACGGGCCGGTAAGGTTGGCAAGCGTCCGCTGCGCGAAAAGGCCCGGCTCCTGAAGGCCGGCGCTCGCGTTGCCCGTCGCCACCGTCGCGTGCTCGGTCATGCTGCTCGAGGGACCCGTGGTCGCGGTGTGACCGTCATAGAAGACGGTGCACGGGGCCGAGTTGATGCACTGGTTGAACATGTAGGGCGTGCCGCCCGCGAGACGGCTGCGTGCAGGCGCCCTGTTCGAGAAGCCGGGATTGAACTCGGGGCCTTCACGGTTCTGAAGCCACCAGCGCTCCATCAGCATGGTCTTGAGCTCGGGGTAGGCCGCCTGCGAATAGCTCGGGGTTCGGAAGAGACCCGGCGTCGTCGGGCCGCCGAAATTGAAGCAACCCTTCTTCGCCGAGAAGACCTCCGGAGAGGAAAGTCCTGCCGGGCTGAAGCAGTAGGTGCTCCACACGACGCCATCGAACGTTCCGGCGACGGTGGGCACGCTGCACAGGTACGTGAAGTCGTCGCCGATTTCGAAGGCGCGCAGCGAGCGGTCCAGTGAGACCTTGTCGCGCGGCGAGTAGAAGACCTTGTCGTAGAACTTGCCGCTCACGTACTGGTTGAAGTTGCGGCAGTTGGTCTGGATCCACATGCCACCACCGAACTGTGGTCCTGGATCGTCGACCCAGTCATCGAAGGTGAAGGGCGCATTCCATCCCCACTGCGCAGGGCCACCAACGTTGCGCGCGTCGCAGATCCAGTTCGCCCAGATGCCCTTCGTGCGGGCGTTCAAGCAGGGCGCCACGTCCTGCTGGTCGTAGCCACCCCAGCCCCACACCAGCGAGGGGGGGCAGGTTCCAGTCGCCTTCTGGTAGTCGGCGCACGAGCCCTGTCCGATGCGGGTGGTGTACTTGGCGAAGTCGTCCTGCAGGCCGGCCAGCTGGCGCTCATTCCAGGCGGCGCTGTACATGCCGGCGCCGGCACCGAGGTTGCGCATGTTGGCCATGCTCTGCGAGGTCAGCGCCGAGTCGCGAGCGCGGCCGATGGCCGGCAGCAGAAGGGCCACGAGCAGTCCGATGATCGCGACGACCACGAGCAGCTCGATGATGGTGAAGCCGCGTCCGAAGCTTGGTGCGGTGGTACGGCTGGGAGAGGTTCGGTCAGGCATGTTCAGGTCTCGATGGAGTCGATTCGTGGGGAGAGATTCGTGGTCACTGCGCGCCGAGCATGTCGCGGCCCGTGATGCCGTCGACGGTCAGGATGTGCATGGAGCAACCCGCGGCGGCCTGGTTGTCGTAGCAGCCATACTGGTACGGGGAGGCTCCAAGGTCACCGACGCCAGCCTCGGCGAAGATGCCCTGGAAATTCCGAATGGCCGTGGTGTTCCTGGCCTTCACGCGCTTGTTGGCCTCGACCGCCTCGAGCACACCGATCGGCCCGACGTGGCCGTCGAAGAAGAGCGAGTTCGGAAGCGACATGGACGCCTCGTTGAACCACCAGGGCTGCTTCATGCCGTTCGTGGAGTCGCCACCGTTGGTGACCTGGAACGCCTCGCGTCCGTTGAACTTGAAGAGCTGATCCGGGTTGACCACGCCGCGCAGGTTCCACTTGCCGCTGGTCATCTCGATCATGGCGCTCGGCTTGTTCTGCAGCCAGCTGTGCTCGATGACGCGGGTCTTCAGATCCGAGAATCGGGCCTGGTTCGCGGTCGGCGTTCGCCAGAGTCCGGCGATGCTTCCCGTCTTGGGAGCCACCATCGGGTTCTGGAAGCCCACCTTCGACGAGAGCACGTCCGGAGACCACATGGATGCCGGGCTCCAGCAGTAGCTGCTCAGGATCACCGACTTGGCGGTTCCAAAGAAGTCGCCGTCATTGGGGTACTGGGCCTTCAGGGCCGCGATCTGGTCGAGCACGAGCAGATCCTTCGGCGCGTAGAAGATGTCGTCGTAGAAGCGACCGCCGACGTACTTGCTGAAACTGCTGGCGTTCAGGAGCCGGAAGGATCCGAAGTTGCCATTCGCGTTCGAGAAGCTGCAGGGGAAGTAGGCCTTGAGGTTGTTGATGTCGGCACCAGCCTGAGCGGGGGGGCAGAGCGGCGGTGCGGCGAGGGGAACGAAGAACCCCTGATCACCAGTTGCCGTCTTTCCAAGCCGCAGCTGGCCGGAGCAGCGAGAGGTCGCCCAGCGATTCCACTGGCCCGGGTCGTTGATCGGGTTGAGCTTGCCGAAGTCCTCTGGGATCGGGCTCCACTGACGATCCTGGAAGTCGACCGAGTAAACCGCGGCCGCGGAGCCGATGTTGCGCAGGTTCGACTGGCTCTGGGTGGACTGTGCGGACTCGCGCGCACGGCCGATCGCGGGCAGCAGGATTGCCACCAGCAGACCGATCACGGCCACGACGACGAGCAACTCGATGATTGTGAAACCCTTGCGATGCATGGGGGATGTCTCCTGAGTGTCTGAAAGCCGGGATGTGGCGCCGGGGCGCCGGTCGGGCGTCTGGGGAAGTGGTCGGGGAAGGCTAGGAAGTGTTCGCGGGGCCATCAGGGGGTGTTTCGTGGAACTCCCTACGTGATTCCGAAAAAGACTACCCGGGGACAGGGTCACCAGCAATCGCCGAAGATCGATCCTAGGCCGACCTTTTCGCATCCAGTTGGGTCCCACATCCCGAACACGGACCAGTGAGCAAGCTTTACACCCGATCCGGTGATGACGGCACGACCGGACTCTTCTCCGGGGCGCGGGTGAGCAAAAACCATCCTCGGATAGACGCTTACGGAACGGTTGATGAATTCAATGCCGTGCTTGGGCTCTGCATTTCTGGCACGAGCGCCAAGGATGAAACCGCAGTTATAGGAACCATTCTGCGTCAGGTGCAGAGTCGCATGTTCGACATTGGAGCGGACCTGGCCACGCCCGAGGGTGCCAGCAACGAGGCCAAGATCGTTCGAATCGGCGACTCGCATGTCGGCGAGATCGAAGGCTGGATCGACCAGATTGATGGTCGCAACGAGCCACTTCGAAACTTCGTGATGCCAGGTGGATCGGAGCTTGCGGCGCGCCTGCACCTTGCTCGAACGATCTGCCGTCGAGCAGAACGATTGATCGTTGCTTTGGCACACACGGAGCCGGTTGGCGAGCCGCTCCTGCAGTACATCAACCGGGTCAGCGACCTTCTTTTCGCGATGGCACGTCTTTCGAACAAGCTGTCTGGAGTCGAAGACACCCCATGGATACCCCATGGAAGGTGACATGATCGCGTAAGAAGCCGAAAGTCCTAGAACGTCTTTGAATTCCGGATCGGCGTCGACTTCCCGAGCGATCGGCCCTTCGAGACCATTCCAATCTCCGTGATTCGCTTCCAGGCGTTCCGAGCGCTTGTGGGTGAGACTTCGATGGATACAGAAGGTCTGCCGTAGGCGCGGGCAACGGTGGAGGTGGTGCCACTTCCGCAGAAGGGATCAAGGATCAGGCTTCCTGGATCACTGCAGGCCAGAATCACCCGTTCGAGATAGGCCTCGGGAAGTTGATTCCGATGGCTTGGGCGTCGCTCAAGGCTCTTGCCGTGAATTCGCCCCCAGTACGGGCCGTACCAGACGTCCATTGGCACACGGCTCGCGGTTCCGGCTTTCCGAGCACGCGTCCGCTTGTCCCCGTAGACAAGGCTGCGGTCGGATGGCTCCATCACGGCATGCGGGTTCCAGATCCGGCGGATCGGGTCACGCGCCAGACACAGGGCGTGCGTCTTGCTCTCGATGAATCCCGTCCGCCGATTCGGACCGAAGCGGAAATGCCAGATGCACCACTCGAGCAGGTGCATGCCTCGGCGTCGTCCATGAAGCACGACCTCCGCCGCGATCTCGTCGGGCACATTGATCCACATGCTGCCGCGCCTGGAGAGCGACTCGATGCAGGCGTCCATCCAGTCGAAGGTGAAGCGCTCGTAGGCCTCGCGCGGCATGCCGTCGCTCCAGTGGTCATAGCGAACGCCACGATTGAATGGCGGATCGGCGAAGACAAGATCGACCGAGCCGCGCTCGGGCAGCCGGGGCAGGATGTCGCGACAGTCACCGACGATCAGGCTGGTCGGGGGATCGGTGGCGGCGAAGGCGTGCACTTCGGTCGCTGGATGCGGTTCATGCCGTGGGCAGGCATCCCCGAACAGCCGGATGTCGGAACCCGCGAGTGCCATCGCCTGACGGCGCATGGCGCGAGCACCGGGCATGGGCACGCGATCCCTGCCTGTGCCGCTCGTGGAGGGCTTCTTTGCGGCTCGCGCCATCAGGCGCCAACCGTGCCGAAGATGCGATCACCGGCATCCCCAAGGCCTGGCCGGATGTAGGCGTTCTCGTCGAGCTGTCGATCCAGCGCGGCCGTGAAGACGGGAACCTCGGGATGACGATCCAGCAGCCGCTGGACACCCTCCGGTGCCGCGACCAGGCACACCATCTGCAGGTCACGGCAACCCAGCCGCTTCAGGTGATCGATGGCGTGCACGGCACTTCCGCCGGTGGCGAGCATGGGATCCACCACCAGCACCGGTCCATCGGCGACGTCCTTGGGAAAGCGCGTGTAGTAGTTGACCGGTGCGTGGCTCTTCTCGTCGCGCTGGATGCCGATGTGGCCCACGCGCGCTTCGGGAAAGAGTCGCAGGATGCCATCGGTCATGCCAAGGCCCGCGCGCAGGATCGGCGCGAGCGTGACCGGTCGTGAAAGGGCACGACCCTCGCACGATTCAAGCGGTGTCTGGACGGTGAGCGCGCGCGTCGGAAAGTTGCGCGACACCTCGAAGACCATCAGTCCGGCGATCTCGTTCAGGAGCGCCCGGAAATCCTCGCTGTTGGTTCGCGTGTCCCGAAGCAGGGTGAGCTTGTGCTGGATCAACGCGTGCTCGAACACGCGGAGATTTGGGAATCGCGGATCGGTCGAGGGCACGCGCGAAGTGTACGGAGCCCGACGCGCGTCGCCGGTTCAGGGGGTGCTCAGCTGGTCCATCGAGTCCTGCGCGTCCTTGACCTTCTTCTTCCAGTCCTCGATCTGTCCCTGCAGCCGCTTCTTGTTCGCGACCATCTGGTTCAGCTGGTCCTGAAGACCGGCGGCATCCACGCCACCACCGGGCGCCATGGGAGGCTGGGTCGGGAGGCCCGGGATCACGTCGGACTCGCGCTCGCCCTGTTGCGCGCGCGTGCAGGAGAGCCGGAAGGTGCCGACCTTCTGGCCATCCTCGGAATAGGAGGTGGTCCAGACCATCGCATCAGGCTTGGAGAGGTCGACGACGGTCGTCACCTTCCGCTTGCCGCCCTTGGCCGTGGGGATCGCGCCGACGGACTGCATGGTGAAGGTGCGCGAGCCCTGATCCCACGAACCCTGTTGCCAGATCATCGCGCTGTCATGGTCTGTCATCACGGTGCGCTGGAAGGTTCCGCCAGCGTCGTTGAAGCCCAGGCAGTCGATCTCCTGCAGCACCGCGGAGCCGTTGGAGAGCAGCGTGTCGCCGATCGCGAACGCGCCGTTCATGGCCCACTGCCAGACACAGCGGCCGCGAAGCGTGAACTCGGGTTGTCCGTCCGCACCGATCGACTGTCCCTGCATGTCCCACACGCCGATCACGGCCCCAAGCAGCTCGCGAGCCTGCTCGGCCTTCATCAACTGCGGCGAGGCACCCTGCGCGGCGTCCTGTTCGCGCGAACCATCCGCAGCTGGCGCCACCAGGAAGGCGGCCGAGGCGAGGGCGAGCAGGGTGGGGGCGATGGCTCGTGAAGCGCGCATGCACCGAGCGTAACCGACCCGCGCGTCACTTCAGCTGGCGCAGCACGGACCGCGTGCGCGCGCGGCCAAGCAGGATCGCCGCGAGCGCGGTCCAGCCGGTCTGGTGGCTCGCGCCAAGTCCGTGACCATCGTCGCCGTGGAAGTACTCGTAGAAGAGCGGATTGCCCGCGAAGAGGGGATCCTTGTCCAGGCGCGGGGCATGACGGTTCGCCGGTCGCACGCCGTCGGGGCCCGGAAGCAGCACGCCCGCGAGGCGGTCGCTGAGGAACTCGGCCACCTGCAGCAGGTTCATGAACTGGCCGCTGCCGGTCGGGCATTCCACCGTGAAGTCGTCGCCGTAGTAGCCGTGGAAGCGGCAGAGCGCCTCGATGAGCAGGAAGTTCATCGGGAACCAGACGGGTCCGCGCCAGTTCGAGTTGCCGCCGAAGCTGCCGGTGTCGCTCTCGCCGGGCGTGTATCTCAGTTCCCAGCTCTGATCGCCGAGCGTGAGGCGGTACGGGTTGTCGAGGTGCTCGAGACTCACGCTGCGGATGCCGTGCGGCGAGAGGAACTGGTTCGGATCGAGCGCGCGATGCAGCAGTGCCTTCATGCGATGGCCGCGCAGCAGGCTGAGCAGGCGACGCTGGCCGACGCCCTCCACGTTCCATCGCGAGATCAGCTTGCCCATGTCGGGACGGCGGTCGAGGAACCACTGCAGGCGACGGTCGAGCTGTGGCTGGCACTTCAGGTCGTGCTCGTCGATCACCGTGCAGGCGAACAGCGGCACGAGCCCGACGAAGCTCTTGACCTTCAGCGGCACGGTTCGACCATCCGGCAGCACGAGCTGGTCGTAGAAGAACTGGTCCTCCTCGTCCCACAGGTCGATGCCGCGTCCACCCAGGTTCGTGGTCGCCTTGGCGATCTGCAGGAAGTGCTCGAAGCACTTCTCCACCAGGCTCGTGTAGGGCCGGCCCGCGTCGGCGAGCTCCAGGCACATGCGCATGAGGTCGAGGCAGTACTTGGCGACCCAGGCGGTGCCATCGGACTGCTTGATCACGCCGCCGGTGGGCAGCGGACGGCTGCGGTCGAAGATGCCGATGTTGTCCAGGCCCAGGAAGCCGCCCTCGAAGATGTTGCGGCCGTCGGCGTCCTTGCGGTTGACCCACCAGGTGAAGTCGAGCAGCAGCTTGTGCACGATCTCGGCCAGGAAGTCGTGATCCTCGCGGCCGAAGCGCAGACGCTCGATCTGGAAGATTCGGTAGGCGGCCCAGGCGAGCGTGGGCGGGTTCACGTCATTGAGCGCCCACTCGTAGGCCGGCACCTGGCCCTCGGGGTGCTGCATCCACGGCTGGACGATCTGCCAGATCTGCCGCTTCGCGCGATCGATGTCGACGGCCGCGGTGGCGACGGCCTGGAACGCGAGATCCCAGTGCGCGAACCAGGGATATTCCCACTTGTCCGGCATGCTCAGAACGGCCTCGGCGTCCATGTGGTGCCAGCGGCTGTTGCGGCCCTCGAGGCGCTCGGGCGGCGGCGCGGGCTGCCCCGGATCACCGACGAGCCAGCGATGCACGTCGTACTGGTACCACTGGTAGTTCCACAGAAGGCCGGCGAGCGCGCGTCGCTGCACCAGTGCCTGCTCGTCCGTGGCATCGGGCCGCCGTGCGAGCGCGTAGAAGGCGTCGGCCTCGCGCCGGCGCTGGGCGATCAGGTCATCGAAGCCGTCGAATGACTCACCCTTCATGCCGACCGGCCGCATGCGTGCGCGCATGGTCACGGTGCCGCCGGCGGGAATCGTGAGCGCCTTCATGAACGCGGCCTTCGTGCCCTCCTCGAGCGGCGGCAGCGAGGCGTATCGGCCGTGCACAACGACCTCGTGGAAGGTGTCCTTCGGATGCGCGCCCTTGGGGTTGGGTGTTCCGAAGCATCGCTGCTGGTTCGTGTCGTTGTCGCAGAAGAGCGTCTTGTCGAAGCCCTCGCAGACGATGTCGAGTTCACCGAGCTTCTCGTGACTCGCCCGCATGGCGTTGCGGGAGACCATGCGAAGCGTTGGCCGTGGCGCGTCGATCTCCCAGGACCAGGTGTTGCGGAACCATGCCTGCATGAGCAGGGTGATCGGCGCGGCCTCGGGACCGTTGTTCTTCACGGTGACGCGCCAGAGGATGTCGTTCGGGTCGCCCTTCGCCCACTCGATGGTCACGTCGAAGTGTCGGTCGTCCGACATCGCCTCGGTGTCGAGCAGCTCGTACTCGGGCTGCTCGCGGCTGCGTTCCGCGTTCACGCGCACGAGCTCGTCGTAGGGGAAGGCGCGCTGCGGATACTTGTAGAGGAAGCGAAGGTAGGAACTCGTCGGCAACGCATCCTGGTGCCAGTAGAGCTCCTTCACGTCCTCGCCGTGGTTGCCTTCGGCATTGTCGAGGCCGAAGAGGCGCTCCTTCAGGATCGGATCCTTGCCGTTCCAGAGCGCGAGACCAAGACAGAGGCGCTGCTTGTCGTCGCAGAAGCCGGCGAGGCCATCCTCGCCCCAGCGGTAGGCGCGGCTGCGCGCCATGTCGTGCGGCAGGTACTTCCATGCGTTGCCGTCGGCGGAGTAGTCCTCGCGCACGGTGCCCCACTGCCGGTCGCTGAGCCACGGACCCCAGCGGCGCCATCGGCGGTCGGCGCGGTCCTCCTCGAGCCGCCTGTGCTCGGGATCTTCCAGCAGGATGTCGTTGGCGTCTCCCACGCTTCAGCCCTCCTCGTCGCGCAGCCGCTGAATTTCCTCGCGCAGCTGGTGCATGATGCGCATCTTCGCATGCCGGATGCTCGCCTCGCTCATGCCGAGCGACTTCGAGACGCTTTCCGCGGGCTCCCCGCGCACCCCGTAGCGCTCGAAGGCCTCGAGCGTCTTTGGCTGCACCGTCGCCTTCACCTTCTCCATCGCGCGGCGCAGCAGGTGCTGTGTCCACTCGTGGTCCCACGTGGCGTGGAGCGCATCGTCGTTCTCGGAGGGCTCGAAGTGCTCCGGCAGTCCGACCTTCGGCCGCTTGCGGCGATGGCGATCGCGGATCGAGTTCAGCGTGACCGTCTTCAGGTAGCCGCGGAAGCGGCCGCGCGCCGGGTCGTACTCGAAGTGCTGCGACTGGCGGAAGAAGCCGAGCATGACGTCCTGCAGCACGTCATCCACTTCCTGCGGGGCCACGCCTGCGTTGCGCGCAAAGCCGGCGATCACCGGGCCGTAGATGCGCGCGAAGTCGTTCCAGCCGACCTGACGATCGAGCGTGCCGTTGGCGCGCAGGCGCAGGAGCACGCTCGCGCGGGTCTTGTAGGGATCCTTGGGAGCCGCGGGTTCATCGGGCGGCGCGGGTGGCACCGCGTGGGTCTCGGGATCGCCCTCAAGCACGCGCGCGACGAAGGTCCACGGGCCGATCGTGACGAGATCGCGGTCGTGCAGCGGCATCGGCTCGTTCGGTTCAAGGCGCGCCCCGTTCAGGAGCGTGCCATGCGTGCTGCCGAGATCGATGATGCTGGCGTGGGAGCCGTCGAAGTCGACCTGCGCGTGGTGGCGGGAGACACCGGTGTCATCAAGCGTGTGGTCGGAGTCCGAACCGCGGCCGATGGTGCGGGTGCCGGCCGACTTCAGGACGAGATCCGCGCAGGCGGGACCGGAGGCGCGTTGAAGACGCAGGGGTGCGGAGGCCGGATGGGACATGCCCAAGGTTGTATCAGGCGCGCGGAGCGGGAGTGCCGGGTGCCGGCGGCGAGGAGGCAGGGATCGGTCCAAGGTCGCGTCGGGCCCGCTCAATCTCCGACTCGACGCCGCCGGGATCGCTGGGCGCTTGATCGATCTCCTCCTGTGCCTCCTCGAGGGCCACGGCGGCTTCGAGGGGTTTCCCCATGGCCTTCTGGACCCGGGAGAGCGTCACGAGCGCGCGAGCGACGTCGTCATGATCCTCGGGCAGCTGTTGCCGCGCCTCGGTCACGGCATCCACGGCTTCCGCGAGGGCCTCAGGCATCTGATGCAGCTCGAGCAGTCCCGCCGCGAGCTCGATGCGCAGGCTTGGGTCCTGCCCCGCGGACCGGTATCGGTCGAGCAGGGCCCCGGCGCGCAAGATTTCGCGCGTGGCGGCGTCGCGAGCGCCGCGCTCGATGTAGCGCTGCGCCAGAGCCTCCCGCACCTGCGCTTCCTGGGCCGGATCGTTGGCGAGCAGGATCGTCGCCCGATTGCTGACCTGATCGAGCAGGTGGATCGCGGAGGTGTTCGTCACGCCCTCGGCGACCGCGATGTCGTGAAGCAGACCATCGATCAGCTCGTGCGCATCGCGGGCGCGCTGGGCGTACACCTCCGCCTCGTCGCGAGCGCGGAAGGCCAGGTTGCGCTCATGCATCGCCCATCCGAATCCGATCGCGGCGATCAGCAGGATGACGGAGGAGACCGCGATGGCTCTCGCACCATGACGAGCGGCAACGAGTCCGTGGTAGGCGAGCGATGGGCCTCGTGCCTGCACTGCCTCGCCGCGCAGGTGTCGGTCGACGTCCTGCGCAAGGTCGAGCGCGCTGGCGTAGCGCGAGCGCGGATCGTCGGCGATGCAGCGCGCCACGATGGCGTCGAGGTCGCCCTCGAGGCGGTGGCTC
The DNA here is from genome assembly GCA_044337135.1 of Phycisphaerales bacterium. Classification (GTDB taxonomy): domain Bacteria; phylum Planctomycetota; class Phycisphaerae; order Phycisphaerales; family SM1A02; genus SYAC01. The sequence goes on along the minus strand of JBIIOC010000031.1, from coordinate 125 downwards.
AGCGAGGCCGGTGTCTCGCGGCGCTCCTCGGCGGCACGGCGCTGATGTGGCGAGTCGAGCAGCGCGAGCGAAGCGCTCGGCGTGGCACGGCGGTCCGACGGATCGTTGCCCGAGAGGAGCCTTCG
>JBIIOC010000030.1:0-21590 GCA_044337135.1 Phycisphaerales bacterium | reverse complement strand
TTTCTCGAGCCTGACTCTACTTGAAGCCATTCCCAGATTCGCGCCTACGGGGCTGTCACCCTCTGTGGCCGACTTTTCCAAGTCGCTCGTCGTTCCTCTGGTAAATCCGCTTTCGCTCGGCGCTACTCACGGAGTCGCGGTTGCTTTCCTTTCCTGCAGCTACTGAGATGTTTCAGTTCGCTGCGTTCGCTTTACAGGCCCTATGCATTCAGGCCTGAATGACCTTGCGGTCGGGTTGCCCCATTCGGAGATCCCAGGATCGAAGCTCGGTTACCAGCTCCCCTGGGCTTTTCGCAGGTTCCTACGTCCTTCATCGCCTCTTGACGCCAAGACATCCACCGTGTGCCCTTTCACGCTTGGCCACGTCGACCGGATGCCGTCGGACAGACTTTCGTCTGACCGGCGATCTCTGATCGACGCCCACGCTGGCCCCTCTTGCGTTTGGACCAGCGACCTGCCGCACTCGCCTAGGCGACGCGTGCTGCAGGCAGCATCTCAAGCAAATTCTCGATCGGTGCTTGCCATCGAATCGCGCAAACGTTGTGCGGGCCCAGCCCGCGCGCCTGCGCGACCTATCAACCATCGAGTCTCATGCACTTGTCACAGAACCGCGGATTTCTCCGCCCCAGCGAAATGCCCATAGGGGCAATGCGTCGGGCCGAGCAGTTTAACGAAGCCCAAGAGGCTGTCAAGGGGTTGGGAGCATCGAAATTCGCCCGATTTCCGGGTTTTCGAACCCGGTTCGGGGCCGATTCTCAACCGCCCTTGGCACCACCACTTGCGCCGGGCGACCCAGCTCCGACCGGGCCCGCCTGATCGCCCAGGTAGCTCCGGGCGGGGCTGGCGATGTCGGCGGCGGGACGGCGAACGATAATTCGCCGAGGATCGCTTGCGCTGGCGAGGATCACGAGCATCGGCCGGTCGCCTGCGCGGCCGGAACTGGCCTCGGTCGCAAGATCTCGGTAGACGCCAACAACGAACCAGTCCGTGGTGAAATCGACCTTGGTCGCGCCCTTGTCGGCCGCTTCCGCAGGGCCGCCAACGCGATCGCCGAACTCGATCATGTCGCGCGTGAGGCGCCAGTTGCCGCCATCGAGCTTGAACAGTTCGAATCGCCCCATGCCAAGTCCGGAGGCGCCCTCCCCCGCCATGGCTTCAAGGGCGAAGAATTCGCGCGGACTTCGCACGCGGACCGTGACCCATTCACTCGGCGCCGTGCGAATTCCGCTTGCCGAATCGAGCTTCTGCTGCGATGGCTGAAGCTCGTTTCGACGGCCCAGGAACGGGTTGAGGAACTCGACCTGGCATCGATAGCGATACTCCGCGCCCGGCCGAACCTGGAAGTCGTTCGCCCAGACCGCGATGCGATCACCGGCACTGCTGGCGTCGGTGCCCTTCGCGGCGGCCGCATCGGCCTTGGTCATTTCATCGACCTTCTTCGTGAGTTCAGCGACCTCGGTCTTCAACTTGTCGACCTCGATCGTGAGCATCCGGCGCTTGCGCATCGTCGCGGGGTCGCCATCGTCGGTTGGACGACCAGCGCCGCCACCCGCGCCGCCCTTGCCGCCGCCGCCACCACCCGATGAGCCGCTGCCGCGACCACCCTTGGGGGCGCCGTCATATGGACCTCCCGCCTTCTCCAGATCCGCAGTCTTCTGCTCGAGCGTCTTCCTGGCCTCTTCAAGGCTCTTGCGGGCCTCCGCGAGCTTTCGGTTCACAGGCGCCGCGGGCGAAGCGGTTCCTGCCGAAGGCGCGTCTGACCCGCCGGCCGCCAAGGTTGGCAGCGAGGGCCGAAGGATCTGCTCTCTGGCATCGGGGAACTTCTTCAGCGCATCAAGCACGCCACCGACGTTGCTGAACTTCTGGCCACGCAGGCTGGCCACGCCCGGCAAGCCCTGCACAAGGGTGCTCTCACCCCAGGAGCCATCATCCTTGCGTTCCTGCCGCTCGAACCGCACGTCCAGCACGATGATCTCGCGATTGCGCTGCTGCCACCAATGCACTGGCAGGCGCTCCCGCGCGGAACCCCCCTGCGTGCCGGAGCGCTCAAACTCGGCGCGGATGGAGGCCAGATCGATCTCGGCCGTGGGCGTGGTCCAGATGACGTTGCGGTCACCCTTCTGCCAGCCCTCCGGACGCTGGTCCAGGAACGCGGCGATCGCCTTGCCCGCATCGTCGTCGGCCAACCGCACCGCGTTGTCGCGCTGCAGGACCGGCTCGGCCATCTTCACGGGCCCAAGCGACGGCTCGAAGTACATCGGGATGGGACGGCTCGCCTTGGCGAACAGCGACGTGGCCAATGCCGGTGTGGCGCGGACGATCGGATCCGACGACACCGCGGCCTTGTCGAAATCGGCCGCGACATCGGCGCTGGCGGCGGCTGACGGAAGCTCGATCGCGACCTCGGTGCCACCCTGCAGCCCTCCGACCTCGTCACTGACCTGAACGAGCTGCTTGGACATCTCGCTGAGTTCGACCTCGCGACCACCCATCTTCGGCTTGGACTGCAGGAAGCCGGAAACGTCGACCAACGCGTACCCACCGATGCCCAGCGCGATCAGGGCGAGGACCGCCTTCTCGAAGTGACGCTCGATGATGCTGATGCCCTTCATGGGTGTTCCTGCTTTCAGGCGCCTGCGGGCGCGGCGGCGGCACCTTCGGTCGAGGCCTCGGCCTTCGGCTTGCCCGCCGACTTGATGGTCTTCAGAAGTGCCACCGGCATGCGCTCGGTGGTCCAGTCGCGCAGCCAGACGGACTGCAGCGTGAGGCGCAGGTCGCTGCACGGCTGCCCGCCATAGGCGTAGCCGCGCCGAAGCGCCTCGAAGGAATCGGCTGGCCGCAGGCGGACATCCGCCACGGTGATGAAGTTGCAGCGCGCCAGCTCGTTCACGAGCGCAGGAATCGCGGCGGTCTCGATCACGACGTTGACGACCGTGGTTCGGACGTCGAAGAGGTGATTTGAAACCAGTCCCGTGAGCCCGCCGGCCTTGAAGTCCGGAGCGATCTCCTTCTTGGGATCGATGGGCTCGCCTTCCCCGCCGGCGGCGGCGTCGGCGTTGTCCGCACTGCCCGCGGCACTGGCCTTCGGCAGGCCGAGCGTGTCGAACTCGACCGCGAGCACTCGCTTCAGCGGCGACTTCATGGGGCCTCCAGGCTGCTTGGCGTTGACCGCCCGGAACGCCTTGAGAAGGTCCGTCACCAGCCAGATGTCCCACTGCGCGCGGTACATGCCGACAAGGATCTCGTCCACGGCGGCCGGGCCATCGGCCTTGCCGCCGACCGGGCGCGGGAGCCAGCGGATCGAGCCTGGATCGAGGTAGAAGTCCAGACGCCCCGCGTGATCCACGACCGCTCCGACACGAGCCTCGCGCAGCGCGTCCAGAAGCTTGGGCAGTTCCGCCGCGGGCAGTTCCGACCGCGAAGCCACGCGGTTGGCGGAGCAGAACTGCACCTCGGCACCGCGCACGCGCTCGAGCGCTTCCATCGATGGAACCGGGCCCTGCAGCGCGGGATCCTCGAGCAACTTCGCGCGAGCCGGCTCGATGAGCTGCACCCACTTCTGCAGGAGGATGTCTCGCGTCGCCTCGTCAGCGCGCATGGGCGCGGGGAGGTAGGCATCGAGACCTGGAATCATCGTGTGCGACGCCTGGTTTCGCTTCACGGCGGCCGCGTAGACGGTCTCGGAGCGCTTGCCGAGTTCCTCGTTGTGCTCGCGGATCTTCTTGATCACGGCGTCGTTCAGGGCCGTGCTCTCCTCCTTGGAGCTGCCGTCGGGCATGCGGATCGTGACGGATCCCTTGCGAAGCCCGCCCACCGAGTCGAACAGCGCGACCCGCGACTTCACGATCTTCGCGTTTTCCTCGTCGAGGGATTGCTGCACGAGGAACGCGGCCACGGGGGCCGCCACGACGACGAGGCCGCAGACCATCATGATCCAGCGGCGCTTCAGCACGGCCGCCACCTTGCTGAAGTCGATGTTCTTCAGCGCAGCAAGGTCAAGTTTGGCGCTCATGGGTTGGACGCTCCTTCGGCGGGCTTGGCCGCGCCATCACGCAGGCGCACCCGGAAGGTGATTTCGCCGCGATACACCGAAGCCCTGGGCCCGAACACGGATCCCTGGGCGTCGAGCGGCGCGACCTGCTCGAGATCGGTGGACTGCTTCTCCTCCTCGCGAGTCTGCGCGGCAGGCTTGGCGCTGGAGGACGTTTCCTCCTCGACCTCGGTGGGGAGCGGATCCGCACCCGAGGAGCCGACGCCCTTGGACAGACCGGACCCGGACTCGGAACCGAAGCCCTCGCCCTGCCGGCGGCGACGCGCGCGCGAATTCTGGGATTCGCCGGCCGGAGCGCCACCTGAAGTGGCGGTCTGGGTCGGCGGCGGCGGCGGCGATGCACCGGCGTCCTGAGTTGGCGCACCGGCGGCCTGCTCCCCCTCGCCGCTCGGAGCGGCACCTGTCGAGGCCGGATTCTCGTCGGTCTTGAGCTTGATGGTGTTCACGTCGATCGTGTAGGGCACACCCGGCCGGTCGAGATTCTCGCGGAGCCACTTGCCTGCCGTCTCGTTGAGGAAGGTCGCGGCGGTTCGATCCATGTTCGCGAACGACACCTTGATGGTGACGTCGACCGAGCGGCTCTTGTCCTCCTCGCTGAACACGTAGGCGCCGGAAAGGTCCTCGATGGAGATGAGACGGATCGTGGCCGGATCGATCGCCGCGATCGCAGCGGGGCTCTCCGCCGCAAGTTCCGAGCCCGGCTTCGCGCTCAGGCTCATGGCGAAGGCGTCGCGCACGATGTGCGGCCACACGTCCCGCTGTCCCGAGAGGCGCATGGTGTTGGTCACCGTGGCACCGGTCTGGCCCATGCCGTTGGCCTGATCGAGCTGGCTCTTCAGGCTCTTGCCCTGCTGCACGACCCGCTCGGCCTTGCGGACGGCGTCCTCGCCGGACTTGAGCGCCTGGCCGTCGAGCGCGGGGCGGAGGAAGAGCCCGGCGGAAGCCGCCACCGAGACGCAGGCCGCGGCGATGAACCACTTGTTCTTGGCGGCCCAGACCTTCTCGCGAAGGCCGCGCAGAGGCGCCAGATTCACGCTGATGCGCGCGAGTCCGATGCCCTGCAGCGCCAAGCCGTACGCGGTGACGAAATTCACGCTGTTGGCCGCAAAATCGGCCGCCTCTCGACCTTCCACGCGGATGCGCTTGAACTCGTCGAGGCGCTGCACCTCGACGTTCAGCTGCTGGCTCAGGAACTTGCGCAGGCCAGGGATCCGGAACGTGCTTCCAAGGCCGACGACGTGCTCGATCGGGCTCTCGGGGTGCGACATCTGGTAGTGGCCGATCGATCGCTGCACGTCGGTGACAAGGTCGCCGAAGACGGGACGCATGGCCTGCATCATCTGGCGGGCGTACTTGCTGCTGGCGCTCTCCGCCTTCAGCTTGTCGGCCTTGCCGTACTTGATGCTGAAGGACTCCGCGAGCGCGTCGGTGAAGTGCGTTCCGCCGAGCGGGAAGGTGCGCACCCAGCACCTGCCGTTGTAGGCGATGACCACGTCGCTCGACTGCGTTCCGATGTCCAGCGCCACCACCGGCTTGGACTGCTCATTCAGCGAAAGATCGAAGGAAAGCGCGTTGAACGCGGCGAGCGGGCCGAGCGTCACGACCTCGGGGCGGATGCCGAATTCGGCGTAAAGGCCCAGCCTTTCCGCGATCTTGTCCTTGGTGATCGCGAAGATGCCGACCTCGACCTCGGGGTTGTCGTCGCTCGAGAAGGTCTGGTAGTCCCACTCGACCTCTTCCATCGGGAACGGGATCTGCTGGGCGGCCTCGAACTTCACGATGTCCGGGATCTTCTTGGGCTCGACCGGCGGCAGCTTGGCGAAACGCGCCAGGCCCGCGTGCCCAGGCACCGAGATGACCGTCGGGTGATCCTCGAGGTTCTTGGACGCGATGAACTGCTGCAGCGTGAGACGGGTGATCTCGGTGGGGTCCGAGTCGGGCGAGGTCAGCGGCTTCGCGTGCGGAATGAACGCGAAGTCACGCACGAGGACCTCATCGCCATCTCGTTCCAGACGAATGGCCTTGATGGCGAAGGCACCGATCTCGATGCCCCAGGCGGATTGGCTTTTCGGCATGCGGTGTGGGGTCTGGACGCTCGGCGTCGTGGAGGGTGCGGACGGGGTCGAGTCCCGGGCTCGGGAATATAACCATGGAACGGGAAAGTCCGCCTGACCATTCGGGGCTCCCGGGGGGTCGGGTTGCGGCATTCACCCACAACCGGGTCCGAAACGGATAGCCTCCCCCTCCGTCATGTCCGACCCAACGCAGACGAATCCGGCGCCGGAACGCCCCACCCCCCCGCCCTCGCTGGTTGGCGGCTTTGATGCCGCTCTGGAGGGCGAGTTGCAGGCAGCGCTTGGCGGCCTGAGCGAGGGCGAACTGCTGAACCTTCCCACCTCGAAGGTTCCCTCGACGCGACTGAAGACGGATCGGGCTTCCACGCGGATCGGCACCGTCGTTCGCGTGCAGGGCGAGGACGTGATGGTCGAGTTCGGGCCGAAGAGCCAGGGCGTTTGCCCGCTTCGGCAGTTCGAGACGCCTCCTGCGCCGGGCGCCCAGGTGGAGTTCGTGATCGAGCGCCTCGACGCGTTCGAGGGGCTGCTGATCCTGGCGCTTCCTGGCGCGAGCACGAAGGCCCCTTGGGAGCACCTGCAGCTCGGACAGATCGTCGAGGCCCGCTGCGTGGGAATGAACAAGGGCGGTCTTGACATGGAGGTCGCGCACCATCGCGCCTTCATGCCCGCCGGACAGGTGGACATTCGCCACGTGGAGGACATCAGCGTCTTCCTGGGCGAGAAGTTCCCCTGCATGATCATCGAGCTGCGCAAGGAAAAGGGCCGGATGGTCCTGAGCCGCAAGGCGGCACTTGGCCAGGAACGCGGCAAGATGCGGGAAAAGACGCTGGCCGAACTGAGCCCGGGCCAGATCCGCGACGCCACGATCTCAAGCGTCCAGAGCTTCGGCGCCTTCGCCGATCTCGGCGGCGTGGACGGTCTGATCCACGTGAGCGATCTTGCGCACGAGCGCATCAAGGATCCTGCGGAGGTCGTGAAGGTCGGCGACGTGGTGAAGGTGAAGGTGCTGCGGGTGGACCTGGCGCAGAAGCCCCCGAAGATCTCGCTGAGCCGCAAGGAAGTGATGCAGGATCCGATGGCGGGCAAGCTCGAGGCGATCGCGGCGGGCGAGACCGTCTCGGGCCGCGTGACCAAGCTCGCGGAGTTCGGCGCCTTCGTGGAGGTCGCGCCGGGCGTCGAGGGTCTGGTTCACATCAGCGAGGTCAGCCATGACCGGATCCCGAGCGTGGATCGCATGCTCAAGGTCGATCAGATCGTGACGGCGAAGGTGCTGAGCGTGGATCCTGCGCGTCGGCGGCTGAGCCTCTCGATCAAGGCGCTCGTGGATCGGCCGATGTCCGCCAAGGAAGCCGCGGCGGCCAAGCCCTCCCGCGAGGACGATGCCGCGATGGCCCGCCTGCGCGCCAAGTTCGCGTCGAACCGACCGCTCAAGGGCGGCCTGGGCTGATTCAGTCGAGGCGCACGCCTGCCGGGGCACAAGGATCCCAGAGATCCTCGAAGGGCTGATCGTCGCAGGTGCGACGCAGCGCCAGGTAGGCGGCCGTGGCCGTGGTGCAGATCGCCGAGAAGACCGCGCCGGCCGCGAGCGTCTGGAGGATGCCCTGCCAGAGCCGCGCGAGGCCGATCGAGATCGCCTGCAGCGAGGACGTGAAGGATCCGCCGACGAACACGGTGGGGGCATTCGCGTCGGGTGCGAGCAGGCGCGCGCCTCCGGTGGCTGCCATGGCACCATCCCCAGCGGAGATCCCGGTGAATCCAGAGGCGATCGAGATCGCGGCGGTGCCGACCAGATCCACGGTGAAGGCAAGCAGGCAGGTTCCGAGCAGCGCGCAGACGGCGTAGAGCAGCGCGTGCATGGGGCGCCGGAAGACGAGCGCACCGCAGCGCTGCGCGGCCTCGAGCCCGTCGCAACCTTCGCAGGCGGCCGCCGCGACCGCCAGCGGCATGGCCACGAGCCACGGCAGCAGCACGATCGCCGCCAGCGTCGCGAAGAACAGGACGAGGCCATAGGCGGCGCCGGCGATCACGTCGAGCCCGGGAACTCTTCCCATGAGGCCGATCACCAGCGCGACAGGCAGCAGCACCACCAGCGAGATCGCCGGCCACAGCGGCACCAGCGCGTGATTCAGCGAGCGAGCGCGCACGAAATCGATCGCGTCCACCGGCGCGATCTCGCCGCGACGCGCCATGTGCACCGCCGCCATGCGGCAGATCGCCCCGCCCAGGAAGCCGAACACCATGCCGCCGGCGATCCCGTAGAAGATCGTGAAGAAGCGGTCCTCGCGCCACAGCGCGGCGGGAATGTCGATGAAGAGGTCGCCCAGGCAACCCGCTGCGCCGCGGAAGTCCAGCGTGAGCGTGGCCGCCACGAGCGCGTCGAAGCGCAGACCGACCGCGGAGGAAAGCGCGTCGAAGGCGCCCTTGCCGCGATAGGGCTCGAGCCGATCGAGGCCGCGCCGAACCAGCTCGAGCTCGGTGCCCTCCACCTCGCCTCGACGATCGAGCAGCGCCGCGCGAACCTCCTCGATCTCGACCCGTCCGCCCAGGCCGTCGACGCCCTCGGGTCGCCGGTCGGCAGGCAGGGCCTCACGGGCGATGCGACGCGCGACCTCGCTTCCCATGGTGGAATCGAGCGCGGTGCGCGCCGGCGCAAGCAGCCCGGCCGGCTGGACGGATGGTCCGCGCACGGTGTCGTAGCCGCGGCCAAGCACCACGAGACACAGAAGGCTGAAGGTGGCGAGCAGGAGTCGCGGGAACTGCAGCGCCGAGACGGCCGATGCGAACACCCGCGGGAACACGAGCGCCTCACGGAAATCGATTCGATCCACCACCACGCGTTCAGCCATCAGCGGAGCCTCCTGGGTCGGGAGGCGCATGCTAACCCGCGCGGGCGAGGCCAGCGGCCAACTGAAGCTCCGCTGCGGCGTCCATCAGGATCCATGCGGAGAGCGACGTCGGCCGTCCACTGAGCGCCAGCGCGTTGTGCAGCAGCGTGCCCGCATAGGCGTGCGCTTCGGGAGAGCCCTCGAGGAGGAAGGCATGCACCGCCCAGGGTCGGTTGGTTCCATTGTCCGGCTGGGTGTGCTCGATGTGCCAGCGAACGGCCGAGCGCAACCGGGCCCACGCCGCGGCGGAGTCCATGCGCCGGGCCAGGCGCACAAGCGCGTGCATGCCGGAGAGTTCCTCCTCGGTCCAGACCTCGATGGCCACCCTCTGGTCCCACGCGACGAGAGGGCCCTGCCCCCCCGTCGGAAGGATCTCGGCCGAGGGGGCGGACCGGCACGCCTCCAGCCAGAGATGCAGGTCCACGCTGTCTCGCTGCGCGCGGGCCGAGCGCAGCGCCTCGGGGGGCGGCGAGGACCCGAGAACCACGGGAAGACCCGAGGCCTGCGCCAGGTGCGCGCTCCACTGCGCGAGGATGTTTGCGGGTTCGTGCGGCATTCTTGGCGACTGCGCTGGAATCGACGCAGTCCGGTGCTACGGTAGCCGTGCATGCGTCTCCGCACCAGCACGATCGAACGACGGCACCTGTGCCGACGCTGCATGCAGTGCGGTCAGGCGCAGCCTGAAGGGCGCGGGCAGTTGACGTGTGCGGCGTGCGGCTGCGACTTCCGGGAGCGCAGGCCCCGGAGCTACGCGGAAATGGAAGGCCTCGTGGACTTTTCCGCGGCACCCGGCTCCGAGGCCTTCGGCGAGTGGTACCGGACCCTCGCCTTCGAACGGTGGCTTCTGACCGCTTTCACCGCGGCGATCGTGGCGGCCTTCCTGGTGCACGCCGGGACCTCGCTGCTTCCCTGATCCGGCGGCTGCCTCGGCGATAGGCTGCGGCTCCTATGAACTCCGCCCTTGACAGCGTGCTTGCGCGCGTCGATGCCGACCAGACGTGCGCGATCGAGCGACTGAAGGATTTCCTCCGCATCCCCACCATCTCGACCGACCCCACCTACGCCCCGGAGGTTCGCCGCGGCGCTGCATGGGCCGCCGAGCAGTTGCGCGCACTCGGGTTCGATTCACGCGTGGTCGACACGCCGGGGCATCCGATGGTGCTCGCGAAGCATCCTGGCCCCAAGGGCACGTCCGCGCCGCGAGCGCTGTTCTATGGCCACTACGACGTGCAGCCGGCCGATCCGCTGGAACTCTGGGAGAGTCCTCCATTCGAGCCAGTGGTGGTGGATGGCCCTCGAGGCAAGCGAATCGTCGCGCGCGGAGCCGTGGACGACAAGGGACAGGTGATGACCTTCATCGAGGCGTTGCGCGCGTGGCATGCGTGCGCCGGCTCGCCCCCCTGCCCCGTGACCGTGATGCTGGAGGGCGAGGAGGAGAGCGGCAGCCCGAGCCTTGAACCGTTCATGGAGTCCCACCGGAAGGAACTGGACGCGGACGTGGCGATCGTGAGCGATACGGGCATGTGGGACGTCGACACGCCGGCCATCACCACGATGCTTCGCGGGCTCGTCTACATCGAGGCCACGCTGACGGGGCCTTCGCATGACCTGCACTCGGGCCTGTACGGCGGCGCGATCGTGAACCCGATCAACGCGCTGGCGAGGATGGTCGCGAGCCTGCATGAGACGAACGGCCGCGTGGCGATCGAGGGCTTCTACGACGAGGTTCGGGCGCTGCCTGAACGCACCCGGACGCAGTGGGCGGGCCTCGGCTTCGACGAGTCGGAATTCCTCGGCGCGGCCGGCCTGAAGACGGGCTTCGGCGAGCCGGGCTTCGGCGCGATGGAGCGCACCTGGTGCCGGCCCACCTGCGACTGCAACGGCATCAAGGGCGGCTACACGGGCGAGGGTGCGAAGACCGTGATCGCGAGCAAGGCCAGCGTGAAGATCAGCTGCCGGCTCGTGGCCGACATGGATCCCGAGCGAACCTACGAGCGGCTCTGTTCGCACCTGCGCGCGCGCGTGCCCGCGGGCTACCGACTCGACATCGCGAGCTTCGGGCGCAATCCGCCGATCCGCGTGGCCGATGAGAGCCCCTATCTGACCGCGGCCGAGGGAGCGCTTGAACGCGTGTACGGACGCGGGCCGGTGCGCATCGGCACCGGAGGCAGCATTCCAGCCGTGGGATCGATCCAGCGGATCCTGGGCCTCGAGAGCCTGCTCGTCGGATTCGGCCTTGACGACGACCGCGTGCACAGCCCCAACGAGAAGTTCGAACTGACATGCCTGCACCGAGGCACACGAAGCCACGCGGCGATCCTGAAGGCGATCGCCGACCTGCGCCCGTGAGCCGGATCGCGCCCATCCCGGGGAAACGCTGGCTGACGGCGCTGGTCGCGTGCGCGCTGATGTCCGCGTGGGCCCGAGCGGCGGATGAGGTGTCCGTCGCACTGGAGCAGTTCGGCGCGCTTCGGGCCTTTCGGCCGGGCGACGTCACCGCTCTCTGCGTGACGCTGCGCTCGAATCTGGGCGAGCCGCTCGAGTGCGTGGTCCAGTGGGACCTGCCGAATGCCGATGGCGACATGGTCTCGCACTCGCGCACGGTCACGCTGACCCCTGGGCAGACAACGCGACGATGGCTCTACGCACGGCTTCCACCCTCGGCCAACGCGCAAGCGCTCGCCACGGAGACCTTCACGATCCGCGTGTTCGAGGCACGCGATGGTTCGCGCGTGCGCGAGATGGTCCAGGCGCGCTTCAAGCCGGGCGACGCGGAGCGACCCTCGGAGCCGCTGTCCATGCTGCAGGGCCTGATCGCGGTCGTGGGCGACAGCCGCATGGGGATGGAGACGCTCGACGCGCAGTTCGACGGCATCGACGTGCCATCGATGCAGGAAGCCACACGCGTGATGCCCGGCACCCGCGTGGCGGATCTGCCCGATCGCTGGGAGGGCCTGTCGACCGCCGGCGCGCTGGTGTGGGCGGGTCCGAACCCGGGCTCGCTGGACCCCGAGCGCGCGCGGGCGATCCTGGAGTGGGTGGACCGCGGCGGCCATCTCGTGATCGTGCTGCCGGAAGCGGGAGATCCGTGGTCGCTTCGGGGCGGCGGCAGCCATGCGCTGTCCGAATCGCTCCCGACGCGCGGCACTGCGCGCATGGAAGGCATGGAGATCGAGTCGCTGCTGCCCCTGCTCTCCAAGGACCGTGAACTGCGGAAGTCGGATGCCACCACCACGCTGACGCTCTTCGACCCTGCGACGCTGGACCGCGGCTGGAAGCCGCTGATGATGCTGCCTCCATCGGCGGCCTCGAAGGAGACCGAGCACCGCGCGCTGGTCGCGCAGCGGGCGTGGGGACACGGGCGCATCACACTGGTCGGGCTCGACCTGGCTGCCCTGCATGGGCGCGCGCTTGCGACGGATGGATTGCCGCAGGCCGACGTGTTCTGGAACCGGATCCTGGGCCGCCGGGCCGACAGCCCCACGATGAACAACTACAGCACGTGGCAGGCGGCGCAACCGCCGCAGTTGCTCGGCCGGTCGGGCACGCGAAACTTCCAGGCCGGCGACGGCGGACTGGTGCTCCAGCAGATCGGCCAGACAGGTCAGGCGACTGGCGGCGTGCTGTCCGTGCTAGCGTTCTTCCTCGCCTACTGGATCCTGGCCGTGCCGGGCAGCTGGTGGTACCTCAAGCGACGGCATCGACTGTCCGCGACCTGGCCTGCCTTCGTGGTGATCGCGCTGCTCGCCGCACCGATCGCATGGTGCCTTGGCCTCGTCTTTGGCGGATCGACCATCCAGGTTCGCCATCTCTCGGTCGCGGATTTCATCCTTCCGACAGCCGATGACGGCGAGGGTGCGAAGGTGCGTCGTCTGCGCGTGAACGCGTGGCTGAGCGTGGCGCTGGGCGGGTTCGGAACCACCCCCGTCACGCTTGGCGACGTCGCGCAGCGCGACAACCTGCTTCTGGACTGGAGCCCCCCGCCTGACGGCAACACGAGCCGATTCCCGGACACGGCGCAGGCCTTGCGTGACATCGACCGCCCCGGCGAGGTGCTCGCCCCGTCGCGCGCAACGGCGACCGAGATGCAGGCGTGGTCGCTCGCCCCCGCACCCGACTCCTGGGGACGCGTCGCGTGGGTCGAGGAAGGCAACCCGGTGGAGTCGGTCGCGCAGGAGGGACCGAACCCCAAGGTCGGACTGCGTGGCGCGATCCGGCATGGACTGCCCGCGCCTCTTCAGGACGTGACGATCGTGCATGTCACTCCATGGCTGTACGTGACGAGAGCCTGGACGACTGGATCGAGTCCGGTGATCGATCCCTCCGGCCTGCCCCCGCGCCCCGCGCGCATGGCGACGCTGCGCAGTTGGGGCGACGAGGCGCTGGATCTGGGCAAGGCGCTGTATCCGCGTGGCCCGCTGCCGGTCGGCGGAAAGGGCGAGGGCGCGATGGTGTCCGAGATCGATTCTCGCTACCGAAAGCCGCTGGAAGGCGACGTGGGTGCGGCGCTGAGCGGCACGGTGACCGGCGCATTCGGATCCGCCGATTGGATGCGGCGACTGGAGATGCTGAGCCTGTACCAGATGCTCGAACCTCCGCCCTACCGAAGGAACCCGTCCGCGCTGTCGCAGGAGGTCGTCCGCGTGCATCGCCTGCTTGGGCGCGAGCTCGACCTTTCGGCGTGGTTCACGCGACCATGCGTGGTGGTGACCGGGTTCCTGGATGGAGCCGCCCTTCCGGCTCCGTTGCGCGTGGATGGGCGGGAACCCTCGAGCGAAGGCCGGGTGATGGTGCGCCTCATCCTGCCCCTGCCCTGCGAGGAACGGGGCTTCGTGCGGCCATCACCCTGAATGGCGTACCCTTGAGGCTCGCCATGGCCATGATCGAGACGGTCAACCTGACGAAGAAGTACGGCGACCTGACGGCGCTGGACAACCTCAACCTGTCGATCGAGGCTGGAGAGTGCTTCGGCTTCATCGGCCCCAACGGCGCTGGCAAGACCACCACCATCAAGATCCTGGCGACGCTGCTCAAGCCCACCTGGGGCGAGGCGCGCGTGGACGGCAAGACCGTGGGCTACCAGAACCACCTGATCCGGCCGGTGATCGGATACGTGCCCGACTTCATGGGCGCCTACGAGGACATGGTGGTGCAGGAGTACCTGGAATTCTTCGCCGCATGCTTCGGCCTGCACGGCAAGGTGCGCGACAAGGTCGTCGGCGAGGTGCTGGAACTCACCGACCTGGCGCACAAGCGGTTCTCCGAGGTGAACGGCCTGAGCCGCGGCATGCAGCAGCGCCTGAGCGTGGCGCGCGTGCTGCTGCACGACCCCAAGGTGCTGCTGATGGACGAGCCCAACTCGGGACTCGATCCTCGCGCGCGCATCGAGATGCGCGAACTCCTGAAGGAGCTGCGCCGCATGGGCAAGACGATCCTGATCTCGAGCCACATCCTGCCCGAGCTCGCCGAGCTGTGCACCAGCGTGGGCATCATCGAGCAGGGCAAGCTTGTCTACGCGGGACGCATGGCCGACGCGATGGCGCGCGCGCATCGTGGCACGCTGGTTCGCATCACGCTGGAGGATCGCCACGAGCAGGCGGCCGAACTGCTCCGCAAGGTGCCGGGCGTGGCGAAGGTGGCGGTCACGAACGCCGACGGTGCCACGCGCCTCGACGTGACGCTCGATCCGGCCGCCGGCGTGCCGGTGAGCGACCTTCCGAACCGGCTGATCGGCGCGGGGCTCCGCATCACCGGACTGCACCAGGCCGCCGTCGACCTGGAAACCGCGTTCCTGCAGCTCACCAAGGGCCTTGTGGCATGACCGACGTTCTCCTGGTCGCCGATCGCAGTCGCAATGGCGTGCCCGAGGCGCTCGACGAGGTGCGCCGCATCGTGGGCATGCACGGGCGCATCGTGGAGGAGCTCGATGCGGACCAGAAGCCGATCCCGACTCGCACCGTCTTCGACCGGGTTGTCGTGCTGGGCGGCGACGGCACGCTGATCGCGCAGTGCCGGCGGCTCATCGACCGGGGCGTGCCGCTGGTGGGCGTGAACTTCGGGCGGCTTGGATTCCTGGCCGAGTTCGACCTGGAGGGACTGCACAGGCACGCGGAGATGATCTTCGGGCATGACCCGGTGGTGCGCGCACGCATGGCGATCGACGCGATCGTGCGCAACGCGCGCGGCGACCTGGTGCACGAGGGACTCGCGATCAACGAGGCGGCCATCACCGCCGGAGCTCCCTTCCGCATGATCGAGCTGAAGCTGACGCTCGGAGGCCGGCCCGGCCCCGACCTGGTCGGCGACGGCGTGATCGTGGCCACGCCGATCGGCAGCACGGCCTACAACGTGAGCGCGGGCGGACCGATCGTGCAGCCAGACGTCGAGGCGATCATCGTGACCCCCAACTGCGCGCACAGCCTGGCGTTCCGCCCGATCGTGGCGCCGAGCCATGTCGAGATCCTGATCGAGGCCATGCGCGCGAACGAGGGCACCTCGCTGGTGCTCGATGGCCAGGCGATCGTGCCGATCGGCAAGGGTGACCGCGTGCTCGTGGGCCGTCACCACACCGACGCGCGCTTCATCGGTAATCCCGACCGCAGCTACTGGGACACGCTCGTGGAGAAGATGCGCTGGGGCGCGCCTCCGAGTTACCGCGACCGGGGCGCGTGAGCTCCATGCGTGCCTGCTGGACGTTCGGGAGCCGGGTGCAATGAGGCTCGCGCGCCACAGGGTCGCCGAGTGGATGGATGATCCGGCGATTCCCGTGCAGGCGCACGCACTCGCGCTGGACGGACTGTCGCGGCTGAACGCGGTGTCCCGCGCCCATCGCCTGATCTGGCACCCCGTTCGAGACCTTGCGCGACGAGCTGGCCGGCCCCTGCAGGTGCTTGATGTCGCCAGCGGCGGCGGTGACACGCCCAGGCGGCTCGACGCGCTGGCTCGACGCTCGGGGGCGCAACTGCGCTGGATTCTCTCGGACCGAAGCCCCCAGGCGCTGGATCAGGCGATCGCGCGATGCCGCGCGGCAGGCATGGCCTGCGAAGGCGTCGTCATCGACGCGCTCAATGAGCCGCTTCCCGGCTGCGACGTGGTGATCAACAGCCTGTTCCTGCACCACTGGGACCGTGACGACGTGGTGCGGATCCTGCGCTCGATGCGCGCGGCGGCGCGACTGGCCGTGGTCGTGACCGATCTTCGCCGCACGCGGCGTGCGCTCGCGATGGTGTGGCTTGGTTCAAGGGCGCTGACCCGAAGCCCGGTGGTGCACCACGACGCCCTTGCGAGCGTGCGCGCCGCGCACGAACCCGCGGAGATGCGCGCCATGGCCGCGCTGGCCGGCCTGGACGAGGCGTCGGTGCAGGTGATGGACGCCGTGCGCTGGCGCCTGTGGTGGAACCGCCCGGGGAGCGCCTCCGCATGACGCCCCTTCCCGCGATCTCGAACGTGCATGCGATTCCGGATCGCGTCGATGCGCTCGTGATTGGAGGTGGCCCGGCCGGCGCGATGGCGGCGCTGGCCTCGGCGCGGATGGGGCTTGAAACCTTGCTGGTGGACCGCGCCGCCCATCCACGCGAAAAGGTCTGCGGATGCTGCCTCGCACCGTTCGGCCAGCACGTGCTGCGCGCCGCGGGCGTCTCCGACGTGCTCGAGGGCTCCCGTGAAGTGGGGATCGTCCGCCTGTCGACAGGATCGAGATCGGTTCGCGTGCAACGACATGGAACGCGAGTCCTGTCGCGATCCACCCTTGACGCGGGCGTGCTCCGCCATGCCGTGCATGCCGGTGCGCGACTGGCCTGGCCGTTCGTGGCGGCGGTGCTTCCCGACGGCTGCGCCATGATCCGTGGTCCCGGCGGCGAGCGAATGATCCGCGCCCGCGTCCGGATCGTCGCCGACGGCCTGCGAGGTGGCGCCCTCTCGAACGATTCGCGATTCGTCTGGCGGGTGCGCCGCGCGAGCCGCATCGGCGTGGGCGCCACGCTTCCCGCGAACGCCGTGGAGGTCGCCGACGACGAGATTCGCATGCAGGTGGATGCTTGCGGATATGTCGGTCTGGTGCGACTCCCGGATGGGCGCGTGGATGTCGCCGCGGCGGTCCGCCCCCAGGCGATTCGCGCGAGTGGCGGCCCTGCGCCGCTCATGCGGCGGCTCCTTGGTGCGACGGCACGTGATCAAGCCTCCGTGGATTCAGCCGACTGGATTGGCACGCCGCACCTGTGGCGAGAGCGGGACAGGCTGCAGGCCGAGGACATCATCGTTGCGGGCGATGCGGCGGGCTACGTGGAGCCCTTCACCGGCGAGGGCATGGGCTGGGCGCTCGCGACCGGCCAGGCGGCAGGCGAGCACGCTTCGGCGGTCATCCACGGCACCGCGGAGATGCGCGCATGGGACAAGCGGGTCCGAGGGCTCGTGGGCGACGCGCGCGCTCGATGCGGCTGGACTGCGCGGACCTTGCGCCATCCGACGCTGGTTCATGCCGCTCTGGGCGCGGCCGCGGCGTGGCCCTCGCTCGCCGCCCGCATCGCCACCTCGATGGGCGGCGCGCGCGCCCTGGAGGCCAGCGCATGTCGAGCCTGATTCGGCCATCGCTGCTGGGTCTTGGCACCGCCGTGCCCGATCTGGCCATGCGTCAGTCGGACTGGATTCCGATCGCCGATCGAATCGCGCCCGCGACGGTCGACCGCGCGGTGACGGAGCGACTTGCCCGTCGAAGTGGAATCGAGTCGCGCCATTGCGAGACGGCGGACCGACCGGAATCACCCACCTTCTACCCCAGCGATCCAGCCGGCCTGGGCCCAACGACCAGCGAGCGCATGGCGAGATTCGCGAGGGCCGCCCGCCCGCTGGCGTCGCGCGCGGCCAGGCAGGCGCTCGACCGATCGGAAACCATGCCCAGCCAGATCACCCACGTGGTCACGGCCAGTTGCACCGGATTCCAGGCTCCGGGCCCTGACCAGTGGCTGATCGAGGACCTCTCTATTCCCCCGAACGCGCGTCGCGTGAATGTTGGCTTCATGGGGTGTCACGCCGCGGTGAACGCCCTCGCGGTGGCAGCGGCGCTGGCGCGCACGGATCCTCAGGCCCGGGTGCTCGTCTGCTGCGTCGAGATCTGCTCCGTCCACCTGCACTACGGCGATCGACTGGACCGGCTCATCGCCAACACGCTCTTCTCGGATGGCGCCGCGGCGGCCGTCGTGGGCGCGCGCACCGGAGCGGCGGTCCTCGAGGCCTTCGAAAGCGTGATCATTCCGGACACGCACGACGAGATGGCCTGGACCGTCGGAAACCACGGCTTCGAGATGACGCTCGGCGCGCGCGTGCCAGAGATTCTTCAGGCTCGCGTGGGGCCGTGGGTCGGTTCCATGCTTGCGCGACATGACATGCGTTCGAGCCACGTCGGCGGCTGGGCGATCCATCCCGGCGGGCCGCGCGTGATCGAGGCGGTGCTGGCATCCATGCAGCTGCCGGAGGGTGCAGGCGCCCACAGCCGCGACATCCTTCGACGGTTCGGCAACATGTCGAGTGCGACGCTGCTGTTCATCCTGGACCAGCTTGAGCGCGACCGCGTGCCGCGCCCGTGGGTCGGCATGGCTTTCGGGCCCGGCCTGGTCGGCGAATCGCTGCTGGTGACGTGAGGCGCGCCCTCGCGTCGATCAGCCGGCAAGCAGCCGGAGCATCTCGAGGTGCGTCGCCGGGTGGCATGCGATCGAGTCGCCGCCATGAATGCCGGGCTCGCCCTTCCAGCTGGTGAACACGCCACCGGCCTCGGCGATGATCACGGGGAAAGGGCCACAGTCCCATGGATTCATCATGGGGTCGAGCGCCACCTGGCAGCGACCCGTGGCGAGCAGGACGAGTGCGTAGCAGTCACTCCAGCCACGCATGCGGCCACAGGTCTCCTCGAGCCGCTTGAGCACGTGCATGCGATTCGTGCGGCGGTAGTACTCGCTGCCGGTCGTGCAGACGATCGATTCGGACAGCGGCATCGGCTCGCACACCCGAGCCGGCACCGTCGGCTGCCCCTCGCGCTCCCACCACGCGCCACCCCCCTCCACCGCCCAGACGCGCTCGCGCAACGCGGGCATGGAGGCGACCCCCGCCACCACACGCACCGAGCCGTCCGGAAACGTTCGCTCGATGCCGACCAGCGAGCCGTACAGCGGCACGCCGGCGGCGAAGCTCACCGTGCCATCGATCGGATCGATCACCCAGCGGAAGCCGCTCGTGTCGGGGCTGGTGCCCTCCTCCTCGCCGATGAAGCCATCGCCCGGGAAGGCGGCGGACACGGTCTCGCGGATCAGCCGCTCGGCTTCGCGGTCGGCCTGCGTCACCGGACTCTCGTCGGACTTGCGCTCCACGCGCACCTCCGCGGTCTGGAAATAGCGCAGCGTGAGGGCCGATGCGCGAGCCGTCACATCCAGCAGGCAGGCAAGGCGCGAGGCGATCTCGATGGGCTGGCCGGCGACGATGGCGTGCGGTTCCATGCGAACCGCAGGCTAGCCAAGGGAAGCTCGCTGTGGCGCGCGCTAGGCTCCCGCACCATGACTCCTTCGATGCGCAGGCTTGGAACGATCGTCCTGCTCGCGGCTCTTGCGTGCATCGCATGTCCAGCCGCGCGCGCGGGAGCCACGGACTTTCCGAGCGCCATTCCAGCGGCGCGCAAGGCGAACCCCGGCGCTGCCGCGCTGCTGATCGTGCACTATCGCCGCGCCGGTGGTGACTACGACGGATGGAATCTCTGGGCCTGGCCCTCGGGCGGCGAGGGCGGATCGTTCACCTTCTCGGGCACCGATGCCTTCGGCCGCTACGCCGTGGTTCCCTTCGCGGGGCGCCCCGACGGCGCGGGCTTCCTTGTTCGACGCGGCAACTGGGAGGCGAAGGATGTCGACGGCGATCGCACCGTCTCCTTCGCCGACGATCCCGTGCAGGAGATCTGGCTGCTGTCGGGCGACACGACCGTTCACCGCGATCCATCGGCGATCGACCTGATGCCACGCGTTCGCGGCGCGTTCCTGGATGGGTCGGATCGCGTCACGCTCGCCACGACGCAGCCCCTGTCGCCGGCGCAGCGCAACGGCATCGCCTTCACCCTGCGCGGCGACGCCAGGAACGCCCCCCGCTGCGCGAGGATCGACGGACCCGGCGAGGGCGGTGTCTACACGATCAAGCTTTCGGGCAAGGTGAAGGAAGCCGATGTTGCGGCGCTGCAACTTGGCATTCCAAAGCTGAACCCCGCCCCGGTCTTCGCGCGCGGCGTGCTCGATCAGCCATCCTTCACGCCCCTTGACGCGAAGCTGGGCGCGATGTGCACGCCCGCGTCGACCACCTTCACCACATGGAGTCCCGTTGCCGACTCGGCGAGCCTCCTGCTCTTCGGACAGGACCTGACGGCCGCGCCGAGAGAGGTGCCGCTGACCCGCGGCGCGCGCGGGCTGTGGAGTGCCTCGGTGGATGGCGACCTGCATGGCACGCGCTATCGCTATCGCTTCCGGAGCTACGGCAAGGAGCGCGAGGTGCCGGACATCCACTGCGTGGCCGCGACCGCCGACAGCGCGTATTCCGTGGTCGCCGACCTCGTGCGCGAGGAACCCGCCGGCTGGAAGTCCACGCCGGCGCCGACGCTCGCGAGCCCTGCCGACGAGGTGATCTACGAGATCCATGTGCGCGACTACTCGGTCGCCGATCCCGCCTGCCCACCCGAACTTCGCGGCACCTATCTGGGCATCGCGCAACCGGGCGCGAGCAAGCCGTCGCGAACCGGTCTTGCGCACCTGAAGGATCTGGGCGTGACGGCCGTGCATCTGCTTCCGATCCACGACTTCACGGCCAGGCCCGACGAATACAACTGGGGCTACTGGACCGCGCTGTTCAACGTGCCCGAAAGCAACTACGCCTCACGCAAGGGTGATCCGCTGCAGCCCGTGCGCGAGCTGCGCGAGGCGATCCAGTCGCTGCATCAGGCGGGAATCCGCGTGATCCTGGATGTGGTCTACAACCACACCAGCAGCACCGGCGAATGGTCCCCCTTCGACCAGACCGTTCCCTTCTACTACCACCGCACCGCACCCGATGGGTCGCTGCTGAACGACGCGGGCGTGGGCAACTGCATCGCCGACGAGCGCCCGATGATGCGCAAGTACATCCTGGACAGTCTGGAGCACTGGACGCGCAACTACCGCGTGGACGGCTTCCGATTCGACCTGGTCGGCACGCACACGCCAGAGACGGTGAAGGCCGTGTGCGAGCGGCTGCTTCCGATCCGTGGCGACCTGACGCTCTATGGCGAGCCATGGACGGGCGGCGGACCGATCCGATTCGGCAAGGGAGCGCAGAAGGGCCTTCGCTTCGCGGTGTTCAACGACCATCTGCGCAACGCCATCCGCGGCGACCTGGACGGCACGGCGACCGGCTTCGCCACCGGCCCGGGCGGCGACCGCGCGGCGATCCAGCGGGGCGTGCGCGGCGCGATCGACGATTTCGCGCAGGAGCCCCTCGAGAGCGTGGCCTACGTGAGCGCGCACGACAACCTGACGCTCTGGGACAAGCTTGTGAAGTCACAGCCGCAGGCCAGCGATGCCA
>JBIIOC010000029.1:0-21749 GCA_044337135.1 Phycisphaerales bacterium | reverse complement strand
GTCGAGCCACTGCAGGGCGTTGTCACGGATGTAGGCCTGCACCTCGGTGCGCGTGTAGTCGGGTCGCGGACCCCACGGCGTGTTCGCGCGCAGCGTGTCCTGGAAGAAGTAGATGCCGCCGCCGCCACTCTGGCTCCAGCCGTCGTACTGCCACATCGACAGATCGGTGGGGCCCCAGTGGTTGTGCACCACGTCGCCCAGCACGGCGAGCCCGCGCGCATGGCATGCGTCCACGAACTGCTTCAGTGCGGTGGGGCCGCCGTAGGCGCTCTCCACGCTGAAGGGGTAAGAGGGGTTGTAGCCCCAGCTCAGGTCGCCCGGAAACTCGCTCACGGGCAGCAATTCCACGCAGTTCACGCCCAGATCGACCAGGTCATCGAGCTTCTGGATGGCCCGACTGAAGTTGCTCGGCACGCTCGTTCCGCTGGGCACATTGAAGGAGCCGATGTGCAGCTGGTAGATCACCAGCTCGTTCGAGGGCGCGATCTGGAACGCGCCGGTGGTCCAGCCGTAGGCCGCCGGGTCGTACACGATGCTGTTGCCGACGCTGCTCACGAGTTGGCGCGAGCGCGGATCCTGCTTCTGCTGGTAGGTGCCGTTGATCCTGAGCGCGAACTTGTACTGGGCGCTGAAGGGGCAGTTGGCCACGTCGCCGGACCAGTAGCCATTGCCCTCGCTCGAGAGCTGGTGAGCCGTGTTGCTCCAGAAGTTGAAGCTGCCGACCACGCTCACCGCCTGCGCATTCGGGGCCCATACGCGGAACGTGACGCCCCTGGCCGTGCCCGCGGTGTAGGGGGTGGCGCCGATGCCAGGCCGACTCGACACGGGCAGCACCACGGCCTGCGCCGCGCCTGCCAGCACGCCGGCCACGATCGCCGTTGCGCACCAGCGACTTCGCATGGAGGGCAGGATGTTCAATTGCAGGTCCAGCCGTAGTCCAGCAGGATCAGGGCCAGATCGCTTCCGGTCACGATGCCATCGGCATCCAGATCGGCCGGTCCGCCCTCGGAGCCCATGTCCAGGAGCAAGAACGCGACGTCGCCGCTGTCCACGGCGCAGCTCGCGTCCAGGTCGGCGGGGTTTCCCGGCAGCTGCACATCGCCCTGCGAGTACACCAGGACGGTGTAGGGACCGATCGTGAACACGCCGCTCTGGCCCAGTCCGTCATAGGCGTAGCCGTTGGCTTCCACATCGTGCGATGTGGTGTTGCCGAAGTCGCTCGAGTAGCCCGTCCAGTCGCTGTTGAAGCGGCACTTCCAGAGGCCGGGGCGCGGCATGCCGATGCGGTAGTTGGTCCACGGCGTCGCGCTGAAGTTCGCAAGGATCACCACGTCGTCGCCCGCGCCGCCGTTCATCCAGCGGTGCCAGCCGATGAGCTTGTTCGAGTTGTTCACGTGGTGGACGTTGGTGTTGGGGCCGGTCAGGCCCCTGGTCACGCCGAGCTTGTTGGTGCGCAGCGCGATCATGTCCTTGTACATCGCGAAGATGCCGGCGTAGGTGGTCTTCTTGCCCCAGTCGAGCGGGTCGCTGTCCTGGAACCAGCCGTCCTCGAGGAACTCCTGGCCCTGGAACATGAAGGGAATGCCCGGGCTGAACAGCGTGGTCGCCCCACCAAGCGTGCTGCGCTTGCGCGCCCAGTAGTCGCCGGGGGTGTTCGGGCTGATCGAGCTCGACATGCGCTTCTTGCCGTTGGCCACCTCGTCATGGCTTTCCACGTAGATCACGCGCTCGGTGTGGTTGCCGTTGTAGCTATGGGTGATCGACTCCTTGAGCTTCCACATGTCGCGGCCGCTGTCCCAGGTCTGCTGGATCACGTCGCGCACGTTGTGCACGTACCAGTCCCACTGGCTGTCGAATCCCGCGCCTCCCGCGCCGGTGGTCTTGCTGATCCAGTCGTTGTCGTCGAAGTCCTCGGCCACGCTGATCTTGCCCGGGAACTGCGCGTCGATCTCGTTGTTGCACCACTGCAGCAGGCTCCACGCCTCGGGGAGCTCCTGCCCGAACTGGTCGGTGCGGCGGATGTACTTGGTGGCGTCCCAGCGCAGGCCGTCCATCCGGAACTCGGTGAGCCACAGCATCACGTTGTCGCGGATGAACTGGCGCACCTCGCCGCGGGTGTAGTCCGGGCGGGTGTTGCCCCACGGGGTGTTCGCGCGGCTGTCGTTGTAGAAGAAGATGCCGCCGCCGTTGTTCAGGCTCCAGCCGTCGTACTGCCACATGTCCATGTCGTTGGGACCGATGTGGTTGTAGAGCACGTCGTTCAGCACGGCGATGCCGCGCGCATGCGCCGCGTCGACGAATCGCTTCAGGTCATCCGGCGTGCCATAGGCGCTCTCGACGCTGTACAGGTAGCTCGGGTTGTAGCCCCAGCTCAGGTCGCCCGGGAACTCGTTGATCGGCATCAGGCTGATGCAGTTGACGCCCAGTTCCTGCAGGTGATCGAGCTTGTCGATGCAGTTCAGGAACGTGGCCGGTGGATTGCCGCTGGCCGAGGTTCCGTAGGTGCCCACGTGCATCTCGTAGATCACGAGGTCGTTCCAGTTGGCCATCTGGAAGTTCTGCGTCTGCCACTGGTAGGCGTTGGGGTCGTAGACGACCGAGTTGCCCACGCTGCTGGTGAGGTCACGCGCCCACGGATCGTTCCTCAGGCGCCACGTGTTGTTGTACTTGATCGCGAACTTGTACTGCGCGCCGGGAAGCACGTTGGGCACGTCACCTGACCAGTAGCCGTTGCCCTCGGAGGAGAGCTGCCATGCCGTGGTGCTGAAGAAGTTGCTCGCCAGCGCGGCGCTGACGGCCTGCGCGTTGGGGGCCCAGGTTCGGAAGGTCACGCCGCGCGTGGTGCCGGACTGGTAGGGGATGGCGCCGATGCCTGGCCGCGAAGACACGGGCAGCACCACGGCCCATGCGGACACGTTCAGCGCAAGAAGGGCGCAGAACGCGATCACAGCCTGCAACGGTCGGGAGCGCAACGCTCGGGCCGCAAGGTTCATGTCTCTCGTGTCTCCCAGATGGGGGGTGCGGTGGCGACGGAAACATTCTGCATCAAGGGCCTCATCTTGGAAATGAAACCATCAATGTTTCGGGCGATCCTAGACATCTGTTCCGGATTGGACCACCAAAATGGGACCCATAATTCCAGACCTTTCGGTCTTGGAAACCGAGCCCGGCCCCGAGTTCAGGTCACTTGATCTGGCCGGGAAGGGCCATGTCCCGGAACCCCTGCAGGTCGGCCAGGGTTTCCTTGGTGAAGTCGGCGAAGCCGTTCACGGGGTCGCTCTTCACCGCACCCGACTCGAGCTTCTTGGTTCGCACGGTGTACGAGCCGGTGCTGCCGTCGCAGTTGGCCAGATTCACCTGCTTCATGGGAGTCTGGAACACCGCGGGGGCGTCGAACCAGCGCGTCTGCGTTTCCGGATTCGGGTTGATGCAGAAGCCGTTGAAGTTCCAGCCGGGGCAGCTGCTGGTGCGCCAGTAGCCATCGTTGTCTGGAATGAACAGCAACGTGTTCGCGGGTTGGCGAATGCGGCTCAGCGTGCGCGTGTCGAAGGACAGGCTGCAGTTGTCCGGGTACTTCGAGCCACCCTTGAACTTGTCGAGCAGCGGCTGGTAGTCGTCGCAGTAGAGCACGCCGACCCACGCGTTCATCGAATAGGTGCGCAGGCGGCCGGTGGAATCCATCGGGCTCACGTACGCGTTGGCCGAGTCCACGTAGGGGAACAGGGTGCCTCGCTCGAGGGCGACCATCGTCTCCTTGCAGTTGGCATCGGTCGAGCCGGGGCAGTTGCCGTTGTCCGCGCAGATCCAACCCAGGTACTTGTTGCCGTTCTGCACTTCCTCGCGGATGGTCTTCTTGGCGCAATCCTTGAAGGCCGCATTGGCGTTCCAGTCGCCCGGCGTGTCGGTGCGCGGGCTCGGGAACGAACTCTTGTTGCTGGCCGCGTAGGTGTTCGCCGCCTGCGCCAGTCCGCGCAGGCGGGCGCGATCCTCGGTCCCGCGTGCCGAGCGCTGCGCGGCGCCGATCGCGACGACCAGCAGTCCCATGAGCACCGCGATGATCGCGATGACGGCCAGAAGCTCGACCAGGGTGAATGCGCTGCGGCGGTTGTGCATCATGGACTTGTTCGGGTGCTGCGGATCAGGTGTTGCAGGAGATTCGCTGCGGCACGCGCCGCCGCCATAGTCAGTGCCCGAAGAGGTTCTTGGTCGCGAACATTCCCTGGGCCTCGAAGAAGGCAAGGGCCTCGTCCACGCTCCGGAAGATCTTCGTGGCCGTCTCGGTGATGAACGGGCTGGGATTCTTCTTGGGCTTCCAGACCACGTAGACCTCCTTGGCGTGCTCCCAGGCGTGCTGAAGCTCGCGCTCCACGCCGCTCGAGAGACCGGGGATTCCGCCCGGAAGTTCCGGCACCAGGCTGACGATCATGTCGCTCTGGTCGATCAGGCGGAAGTCGCGCATGTAGATCTGGCCATCCACGTCGCCCGCGATGTCGAGCACCTGCTTCACGCTGACCCGCATGGGGGCGGCGTCCTTGCGGCCGCCGAAGCTGTGCGCCTTCACCTCGACGAAGTCGCGGCCCTCGCGTGCCGCGGCGATCGCGTTGTCGAGCAGCAGCTTCTCGTCCACGTCGCCCGGATCGAAGGTGATGAAGTGCTTCGCCAGTTCCGCGCGGAAGTGGTCGATCTCGGCCAGCACGTCCGGCATGTCCACCACGTGGCTCATCGGGAAGCTGGGATAGACCTTGCGCATCTCGGGGCGCGTGACCATGCGCAGGCAGGTCTCGGTCGTGTCGACCTGGCGGCCCCGGCTCAGGATGTAGAAGCCGCCCTTGCAGCCGATGGCCTGCGCGACCAGCTCGGTCGCCAGGATCTCCTCCTCGCGCCAGACCATGCAGTCCTTCAGCGTGGCGTCGATGTCGTGTTCGGCGTGCAGCCGGTGGTGCACCACCTCCACGTTGTCCACCAGGCAGATGAACATGTCGGGCTTCAGGCGCCGCAGCAGGTCGAAGTCGAAGGCCGCGAACAGGCCGTGCCGCCACCGGAAGGTGGCATGGGTGTTCACGATGACGTTCGGGTGATCCTCGGCGGGACTGGTGGAGCCGATGATGTCCTTGAAGGCGGCGCGGCGAAGGCTGGCGAGCCGGCTGATCGGCAGGTCCAGGATGCGGCCCGGGCGCACATCGGGCGCCTCGGTGTACATGAGGTCGCCCACATTGAAGAGCTCGATGCGGTCGCCCCGTTCCGCGGCCAGTTCGGTGACGGCCTTCAGATAGGGCTTCTTGTCCACGCCGACCTGACCGGTGACGACTGCTCGCATGGAGGCAGTGTAGCGGAAATCCCGGTGTTCCCCGGCATTTGGGAGCTTCTTCAGGTGCGCTCGAGCAGCACCACCACGTGCACCTCGATCGCGCGGCCCTCGCCGACGGCGTCGACCTTCTCGTGGGTCTTGCCCTTCAGGTTCACGCGATCCTCGCCGCAGCCAAGCAGGCGAGCCAGATTCGAGCGGATCGCGGCCTTGGCGGGGCCGATCTTTGGGCGCTCGCAGATCACGGTCGCGTCGAGGTTGCCCACGCGCAGCTCGCGCGCGCCCATGCGGCGCATGGCCTCGAGCAGGAAGAGTTCGCTGTCCTGTCCATCCCATCGAGCGTCGTTGTCGGGGAAGAGCTGGCCGATGTCGGGTTCGCCCATGGCGCCCAGGATCGCGTCGGTGATGGCGTGCAGCAGCGCGTCGCCATCGGAGTGGCCCACGGGCCCCCGGTCATGCGGCATGCGCACACCGCCGAGCACGAACGGGCGTCCGGCACCGGCGGGAGCCACTGGCTCAAGCCGATGCAGGTCGTAACCGTGTCCGATGCGCGCGGACATCAGTTGTCGTAGTTCTTCTTCTTCGGATCCGGCATCGGTCCACCCTTCGGGGTGGCGTAGGGCGGCCGGTCCGCTTCCTGATCGGTGCGCAGGCGCACGGCGGGATCCGGCTCGGGCCACACGGGCGCCTTGCGGATGTCCACGTTGATCCGACGGCACGCTGCTGGCGGGCAGGTGATCTGGTTGTCCAGATGGCCCATCGCCGTGCCGTTGTCCCACACGGCGTAGACCATGCGGTCCGGCGTGTACACCGGATCGTCGCCGCCACCCTGCAGGAAGTTGAAGGTGAGCTGCTTGCCCGGCGGAAGTTCCATCACGAAGAAGGCTTCCTCGGTTCGCGTGTCGGTCACGCTGATCGTGAGTGGCGACATGCTGGTGCTCTGGTAGGTGTAGCCACGACCCGAGCCGGGCATGAAGCCGCCGTCGGGTGCGTAGCAGCCGGTCAGCGTGGCGAGGGCGAGAGCCAGAGTCGCAAGGAAGCAGCCGTGCCTCATGGCGGCGAATGTTAGCGGGAGCGCGCAAGTGCCGCGAATTGGCGGCCGCGCTCCTCGTAATTCAGGTACTGGTCCCAGCTCGCGCATCCTGGCGAGAGAAGCACGACATCGCCCGGGCGCGCAGCCGAACGGATGCGCTCGACGGCCGCAGGGAGCGTTCCGCAGATGATTCCTCCGTTGCTCGCCACCTTCGCGGCCGTGGCGCCGATCGCATAGAGGCCCGCCAGTCGCGGTGCCAATCCCGCGATGGCGGACAGGTCGATCCTCTTCTCGTAGCCGCCTGCGATCAGGTGCACCTTCGCGGGTTCCGGAAAGCTCGAGATCGCGAGCAGAGTGGCCTCGGGCGTGGTGGCCTTGCTGTCGTCGAACCATCGGATGCCATCCGATTCGTGCACCAGCGCCAGGCGGTGCGGCAGGCCGTGGAACGAGGCAAGTCGCCTGCCGAGCGCGCCCAGGTCAGGGGTGTTTCCGTCGGCGCGGATGGCCGCAGCGGCCACCTGCAGCGCAAGTCGCGCGTTGCGGCGATTGTGTTCGCCCGGAAGCGGGCAGTGGTCCACCAGCGTCGCGTCGGACTCGATGGCAGGATCGAGCGTGCCGCCGCGCCACCACGGGCCAGGCCCAAGCGTGGCGAAGTGCGCGGCCGCGCGAGGTTCATCGAGGTCGAAGCGGCTCACGAAGACGGCCTGTCCGGGCGCGCGGATCACGGCCTTGCTGGCGCTGTAGTGCGCGGCATCGCCGTGCCAGTCCAGATGATTGTCGGCCAGGTTCGTGAGCGCGGCGATGTGCGCGTGCCACGCGGTGCCGCCCGAGTCGGGACCAAGCCACCACAGCATGAAGCTGCTCAGTTCCAGCACGAGCCAGTCCCGCGGGCCGAGCGTGGGCGCGCGCTCGAGCAGACTGCCGCCGATGTTCCCGGCCAGCAGCGCACGCCCCGGATTGCCATCGAGCAGATGCGCGATCATCGCGCTGGTGGTGCTCTTGCCGGCGGTGCCGGTGATCGCGATCACTCGGTTGGACGGCAGCGACTCGAGCGCCAGGCGCATCTCGGTGGTGACGCGAGCGCCAGCCGCGCGCGCGGCGGCGAGATACGCGTTGTCCCACGGCCTTGGAACGGCGGGGTTGGCGACAACCAGTTCCGCGTGCTCGAAGTCCTTCAGGTCATGGCCGCCGAGCCGCAGCCGCACCTGGCCCGTGCGCACCAGCGGATCGAGTTCCTGAAGCGGGGCCTGCAGTCGATCGGGCGCGGAGAGATCGGTCACCAGCACCTCCGCCGCGCCCGCCTTCGCCAGCGCGCGCGTGACGCCAAGCCCTCCGCCGAAGGCGCCCAGTCCCATCACGAGGCATCGGCGCCCCTTGGCTTGCCGCTCGATCGATGCGCTCATCGGGTGGGCGTGATGGCGGAGATCGGTGCCTTCTTCAGGCCCGTGCCGAGCAGGTCCTCGGCGTAGTTGGTGGCGGCCTTGCGTTCGGTGATCGGGCCCTGCGCGTCGCCGCGCAGGAACTGGCGGATCAGCCGATCGGCCTCGGGCAGGCTCGCGGCCTGCGCCTCGGGCAGCTTGCGAAGCGCGTCGAAGTTGTCGCGCGTGTCCACGCGCAGCACGCGGCCCTTGTCGAGCATCACCATGCGGTCGGCGATGGTGAACGCGCTGTCCATCTCGTGGGTCACCACCACGCTGGTCACGCCGAGCTTGCGCGTGAGGTCCAGCATGAGTTGGTCGATCTCGGCGCTGGTGACGGGGTCAAGGCCTGCGCTTGGCTCGTCGTAGAAGAGGATCTTGGGGTCGAGGGCCAGCGCACGTGCGAGTCCTGCGCGCTTCTTCATGCCGCCCGAGATCTGGCTGGGGTACTTGTCGGCGTGTTCGCGCAGGCCCACGAGCTCCAGCTTGATCTTCACCTGGATGTCGATGATGTGGCTGTCGAGCTCGGTGTGCTCGCGCAACGGCAGTGCCACGTTCTCGGCGATGGTCATGCTGTTGAACAGCGCGCCCGACTGGAACAGGATGCCGAAGTAGCCGCGCACCCGGTCGAGCCCGCCCGCGTCGAGCGAGCCAAGTTCCTCGCCGAAGAGCTTGATGGTGCCCGACGTGGGCTGCAGGCTGCCGATCAGATGGCGAAGCAGCGTGCTCTTGCCGCAGCCGGAGCCGCCCATGATCACCATCGTCTCGCCCTCGTGGATGTCCACGGTGATGCCGTTCAGGACGGTCTGCGAGCCGAACTCACGGACCAGATCGCGAACCTCGATTGCGGCAGGCATGCGATCAGCGTAGCGCGGGTGAGGCTGGTGCAGAAGGCGCGGATTTGGGCTTGGCCGCCTCGAGCGGCGGAGGCGGGGGCTCGCCCGGCGGGAAGGTGAGTTCCCCGGCCGCCGGATCGATGATGCGCAGGCTTCGCCACCGCATCACGGTGTCGCCGGTGCGCTGGTCGAACAGCTCAAGGCCCAGATCCGCCTCGATCGTGGCCCGCTCGAACTGGATCGTGACGGGAATCGTGGCGATCGAGCCCGAGGCTGCGGGCTTGAGCGGCGCGGTTCGTGTGGAACTTGGAGTGGCCGTGATCAGGTTGCCGTAGCGCTGGCGGACCGGCTCGGCGAAGGCGCGAAGCTGCTCCTCGGTCAGGCTGGTCGCCGGTCCCGACCAGTCCTGCTGCACGGCCGCAGGTTGCGCGTTCATGACGGCGCGGAGCGGTGGCGTGGCGCCGCGGACCAGAAGGCTCAGTCCGTGGGTCCACAGCAGCACGCTCATCACGCTGGCGCAGGTGGCCCCCACGGCGATGGCCGTCCAGGCGAGCCAGCCGCCGCGAAGGTTCGGGTTGCGCCGGATCTGGAACAGCGCCACGCCACCGGTGATGCACGCCAGCAGCGACATGGGCGGGCAGCAGAGCGGTACCGCGAACATCGCGGCCAGCACCGCGGTGCGGCTCATTTCCTTGGGGGCCTGTTCGGGCGCGATCGGATCCATGCGCGGGACTTTACGGGCTGGTGGGGCCGGAATCAGGTGCCAGCCTTGCGGTGCTGCCATCGGGAAGCGTGATCTCGACCTCGAGCACGCGCACGGCGGGCAACCAATCGCGCTGTTCGGGATCGGAGGCCGGCACCCACTGCACACGCGCCCAGCCTGTGGCGGATTGGCGCTCGAACTCGAGCACCAGCGGCATGGAGACGGTTGGGCTCATGGCGGAGCCACCAACCGACTCGTTCACCTGCGAGATGGAGCGAATTTCGCCCAGCGCCTGGCGCACCTGTGCTGAAAATCTGGTCATGGACTCGGCGCTTGGTGCCGGCAGGGGCTGCGCGAAGGAGAGGAAGTCCGGAACGGTCGGGACTGCGGCCGCATGATCGCCCCTCACGGTGGCCGTCAATGCCACGCTGGTTCGCTTCTGCATGGCCGGGGCGAGCCAGCGGCTCGCGAGCAGCGACACGCCGATCTGCACCGACAGCGCCACACCCGCCATGATCAGCGACAGTCTTGGCAGCAGGGTGGGGGCACCGCCGTGTCGCGCACGTTGGAACGAGATCACGCCGCCGAAGGCCGCGATGCCCGTGAGCAGGGGCATGCACGTGATCGCGGAGAGTGCGGCGAAAACCAGCGATCCGATGGCCATCCAGTCCCAGGGTCGGGTTGAGCGAGCCGGAGGCGTGCTTGCATCGGAAGGCATGAAGGTGCGCAGGATAGGTGTTGCCGGCGTTGTTTCCCGGAAACCGAAAAGACCCCTGTGTCCGTGAGGACACAGGGGTCTGAAGAGTGTGGAAATGGGAGGCCGAAATTCAGGCCTTGCGACGACGGCCGATCAGGCCGGCAGCCGCCAGGAGTGCGCCCGCGCCGGGGGACGGCACGGCGAAGGTGAAGTGGTTGCTGACCTTGTACGCGGCGGTGCTGGACACGGCGCCCGAGAAGGTGGTGCCCGTCTCGTTGTTGGTGCCGCTGCCGTTCTTGCCCACCATGTTGAACTGCGCCTGCATGGTGATGACTTCGGTTGCACTCTTGCCGGTCACCTCGATCGCGAAGCGGCCGACCATCCAGTGCCAGTCCAGCGAGGCGCCAGCTGCGCCAGCCAGGACTGCCGAGCCAGCGGCCGTGGTGCGACCGGTCTGCATCTGGCCCTTGGTGGACATCACCTCTGCGCCGCGGTACAGGTCGCCATAGGCGGTGTTCCAGTTGCTGTTGTACAGGCTCACGCGAGCGAAGGGGTTCTCGGAAGCGCCAGCGCTCGAGTAGGCGTTGCCACCCTTGCTGCTGTACCAGCCGCTGGCGGTTCCCTCATCGATGTAGTTGGAGCCAGCCACGCCCATCTGGGTGAAGCTCGACGCGCCAGTCCAGTTGCCGGCGATACCGTGGTCGATCAGCGAGCCACCGCGGTTGGTGACCTTGGCGTTGGCGCCCTGGGCGCGGTTGCCTGCGGCGATGAAGCTGTCCCAACTCTTGGCGGCGCTGTCGGTGGGCAGCCAGCCGTTGCCGGCGCTGCCGCCGTGCACGAAGATGTCGGCGCCAGTGGTGGCCTGGCTGGTCTTGAAGATCGTGGAGTGCGTGCTCAGGCCGAGGATGGAGGCGCCGAGCGTGTCGCCGAGGTGATTGCCCTTGGCATAGATATCGAGCACCGAGTAGAAGCGGGCGCTCGCGCCGGAGCCATCCTTCACGATGTAGGTGTCGGCGTAGAGCTTGGTCTCCACGGTGGCGAAGGCGGACGCGGCGATACCGATGGCGGACGCAGCAACGAGATAGTGCTTCATCTCTTCTTCCCTTTCCCTCTCTTCAGGAGGATCTAGTTGTTGTCGAGGTCTTTCTCTCCCTCGCCTGGCGGACACTCATCCGACAGGCAGTTCCTCGACGCGTGAACTTCCGAACGATGGCTTCTGCAGGTTGCGTTGAAAGCGCACGAAGAAGAAAAACCGCTGATTGGGGAGGCGTGTGAGGCTTCTGGGGCCAAAGATTGGCTAAAACGCCTATATCAGTTGTTAAAGGGCTGTATTACAGGACTATCTAGACGCCCGTCGGCACCGTCTGCGGCACCACGCTGCCATGCAGCAGCAGCGCCGCGGAGCGATCGACACGTGCGCGCACGATCTGACCGACCATCGACTCGGGCTCGGCGCCCGCTGGCGCATCCATCGCCACGATGAGATCGCCGGCCGTGCGGCCGCGCAGTGCGCGCTTGCCGGTCGTGGCGCGCTGGCTCTCCCAACGAAGCTCAACGCCACCCGCCGGCGCGCGCGTGGGCATCGCATCCGTGAAGCACTCCTCGATCAGCACGTTCACCTCGCGGCCCACCCAGCCTGCATGCACGCGCGCGCTCGTCTCGGACTGCAGCGCGAGCAGCTGGTTGTTGCGCAGGCGCTTCAC
Organism: Phycisphaerales bacterium; assembly: GCA_044337135.1. Taxonomy (GTDB): domain Bacteria; phylum Planctomycetota; class Phycisphaerae; order Phycisphaerales; family SM1A02; genus SYAC01. The sequence goes on along the minus strand of JBIIOC010000029.1, from coordinate 10,054 downwards.
TTCGTCGGGCACATCGTCGGGAAAGCGGTCGATCGCGATCGTGCCCGGACGCGGCGAGTACTTGAAGATGAAGTTGTTCTTGAACGGCAGGGTGCGCACGAGATCGCAGGTCGCCTCGAAGTCCTCGTCGGTCTCGCCCGGGAAACCCACGATGATGTCGCCCGCAAGCGTGGCATCGGGGAGGATCTCGAACACCTGGCGCACGAAGTCCTCGTACTGCGCGCGCGTGTAGCCGCGATTCATCAGGCCCAGGATTCGATCGCTGCCGGATTGCGCCGGCGCATGCAGATAGCGGCAGATGCGCGGGCAGTCGCGCATGACTTCAAGAATGTCACGGCCGAAATCGCGTGGATAGCTGGTGACGAAGCGAAGCCGCTGGATCGCAGGCACCTCGTCGTGGATGCGTTGCAGCAGGCGCGCGAAGGTGGTGACGCGCTTTCCCTCGGGAATCGGGCTGCGGAATGTCTGCAGGCCGGGGCCGATCTGCGGCGCCTCGCGGCCACCCACGGTCACGGCGAGGCCATGCTCGTAGCGGTAGTGATTCACGGTCTGTCCGAGCAGCGTGATCTCGATCGCGCCCGCGTCGGCCAGGCGCTTGCACTCCTCGATCACGTGGTCGGGCGGGCGGTGCACCTCGGCGCCGCGCGTGTAGGGCACCACGCAGTAGGTGCAGAACTTGTTGCATCCGCGGGTGATGCGCACCTGCGCGCTGTGTGCGCGGCGGCCCTCGGCGTCGGGATCGAAGGCGCGCGACAGGTCGAGCGTCTCGAGATCGTCCTGCACCGCGCTCAGAACGGCGCTTCGGCGGGTGCGGTTGCCGGCAAGGGCCACGCGCTCGGCCTGGCTGGCGGCTTCGCTTCGGCGGGCGGCATCGAGCAGGGCGGGCAGCCGATCAAGCTCGCCCGGTCCGCACATGACATCGACCTGCGGATACCGACGCAGCATGTCCAGGCCGTCACGCTCGGCCATGCAGCCCAGCACCCCCAGCAGCACCCGCTCGCCCTGGGCCTTGCGCTTGCCCACCAGGCCGATGCGGCTGTAGGCCTTGCTTTCGGCGTGCTCGCGCACCGAGCAGGTGTTGAACAGGACCACTTCGGCCTGTTCCGGGGCGTCCACGAACGAATAGCCAAGCCGCAACAGCTGTCCGCGGACCAGCTCGGAATCGAGCTCGTTCATCTGGCAGCCGAAGGTTTCCAGGTAGACGGGAACGCCGGGCATGGGAAGGGGGAGAGTCTAGGGTCGGCGACGGTGACCCATGCCCGTTTTTGCCCCTTCCGGGGCCTCGGAGCCGATATCTGGATCCCATGCGCCCCGGTCAGGGATTGCTGTTCATCGTGTTCGCGTTGCTGGTGACCGGCACCGTGCTTGTGAACAGCGCGGGCCTGACCAGCGCCAACGGGTCCGAGACCACCCTGCAGGAACTGCTGGTGGGTCGCAACACCATGTTCCTGGTGGCGGCGCTGGCGGCGCTCTGGCTTGGAACCCGGATCCGAGTGGAATCGATCTTCACGCGGCGCGGCTGGTCGAGCCCCATGCCCTGGCTGCTGGGCGTGATCCTGCTGGGCCTGCTGCTGGTGCACGTGCCTGGCATCGGCAAGGAAGTGAACGGCGCCAAGCGCTGGATCGCGCTGGGGCCTCTCAGCTTCCAGCCGAGCGAGATCGCCAAGTGGGGGGTGCCGCTGATCGTGGCGTGGCACTGCTGCCGCCGCGCGGGTGCGCTGAGCACCTTCTGGCAGGGATTCATCCAGCCCTTCGCGCTGGTGAGCGTGATCTGCGCACTGGTGGCGGTGGAGGACCTGGGCACTGCCGTGCTGATCATGGTGGTCGCGCTTGCCATGCTGGTGAGCGCGGGCGTGCGGTGGTGGCACGTGGGCCTGCTGCTGCCGCTGGCCGGGGCGGCCTTCGTGGGGCTGGTGGTGACGAGCCCGTACCGCGTGAACCGCATCCTGGCCTATCTGGATCCCTTCGCGGATTCGCAGGGCAAGGGCTATCACGTGATCCAGAGCATGGCGGCGATCTCGGGTGGTGGGCTGCCTGGCCGAGGGCTTGGCAACGGCATCCAGAAGTTCGGCTACCTGCCCGAGGCCACGACCGACTTCATCTTCTCCATCGCCTGCGAGGAGCTTGGCATTGGAGGGGCGATCGGGATCCTGCTGCTGTTCGCGATGCTGGCCCTCACGGGCCTGGCGATCGCGAGCGCGTCGGCACGTGTACAGCTGCCTGGTGGCCAGGAGCGGCGCGTGCCGCTGACGACCAACTACGAATCGCTCGTGGCGCTGGGCTTCACGCTGACCGTGAGCGTGCAGGCGCTGATCAATGTCGCCGTGGTGACGGGTCTGGCGCCCACCAAGGGCATCGCGCTGCCGCTGATCTCGCGCGGCGGCACGGGCTGGATCCTGACCGCGTTCAGCCTGGGCATGCTGGCCTCGATCGCGCGCGTCAGCGAGGGGCGGCGCCGAGCGCTTGAGGTCGCGGGCGTGACCCAGCCGGAATCCGACGAGGGAATGCCGCAGCCTGCGTGACCAACGATGGGCTCGGAGACCCCCCAGCAAGGATCGATCGTGTTCGCGGGGGGCGGATCGGGTGGCCACCTGAGTCCGGGTCTTGCGATCGCGGAGCGGCTGATCACGGTCGCTCCGGAGATCGGCTCGGTCTTCCTGTGCAGTGACCGAAAGGTGGACGCGATGATGCTGCGCGAGGCGGGAGCGAGCTTCGTGCCCATGCCGGCGCGTCCGCCATCGCTGCGGCCGATGGCGCTGCTGCGCTTCGTGCGCGCGTGGTTCGCGGCGGGTGCCGCGTCGGAGCGTGCGTTGCGCGAGCATGGCGCGCGACATGTGGTGAGCCTGGGGGGATTCGTGTCGGCGCCCGTGGTGCGGCGCGCGCGCAGGATGGGGATTCCCGTGACGCTGCTGAACCTGGACGCCACGCCGGGGCGCGCCAACCGCTCCGTGGCGCGCTGGGCCTCGCACGTCTGGAGCGCGGTGCGCGCGAAGGGACTGCCTGGATGGGATGGGGCCGTGACAGGGTTCCCGGTTCGCCGCAGCGCGATCGCGCCGGGTGATGCAGCGCGCTGCAGGGTGGAACTTGGGCTCGATCCAGCGCGCCACACGCTGCTGGTGACGGGGGCCTCGCAGGGCGCGACCTCGCTGAACCGCTTCATGCCGCACTTCGCCGAGCGGCGCGCGTCACTGCTCTCCGGCTGGCAGGTGCTGCATCTGGCTGGAAGCATGCCGGACGCCGAGATCGCCGCGCTGGCGGATCGCTACGCACGCGCGGGCGTGCGGTCGAAGGTGATGCCGTTCCTGCACCGCATGGGATTGGCGTGGGGCGCCGCCGACGTGGCGCTCACGCGCGCGGGTGCCAACAGCGTGGCCGAGGCGGCGCTGAACGGAGTGCCCTGCCTGTTCGTGCCGTACCCGTATCACCGCGACCTGCACCAGCGGGAGAACGCGCGCGAACTGGTCGAGGCCGGTGCGGCGGCGATCGCGCTGGATGCGATCGAGCCCGAGGCGAACATGCAGGTGATGGGTCGATTGCTCGAGAGCCTGGTGACCGATGGTCCGGCGCGCGACCGCATGGCGGCGGCGCTTGCGGCCCAGCCGCGCGTGGACGCCGCGCACGAGATTGCGCGGCGGCTCGCGGAACTCGCGCGCAGGCGTTGAGCGCCGTCGCGGCCCCCGGACGCATACCATCGCGATCGTGATTCCATCGCCATTGCATGCGCGTCTCGAGCAGGAGGTGCAGGCGCAGGCCGCGCGCCTTCGATCGGCCGTGTCCGCCGCCGCACGGCCCGGTGCCGGGGAGACCTCGCCCCTCCAGCCGGCCGTCGCCTGGATGCCCTACGGACCGGATTCCGCCGACGCCTGCGTGGAGATGGCCGCCGACCTCGGCGCGCCCGCGGCGGAGTATTCGGCGATCCGCCGTGGCGTTGGCCTGATGGATGGCTTCGTGCGCGGAACCCTGCGGGTGCGGGGCGCCGATCGGGTGTCGTTCCTGCAGCGCATGATCACGCAGGACCTGAAGGAAATGAAGCAGGGCGAGGCGCGCGAGAGCTTCTGGCTGAACCGCAAGGGTCGCGTGCAGGCGGATCTGCTGATCGCGGAGTTCGGCGACGAGATGCTGGTCGATCTGGATCGCTTCGCCGCGGCCGCGACGGTCGAGCAGCTGCGCGGCTTCCTGTTCAGCGAGGATGTGCAGATCGAGGACGTCACCAGCGCGACGGGCCGCCTCTCGTTGCATGGGGCGGCGGTGCTCGCGCTGCTGCAGGCGCTCGGACTGCCGACCGGCTTGCTCGAGCAGGATCGATCGTGCATCGCCTGCGCCCTTGGTTCGCTCGAGGTGCGAGCCGTTCGACGAGATCTGGCTGGTGTGCCCGGGGTCGAGCTATTCATGAAGCCCGAGACGCTGGTGCCCATGATCGACGCGCTGCTTGCGGTTGGAATCGCGCAGCCCGTTCGGCCCGTGGGATGGCATGCCTTCAATGTCGCGCGCATCGAGGCCGGCTCGCCGCTGTTCCTGGTCGACTTCGGTCGCGATGCATTGCCCCACGAGACGGGCGTGCTCGCTCGACGCGTGAGTTTCCGCAAGGGCTGCTACCTGGGGCAGGAGGTCGTGGCGCGAATGGAGAGCCTTGGCAAGCCAAAGCAGCGACTGGTCGGCGTGCGCATGCAGGAGGATCGCCTGCCGGTGGCCGGTGCCGAAGTGCACGTGGAAGCCGCTGGAGGCGAGACGATCGGCGCGATCACCAGCAGCGGACCGGCACCCATGCTGGGCAGCGCGTGCGTGGCCTTCGCGATGTTGAAGTACGCCAGCGGGGAGCCCGGCACGCGCGTGCGCGTGGCCGCCGAGGGTGACTGGGCGATCGGCGTGGTGCAGCCAAGCCTGCGGTTCCTGCCCGGGGGTGCCGCGTGACGATGGAGCCGGAGTTCGCGCTGTTCATCGCCGCGGGCGTGCTCACCGTGATCGTGGCGGTGGTGGTGGGGCTGCTGCTTCGGCATGCCTTCCGCGAGGAGCGCAAGCGCCAGGAAGGGGAGAGGCGATGAGCGCGGACCGGGTGGTGCGCGTGACCGAGGTGGGGCCGCGCGATGGCCTGCAGAACGAGCGCGCGACCGTGCCCGTGGCGGACAAGGTCGCCTTCGTCGACGCGCTGGTGGTTGCCGGCTTTCCCGAGGTCGAGGTGACGAGCTTCGTGAGTCCGAGGTGGGTGCCGCAGCTTGCCGACGCGGCCGAGGTGATGTCGCGCGTTCGCCGCCGTGCCGGCACGCTGCTTTCGGTGCTGGTGCCGAACGAGAAGGGCCTTGAAGGGGCGATGGCGGCGAAGGCCGACAAGGTGAGCGTGTTCGTGAGTGCCAGCGAGGGGTTCAGCCAGAGGAACGTGAACGCCAGCGTGGACGCCTGCCTGCAGCGGCTGGAGCCCGTGGTGAAGCAGGCGCGTGGCGCGGGATTGCCCGTGCGCGGTTACGTGAGCTGCGTGGTGCGATGCCCGTTCGATGGCGCGGTGACCCCGGAGGCCGTTCGCGCTGTGAGCGAGCGGCTGCTTTCGATGGGATGCACCGAGATCGACCTTGGGGACACGATCGGTGCCGCGCAGCCGGAGGACATCGAGCGGCTGCTGGCTGGCGTGGCCCGCACTCTGGCGCCAAGCGCCGTGACCCTGCATCTGCACGACACTCGCGGCATGGCTGCGGCGTGTGTGGAACGAGCGCTCGCGCTGGGCGTGCGGAGCTTCGACTCCAGCGCGGCTGGGCTGGGTGGTTGTCCCTATGCCCCCGGCGCGCCAGGCAACCTGGCCACCGAAACCCTGCTTGCGACGATCGAGCGCCGTGGACTGCGGCACGACGTGGATGCGGCGGCGGTGGCCGCGGCCGGCACGCGCATGCGTCAGACGCTCATGCGTCTCCAGCGCGACTCGGGCGGCAACGCGTAGCGGCCCCGGCGAAGCGAGAGCGGAATCCAGGCGACGTCGTTGCCACGGACCCACACGGCGGCGGGGCGCGAGGGGGGATTGAAGCTTCCGGTGTTCAGCAGCCAGCGGTCGGCCACGCGCACGCAACCTCGCCTGTGGGAATGCCCGCTCACGACCACGCGTGCCTGCGGCTGGTGCCTGTCGACGAAGTCGTGCACGCGCCCGGACCACTCCATCCATGTGCGCACCACCGCCACGATCGCCCACGGTCGCGTGAGCATCGCCGCAGCGTGCAGCTTGCGCTCGCGCGAGGTGTCGCTCCATGCGGCCTCGCTGGCCGCAGCCGCCGCACGCAGCGCCGCACGCATGGAGCCGCGCTCACGTTCGGGCAGGCCTTGCAGATAGGCGTGGTGACGACGCCCCGCCTCGCGAGCCCAGACCGACCATGGGGCGATCTCTGGAATGAAGGCGTGGCCGTGTGTGATCAGCACGCGATCGCCCGCGAGCATGCGATGCAGCGGGAGGGACTCGTCGTGGTCGTGATTGCCGGCCAGTCGCAGCATCGGCAGCTCGCGGCGCGCGCAGGCGGCGCGGAGTTCCTCGAGCAGGTGAACCGCCCGGTCGCGATAACGCGGGTGACGCAGCTCCGCCGTGTCCCCGTTCAGCCAGAGCTCGTCCGCCGCCTCGATCAGGGGGGCCAGATGGCCGATTTCCAGTGGGGAAAGCCCCAGGTGCAGGTCGGACAGGATCAGGGGCATTGGAGGGTGGCCGGGATTCCGCTACACTACCCGGCTCGTCGCCCCCGACCGTCGGGGGCTCTCGAAACCGAGATCCAGGACGCACAGACCATGAGCCAGTTCTCCGCACCGACCGAACGACGCACGATCAAGGGCCCCGTTGACTACAAGAACTGCGACGAGCTTCGTCGCATGATGACCGGCAACGGCAAGATCCTTGGTCGCAAGCGCCTGAGCCTGTCGGCCACCGAGCAGAAGCAGCTGACGCAGGCGATCAAGCGCGCCCGTCACCTCGCACTGCTGCCCTTCACCAACGCCGCCAACTGAGGTCCGCAGGGGACTCTTCATGCCAGCGCGCGTCACGTGACGCGTGTCAGATGTCGCCTGGCGAGGCCGTTCGAAGCCAGGGGATGAGCCGTGCCATCCAGATGCGCAGCAGCGCGCGACGCAGGCCCGCGTCGCGCGGGTGCTCCGACAGCCCCCGGCGCGCCCAGGTCGCGGCCTCGGTCAAGTTGCCGCGCTGCAGCGCGCTGAGCGCCAGGTTGTAGGGGGCTGCCGCGTCGGTGGCATCCAGGCGGTGCAGGTGCTGGCTCGCCTCGTCGCCACCCTTCAGGTCGCCGGTTCGATAGCGGGCAAGGGCGAGCTTGCGGAACAGTGCAGCATCCTTGCGGCAGGCCGCGAAGCGCAGCGCAGCGCTGAGCGTGCGCGCGGCCATCGCTGGCCGGTCCGCGCGAAGCATGAGTTCGGCCAGCGAGACCGCGCCCTGCGGATTGTCGAGGCGCGGATCCTGCTCGGGCGGGGTGCGCTCGGCGTGCACCTCCAGCAGGCGCGCAGCCTCGTCGCGTTCGCCGCGTTCCAGGCGCGCGTGCGCCAGCTCCACGCGCGGGGCGGGATTGTCGGCATCCAGACGCATGGCCATTTCCAGTTCGGCGCAGGCTTCATCCAGGCGGCGCGCGGCGAGCGCGAGTGAACCCATGCGCCAGCGCGCGGCGGCGCTGTCGGGGTCGAGTTCCACGGCGCGGCGGTACTTCTCGGCGGCCTCGGGCGCACGGCGCAGCCGAACCAGCAGGTCACCGAAGGCGATCCAGGCCTGCACATCGCCGGGGTGGTGGCGCGTCTCCTCGGTGAGCAACTCGATCGCGCGATGCGGCTGGCCGCTGTCGGCGGCGAGTTGCGCCAGGCGAATGCGCACGCGGGCAAGTGCAGGCTCGAGTCGAAGTGCCTCGCGCAGGCTCCACGCGGCGCGCTCGGTCTTGCCTTCCTCCAGCAGCACTTCGGCCATCGCCTGCAGCGAGGCGGGCGAAGCCTCCAGGTGCTGCTGCGACAGGTAGAAGGCGAGCGAGGCGTCCTCGCGGCGACCCAGGCGGCGAAGCGACTCGATGCGAACGGCCCACGCCGCGTCGATGTCGGGCTTGCGCTGCGTGGCTTCCTCGGCCCACTTCAGCGCGAGTTGCCAGCGCTGGAGCGATGCGGCGGCCACCGCGGCGGCCACGCGAGGTTCGGCGTGATCGGGCGAGCGGGCGCTGGCCAGCTCGAAGCAGCGCAGGGCCTCGTCGGTGCGACCAAGCGCCTGCAGCGTGACGCCCAGGTTCATGCGCCACGCGCCGTGTTCGGGATCGAGCTCGATCGCCTCGCGCAGGCAGGCCTCGGCTTCCTTATAACGGCCCTTCTGGAACAGCGCGCGCGCCTGCTCGGCGAGCTCCTCGGCGCGGTTGTCGGGGTCGCTCCAGTCGGGCATGGAATGGAGCATAGGGGGCAGCGGAGTTTGGTTTTCACGAAATGCGGCATTTCGACCGGAACCCCCATTGATGGACCCCCTCCGTGGCGAGCAGACTGCCTCGCATGACCGGGATTTGCCCGAACTCATCCGTGTGGCCTTCGGGGATGCTGATCGGGTTCCTGAAGTCGTGCGAGGTTTCCATGCGCCTCGTGTGGCTACCAGCCGCTTTGTTGCTGGCCAGTCTTTTTGGAAAACAGGCGTTCGGCGCCGTCGAGCCACAACTTTACGCCGATACGTACGTAGTCATCGATGGCGAAGGAGCCGACGCGCGCATCTACTCGGTGCTGGACATCTATGTGAAAGGCACGCATCTCGGCGATTCGATCGGATGTTCAATCCTGGGTTTCAACACCCATGGGACGATCTTCAAGACCAGCCAGGCCACTGCCATCAGTGACATATTCGTGCACGGTGGCGGCGCTGGCAACGGCTGGCTGCCCACCGACAGCGCCGCGAAGAGCTGGGACAGCTTCATCGCCGCTGGCAACCGCGCGCAGGGCGCGAACGCCAAGGTCACCAACCGCGCGGGCTCGTTGATCGATCATGGCGTCGCTGGTAGCTGGACCGGCGCTTCCAGCTTCACGCAGATGAGCGTGGCCGGCTCCAACTACATCGACGAGGGCACGGCCAGCGGCTGGTACAGCAGCAAAGGTGGCAACGGCTACTCGAGCGCCGCCGCCTCGGAGAATCCCTTCGCCCGCATCAGCCTCTACAACAGCACCTGGAACGCCACCTACGGCGACCTCTATAGAGGCACGGACGTGATGTCGACCAAGGGCCAGATGCAGACCGGCCGCACCACTGCCGCCGGCTCGGCGAACCTGGCTGGTGCCGCGGGCGACTCGCTCGAATGGCACTGGATGGTGGGTCGATTCGCCATCGACATCACGAATCGCGCTGGTCAGATGATCACCATGCAGGCGCAGTTCAACATGGTGGGCAAGAACGGCGGCGGCACCAATAACGAGTCAGGCACGACCTTCTCGGGCGCACTCGCCTCCGGCATGAATCCGCAGTACCGGATTTCGCGGCACTTTACGTTTGCACAGTACGCACCCATGATCGATTCGGTCGCTCCCGCGATCGGTCCGGAAGCGGGAGGCACGACGATCACGATCGTCGGATCCAGTCTTGGTGGGGCCGAGGTATTGATCGATGGCGTGGAGGCCGCGGTGACGGCGAACTCCTTCGGCAGCGTGATGGCGGTCACGCCACCAGGTCAAGTGGGGCCCCAGGACGTGATCGTGCGGTCGTTCGGTAGGGAAGTGCTGAAGCCCGGGGCATTCACTTTTCTCGCCGCGCCCTCGATCGATTCGGTTTCACCCGCATCTGGTCCCGCGTCAGGGGACACCAGCATCACCATCACGGGCACGAATCTTTCTGGTGCCACGGTGACGGTGGGCGGGGTGGCTGCGACGAGCGTGGTGGCATCGGCGACGGGCATCACGGCGAAGACGCCGGCGGGCATAGCTGGAGCGCAGGACGTGGTGGTGACGACGGCAGGTGGATCCGTGACGCAGTCGGGCGGCTTCACGTACGTGGCTGCGCCGACGCTCGCGGGCGTGACGCCCTCCTCGGGTCCCCTGGCGGCTGGGACGAGCATCACGATCACGGGCACGAACCTTGCTGGCG
>JBIIOC010000105.1:0-6682 GCA_044337135.1 Phycisphaerales bacterium | reverse complement strand
CCTCACGGACGGCATGCAGGCCGGCATCCAGCGCGGCCTGCGCCAGGTCACGACGCGCCGAGGCCACCGCGATCGCGGCCTCGGCACGCGCGCGCATGGCGAGCTCGTGCGGTCGCCAGCCGTCGAACCGCGCACGATCGGAAGGATCGGCTCCGCGACGCGCGATCAGTTCGATCGCCTCGAGGTTGTCCATCGCGTCGCGCCGCACGCGCACCCAGTCCTCGAGCATGGCGCACGCGAGCGCCCGCTGCCGTCGCTGTCCCATCTCGGTCGCAAGATCGCCGACGGCCGTCGGTCCCAATGCGGCCGCACCGGCACGGGCCCAGGCGAGTGCCGAGTCGTGCCCCTGATGGGACCGGCCGTCGGGGCGGCCGTCGGCCTCCATCTGAAGCACACCCAGTTCCACCCGCACCTGAAGCAGGAGCCTTCCATCGGCACCCTGAATCCGCCGAACATCGAGCCGACCAGGCTCCCAAGGCCATTCCGAAAGGATCGGGGTGAGGTCGTCCATGGGGTGCCGTGGGCCATGCTAATGGGAACTGCACGAAAATCCCGCCGTGTGGGTGGTGGCACGCCCCCACCCCGCCGATCTACCATGACCTGCCCACGGGTCTTCCGTAACGCCGTCATGCCCCGACCAAGCTCCCAATCCGATCTGCATGTCTACATGAAGCAGATCAACGAGGTTCCCCTCCTCACGCCCGAGGAGGAGAAGACGCTCGGTTGGCGCATCATCAACGACGACGACCTGGGTGCGAAGGAGCACATGATCAAGGCGAACCTGCGCCTGGTCATCGCCATCAGCAAGAACTACGCCCACCGCGGACTGGCGCTCGCCGACCTGGTCGAGGAAGGCAACATCGGGCTGATCCGCGCCGTCGAGGGATTCGATCCAGCGCAGGGTGCGCGCTTCAGCACGTACGCGAGCTGGTGGATCAAGCAGGCCATCAAGCGCACGCTGATCAACGCCGTGCAGCCGATCCACATTCCGGCCTACATGGTCGAGCTGATCGCGCGCTACAAGCAGATGCAGCGCAAGTTCGAGGAGGAGCACGCCCGCCAGCCCAGCCTGCAGGAGTTGAGCGAGCTGATGGGCATTCCCCCGAAGAAGCTCGAGATCGTCAAGCGCGCCGTGAAGGCCCGCAACACCCCGACGCAGGCACCGACCAAGGACGACGGCGATGGGGTGGACTTCAGCGACCTGTTCCAGGATCACCGCACGCCCGATCCCGAGCGCAAGGTGACCGACCGCGAGGATCTGGGCTACATCCTGAAGCTGCTCGACTCCATCGACCAGCGCGACGCCCGCGTGCTGCGCCTGCGATTCGGCCTGGAAGGCCAGGAGCCGCTCACGCTGAAGCAGATCGGCGAGACGGTGGGACTGACCCGCGAGCGCGTGCGCCAGATCGCCGAGGAGGCGCTGAAGAAGCTGCATGCGCGCCTGACGGACGACCGTCCCAGCCAGTGGATCCGCGAGGGCGGCGAGACCGAGGCGCCGCAGGCTCCCGCCAAGCGACGTGGCCGGCCGCCGGGAAGCGGCCGCAAGCGCGTCTCCGAGGATTGATTCTCGAGCGAGCGAAGTGGTCGGGCCGCGCGCTCACCGCACCGTCTTGATGAACGGCATCGGCGTGATCGCGGCGCCCGCACGCTCGCGACCCAGATCGACGCTCAGCGCCGGCTTCGACTCGGCCACCGCACGATCCACGATCGCCATCGCGATCGGCCGGTCCAGCGTGGGGCTCAGACAACCGCTGGTCACCTCGCCCACCACGCGGTCGCCTTCCATCACCTTCATGCCCTGTCGTGGGCTGCGACGGCCGTCGACCAGCAGGCCCACGAGCTTGCGCCGGGGTCCGCCCGCCGCGGCGATCGCCTGCAGCGCGTCCTGTCCGATGAAGCGGCCCTCGCGCTCGTCGCCGGCGCCCTTGTCGAGCTTCACCGCGAAGTCAAGACCGGCGGTCAGCGGGTCGATCGTCTCGCTGATCTCGTGGCCGTACAGGGGCATGCCCGCCTCGAGGCGCAGCGAATCGCGCGCGCCGAGGCCACAGGGCTTCACCACGCCATCGGCCTTGCCCATGTCCTTCAGGAAAAGGCCCATGGCCATCTTGGCCATGCTGGCGCCCAGGATGATCTCCACGCCGTCCTCGCCGGTGTAGCCGGTGCGGCTGACGAGCAGCTTCACCACCAGCAGGCTCTTCTCGGTGAAGCGATAGCGCTTCAGCGTGGGAATCTCCTTGCTGAAGTTGCCGATCAGCTCCATCGCCTTGGGGCCCTGCAGCGCCACCATCGCGGTGCTCTCGGTGCGGTCCTCCATCTTGAAGGCCAGGTCGCCCTTGACGGCCTCGAAGTGCTTCACGAGCTTCGCGCGGTTGCTCGCGTTGCACACCATGAGGTACTCGTCCTCCTCAAGGCAGTACACCAGCACGTCGTCGTGGCAGCCGCCCTGCTCGTTGCACACCAGCGAGTAGCGGATCATGCCACGCTGCATGCCAAGGATCCCGCGCGTGCAGACCTTGTCCAGGAAGCGCCGCGCGTGACGCCCGCTGAAGTGCAGGCGACCCATGTGGCTCACGTCGAAGAATCCGGCGGCGCTGCGGCACCAGCGGTGCTCGTCCAGGATGCTGCCGTAGGTCAGCGGCATGTCCCAGCCCGCGAAGTCGGTCATGCGGGCGCCGTGCTCGAGGTGCAGGCCATGGAAGACGGTCTTGTGCAGCGTGGCGGTTGTCATGGGGTCTCCGAGGTCGTGTCCGAGGGACTGAGTTGCTTGCGAAGTCGTTCCATCTCGCGTTCGAGCTGCTTGAGCCGGCGTGCCATGCCGTACAGGTCGCGCCCTGCCAGCGCGTTGCGCTTGGCGGCATCGAGCTCGATGGCGGGAATGCCGCCCACGCGCGAGCCATCCGGCAGGTCGGTCACGATCGCCGCCTTGCCCGAGGCCTGCACGTTGTTGCCGATCTTCAGGTGCCCGGTCACGCCGGCCTGCCCGCCAAGCACCACGTAGTCGCCCATCTCCACGCTGCCGCTCACACCCACCAGGCTCACCAGCAGGCAGTGCTTGCCGATGCGGGTTCCATGGCCGATCGAGATGAGGTCGGCGAACTTTGTGCCGGCGCCGATGCGGGTCTCCTCCATCGCGGCGCGCTCGATCACGCAGCCGCCACCGATCTCCACATCGTCCTCCAGCACCACGATGCCCGCCTGCGGGATCTTCTCGTGGCGGCCCTTGTGGGTGGCGTAGCCGAAGCCGTCGCTGCCGATCACCGCATGCGCGTGCAGCGTGACGCGGTGCCCCAGGCGGCAGTGGTCGTAGACGGTGGCACCCGGGAAGAGCACGCAGTCGTCACCCAGGACCGCCTGCTCGCCGACGTAGGCGCCCGGATAGAGCACGCAGCGGGCACCGACGGTCGCACCACGCTCCACCACACAGCCCGCATGCAGCGCAACCCCTTCACCCAGCGTCGCCGACGGGTGCACGACGGCCGCCGGCGATCGCAAGGGCGCCCCGGCCGGCGCGTCGGCCGGGGCCGGATGCTTGCGGAATCCATGCAGCGCGACCATGGCCTCACGGAAGGCGAAATACGGGTCCGCCGCCTCGAGTCTCGCCACGCCATCCCGGACCGACAGCCCGGGCGCGACGATCACGGCGCTGGCCCCGGTGCGAAGCAGGTGGTCGATGTACTTGTTGTTGGCCACGAAACTGACCTGACCCTGCGAGGCGCGATCCACGGGCGCGCACGAGGTGACCTGAACCGTCGGGTCGCCGTGCAGCGTGGCGCCGATGCGCCGGGCCAGTTCGTCCAGTCTCATGAAGTCTTCAGCCTAGCACGGTCGCCGCATGGCGGCTGTCTCAACGCACGGCTATCCTCGCGCCGCCCGCATGCCCGGCCCCGCCCGCCCACCCCTCTGCACGGGCTCGCTCCCGCTGGGGGCGGCCCTCCTGCGCGCCCTCGGGATCGCCTGGCTGCTCGCGCTCGCGATCCTCACGCCTGCGCGTGCCGACGGCGTCGAGGACGAGCAGCTCGCGGACCGCCCCGTGAGCCAGGTGACGATCCTGGGACTGAACAGGATCAGCGAGCAGGAGATACGCAACAACATGCGCGTGTCCGCGGGCGAGCCCTACGACGCGCGAAGCGTTCGCGAGGACGTGGCCAACCTCTACCGGCTGGGGCACTTCGCCAACGTGACCGCCGACGCCAAGCTGCTTCCGGACGGCACCGTGCAGGTGACCTACAACCTGGTCGAGCAGCTGATCGTCGAGGCGATCCAGACGGTCGGCAACTACGCGCTGAGCGACCAGGACCTTTCCGCCGTGATCCCGCTGTACGCGGGCGGACCGCGCGACGACTTCCTGCTGCAGCAGAGCGTCTTCAAGATCAAGGAGCTCTACAAGAGCAAGGGCCACTACCTGGTCGAGGTGGCCGTGGACGAGAGCCGGCTGAAGAACGAGGGCATCCTGATCTTCAAGATCGTCGAGGGCCCGCGCGTGCGCATCCGCGAGATCGAGTTCACGGGCAACCGCGCGTTCCCCGCGAAGCAGCTGGCGGCGCAGATCAAGACCAAGCCCTGGATCTTCCTGTTCCGCAAGGGCAACCTGGACGAGGAGGGCCTGGTCGACGACGTGGCCACGCTCGACGGCTACTACAAGGACCGCGGCTACGTGGACGTCCGCGTGGACCGCCGCGTGGAGCTGAGCGCCGACCAGAAGGAGGCGAAGGTCGTCTTCGTGATCACCGAGGGCCGCCAGTACCGCCTGCGCACGGTGCGCATCGAGGGCACGGGCGCGGACGGGCGGCTCACCGTGTTCAGTCCCGAGCAGCTGCGCGGGCTCATGTCGCTGCGGCCCGGCGACGCCTACATGAAGAACCGGATCGAGCAGAGCGTGAAGTCGATCCAGAGCGCCTACTTCACCATGGGCTACGCCGACGCGCGGGCCGACGCGACCTACGTGCGCGCGGGCGAGGAGCCCGACGTCGACATGATCCTGACCGTCTCCGAGGGCGAGCAGTTCAAGACGGGCGTGGTGGAGATCCAGGGCAACTTCATCACGCGCGACAAGGTGATCCGGCGGCTTGTCCGCTTCCAGCCCGGGCGCCCGATGGACGCGAACGAGATCGAGAACACCGAGAAGCGCCTGAAGGCGAGCAACCTCTTCAACGAGGAGCGCGTGACCGCGCAGCCGGTCGATCCGGACCGCCCCGGCGAGCGTGACGTGCTGGTGACGGTGAAGGAGAAGAACACCGGCAGCCTGAACTTCGGCGTGGCGGTCGGCACCGACAACGGCTTCGGCGGCGAGATCTCGCTGAACCAGTACAACTTCGACATGGCCGATCCGCCGGCCAGTTTCGGCGAGTTCGCCGGCGGCCGCGCCTTCCGCGGCGCCGGTCAGACCTTCAACGCCAGCATCCAGCCCGGCGTGGAGGTGAGCACCTACTCGATCGCGGTGGGCGATCCGCACCTGTTCGAGAGCGACTGGTCCGGCACCGCGAGCGCGTTCTACCGCGACCGCATCTATCCGCAGAACGACGAGGAGCGCATCAACGGCCAGCTCAGCCTGGGCCGCCGCATCGGCGACTTCTGGACCTTCAACAGCAGCGTGCGCCTGGAGCGCGTGACCCTGAGCGACTTCCAGTCCGGCACGCCCATCGAGATCTACAACCAGGCCGGACCCGCCGTGTTCTCGGTGATCTCGGCCGGTGTGCAGCGCAACACCATCGACAACCGGCAGCGTCCGGGCGCCGGCAGCATCGCCGAGATCGGCGTGAGCCAGTACCTCGGGGACTACACCTATCCCGCGCTCCGCGGTTCCTACACGACCTTCCTCACGCTCGACGAGGACTTCCTGGGGCGCAAGACCACGCTGCGGCTCAACAGCCAGGCCGGCTACCTGTTCAGCGAGAACGCGCCCGTGTTCGAGCGCTACTACCTGGGCGGCCGAAGCCTGCGAGGCTTCGCGTTCCGCGGCGTGAGCCCGCAGGCGCAGGCGCTGCTGAACACCCCACCCTGGCCGGCGGCACCCATCGTCGCCCCGTACACGCAGTACGGCAGCGCGGTGTCGCTCAATCAGCCGACCAACGAGGGCAATCCCGTCGGCGGCCAGTTCCTGTTCTTCGCGGGTGCGCAGCTCGAGACGCCGCTCATCATGGACATGGTCACGATCGTGTTCTTCTGCGACTCGGGCACGGTGGAGGATTCCGTGACGCTGGACCAGTACCGCGTGAGCGTGGGATCGGGCCTGCGCCTCTACATTCCGATGCTCGGGCCGGCGCCGATCGCGCTGGACTTCGCGGTGCCCCTGGCGAAGCAGGAGTTCGACAGCACGCAGGTGTTCTCGTTCAACGCCGAGCTTCCGTTCTGACGCTCGCGGCACGCCTGCAGCGCGGTTCGAAGCGACCTACAATCCCTGCCTTCCCCACGGAGAACCGATCCATGCTGCAAAGCGCCCGGACCATCCTGCTCGTCGTGACCGCCGGCACCGCCGCCCTGCTTGCCACCAGCGCCTTCGGCACCGCGCGGCCGGCCGACGCCAACCAGGGCACGCGAACCGCCAGCGTGAGCCTGGCCCGCCTCATCGACAAGCTGCAGGAACGCCAGGAGTTCGAGATGCAGATCGGCGCCATGCGCAACCAGTTCATGGAGGAGGCGAACGCCCGCAAGAAGAAGCTCGAGGCGGGCCTGAAGGAGGTCG
>JBIIOC010000028.1:0-23134 GCA_044337135.1 Phycisphaerales bacterium | reverse complement strand
CGTTATCCGACCATGCGTCGCATGGTCGGATAACGACCTCCGACCCTCTGCTCTCCCTATCTCAAGGTCGCACGGCGCAGCCGATCGAGCACCGCCAGCCACACGCCATCGCGGCCCGGCGGCTCCTCGATCACGATCTGCGACAGCCCCGTCTCCTCCGCCTGACGCAAGCCCGCGTACAGCATTCGGGCGTATCCCTCGGCGTCCGGCTCCATTCGAATGGCGACGTGCGGCTCGCGCACCTCGCTCCCCGGCATCGCGAGCACCGCGGCCGGCGCCTGCAGCGATCCGAGGAAACCAGCCAACCGAACTGATGGCACCATGGTCGCCGGCACATCCGGCGCGTAGTGGATCAGGCTCGTACCGGGACTGATTCCCTGCTCCACGGCATGCGCGGTCTCGACGTGGCCCACGATTCGGCGCAGCGCATCGGCCGTGACGGAACCCGGCCGGCGGATCACCGGCACATCGCTCGTCAGGTCCAGCACCGTGCTCTCGATGCCGAACCCGGCACGGCCACCCTCCAGCACCAGCAGGTCTTCCGCCCCCGCGAAGTCCGCCATCACGTGCTCGACCGTCGTGGGCGAGACATGCCCCGAGCGATTCGCGCTCGGTGCGCTCACGGGCCCGTCCACCGCATAGAGCAGCGACCTCGCCACCGGATGCATGGGCGAACGCACCGCGATCGATGGAAGCCCCGCCACCGCCTCGTCGGGCACCATGTCGCCGCGCGGCAGGATCAGCGTGAGCGGTCCCGGCCAGAAAGCCGCGGCCAGCCGGTTGCAGCGCCGATCCCAGTCCGCGACCAGCATCTTGGCATCGACCGCATCCACCACATGCGCGATCAGCGGGTTGTCGGAGGGCCGCCCCTTGAGCTCGTACACCTTGCGCAACGCCTCGGGCGCAAGCGTGCTGGCACCGAGTCCGTACACCGTCTCGGTCGGAAAGGCCGCCACGCCCCCCTCGCGGATGCGCGCCGCCGCCTCGCGGATGCCGGCGTCATCGCTCGCCACGCGGCGCGGCATCTCAGGCCCCTGGTTCGGGCGGGTTCGCCACGTCCAGCTCCACCCTGTTCATCTGCAGTCCGGTGCCCATCGCGTGCCAGAGCTGCGCGATCGAGCTGCTGTACTCGACCAGCGAGAGCATCTCCTGCACCTGCGCGTTGGCGAGCTCCTGCTGCCGCTGGAACTTGAGCGCCAGGAACTCCGGCGTGAGCGTGGCGATCGTCTGCTCCTCGACCAGCAGCGCCCGCAGGTTCTCCGCCTGCGCCAGGCGATACGCGCGCGTCTGCTCGATCAGCCGGTACTGCGCCTCCACGCTGCGCAGCGCATCCTTCACCTGGAAGATGGCCGTCTGCACCGCGCCGCGATAGGCCAGCACCGCCTGCGATCGCTGCAACCGCGCGCGGCGGTAGTTCGCCTCGCCCGCACGGTTGCCGATCGGCTGGTTGAAGTTCAGCCCCACGAGATAGTTCACGAAGCCAGCCTCGCCGAGCTCCTGCCAGGACTGCCCGTAGTCGCCCTCGAGCCCGTTGAACTGCATCTGCGCGTTCAGGTTGAGGTCCGGCAGCCGGCCGTTGTCCGCCACCACCTGGCGGATGCCCGCGTCGTCCACGCCAAGCAGCGCCTGCGTGACGGCCGGGCTCTGCTCCATGGCCGTCGCGATCGCCTCGCGAAGGGAGTACTTCAGCGGCTGGTCCACCATGAAGTCGGCGGGCACGATCATCGTCTCGTCGCCCACCGGCAGCGACGGATCGTTCAGCAGCACCTTCAGCCGATCGACCGCGGCGGTCACGTCGCGCTGCGCACGGATCAGCTGGCTCTTGCGGTCCTCGACCTTGGCCACCGCGTCGGCGTACTGCGCCTGCGTGGTGTCGAAGGCCCGGCGCTTGGCGAGCACGTCGCGCACCTCCACGCCCACGCGCACGAGCCACTGCGCGGTGGCCACGCGCTGACGCGCCATCACGAGCGCCCAGTAGCCCTGCTCCACGTCGCGGCACAGCTGCATGAGCTGCGCGCGCAGCTGCTGCAGGCTGCGCCGATCGTTGTTGCGGGCCAGGCGGATCTGCGCCATGTTCACGTCGGTGCCGAAGCCGCGCAGCAGCGGCTGCGAGAGACCCACCTGCAACGCGTTGATCCACGCCGGATTGTTCGAGTACAGGTTCTCCGGGTAGAGCTTCGAGTAGGTGCTCGACATGCCCACGTTGAAGGTTCCGCCCGTCACCGTGGCCGTCTGGATGCCGCTCGAGAGCGTCCACTGCTTGAAGTGATTCGAGAAGTCCGAGGGCAGCGCGATGCCCGCAACGGGGGCGAAGTTCTGCGTGGGCTGGTCCTGGATGTTCGTCTGCGTGCTTGCCACGAGCGCGGCGTCGAACGCCGCCTGCGCCGCCACGAGCTCGGCCTGCGTGACGCCCTGCTGCAGCCGGGCGCCCTGCACACCGAGGTTGTTCTTCACCGCAAGACGGATCGCGTCCTGCAACGAGAGCGCGGTCTCTGGAAACGCCTGGCCGTACAGGTCGATCCCAAGCTCAACCACCTGTCCACCCACCACGATCTGGGGTCCGGTGGCGTCGAGCTGCGCGCGACGATCCTTCAGCTCCTCGAACACCGCCGGGGTCTGGCGCTCCAGAGGCTTGACCGGATCCTTCTCGGGCGCCCGAGCGAGTTCACGCGTGACCGCCGCATCCATCGAGCGGCGCAAACCCTGCAATTCGGGCCGATCGTCCTCGGGCGCGGAACAGGAAGCCAGCGTCAGGGCCGCCAGGGCCGCGCCAAGTCCCATCCGCAGGGTGAGGTTCCGCCGCATGAAGTGGGCACTGTAGCCGCCCCGCGGTTTCCCTAGAATCCTCCCCCATGCACCTGGCACGAATCCTCCCGTCGCTCACGCTCGCCCTTCTCACCACCGGCCTCGCCTCCGCGCAGGACACGGCACCCGCCGCCGCTCCCGCGCAGGCGCCAGCCACGGCGCCCGCCGCGCCTGCAAAGGGCTTCACCGCCACTATCAACGCGGACAACGTCTACGTGCGCAGCGGTCCGAGCGTGAACAGCGCCTACCCGTTCGGCAAGCTGAAGCTCGGCGACGTGGTCGAGGTCGAGGAGGAGAGCTACGGCTGGGCGAAGATCCGCACGCGCGGCGGCGCCTTCCAGAACATCCATGGGTACGTCCTGGCCGACGAGAAGGTCACGCTCTCCCCGGACGGCAAGACGCTCACCGTCGTCACCGCCACGGCGGTCCGCGCGCCGAACATCGGCGCCGACGGAAACCCTGACGCGAGCATCAAGTCGATCGGGGAACTCGCGCCCGGCGACACGCTTGCGGTGGTCGCTCAGGTCAACGGCGAACGCGAGAAGGTCCACAAGGTCGCGCTGCCGGCCAGCGCGATCGGTTGGGTGAACATGAACTTCGTCCGTCGCGCCACGCAGGGCGAGTCGCAGGCCATCGGCGCGGGAGCACCCGCCTCGGCGCCGGTGATCGAAGGCGCGTCCACGACGGCGACCGCGGGGCAGGCGCCCCAGGGCGGCGTCGTGACCGTGGAGACGACGGCCCCCGCCGCCACGCAGGAAACCGTCAAGCCCGTCGAGGCCCCCAAGCCCGCGCCGCCGGTCAAGACCGAGGCGGAAATCGCCGCGGAGAAGTGCCGCGCGTCGTACAAGGACCTCGAGGCCTCGTTCGAGAAGGTCCGCAACGAGCCAACCACTTCGGCCGAGGTCGGCCCCATGCGCGAGCGCTACAACGCCCTGATGTCCGAGGCGTATTGCCCGACCGACGTGAAGAGCATGGCGGCCGCGCGCGTGAAGCAGCTTGAGTTGCTCGCCGAGGCGCAGCAGCTCGAGCAGGAAGTCGCGAAGGCGATGGCCGCCCGCGAGCGCAACAAGGAGCGCTACGAGAAGCTTCGGCTGGCGATGGAGGCTCGCGCCGACTACACCGCCGTGGGCGTGCTGAACGCGAGCACCGTCTACAACGGCAACCGCCTGCCGCTGCTGTTCCGCGTCACGGATCCGGCCGCCGGACAGACCGTGGCATACGTGGCGCCCAAGGACGCGAACAAGCTCAGCACCATGCTGGGTACGCTTGTCGGCATCCGCGGCACCAAGCGCTACGACGAGGCGCTGAAGCTGAACATCATCGACCCCGGCTCGATCGACATCCTGACCACCCGCAAGGACGGCCAGGTGCAGCGCGTTCCGATCGACGCCCCCAACGCAAGCAAGTGACGCATCGAGCCGCGCCTTGCGCACCCCCCTCGATACACTGATTTCTCTCGCGGGCCGTTAGCTCAATTGGGAGAGCGCCGCCTTTGCAAGGCGGAGGTTACCGGTTCGACCCCGGTACGGTCCACTTCCTCACGAATTCGGCTACGGCATCGCGCGGATCGCGCCGCAGGCCACCGCCACCGCCAACTCGATGCGCAGGATTCCCGAGCCAAGCGAAGCCTTCGCCGCGCCCGCATCGGCGACCTGCGCAATCTCACTCTCGCTGAAGCCCCCCTCGGGCCCCACCAGCAACGCGATCGACTCGGCGCCCTGAACGGCCCGTATGAGCGGTAGGCCGGCGGGGTCGAGGAGCAGGACGCGTTGCCCCGCGGCATGTGCGCCGCGCGCGAACGCCAAGGGCTCCGACGGTGGGCGGATCTCGGTGCACCAGAGGCCGCGACTCTGCTTCATCGCCTCGACGAGGATGCGCGTCGGCCGCTCGCCGCCGAGCCGATCCGCGGGCACCACGCTTCGTTCGCAATCGAGCGGCGTGAGCGACTCGGCGGCGAGTTCGCCGGCCGCGTCCAGCAATGACGACAGCCGATCGCCCTTCGGCACAGCCGTGGCGACTTGGATCGCCGGTCGTGGGCGTGCGGCGTATTGCACCTCGCGCACCTGCGCGGCCAGGTTGCCGTCTCGGTCACGATCGTTGCCCACATGGGCGAGCGCCAGCCCCCCGCGGCCATCGACCAGCTCGATTGGGTCGCCCGCGCCCAGACGCCGGCTCCCAACCGCGTGACGGGCCTCCTCCCGGGGCAGCCACGCCGTCTGCCCCAAGGCAGGAATGCGATCAACGAGGAACCGGGGTGTCGCCATGCGAGGCGAGTCTATTGATCGCAGCGTGATGTATCCCCAAAAGCGGCATCGGCCCCCGAGTTGGGGGCCGAAGAGCCGTCACTGCGTTGCGGGCGACGGGTTCCCGTCCGTCGTTCCGCGTGCGAGAGGCCGGGTTCCCGTCCGGCCGTCATCGCTGCTGCAGGGGTCGGTTCCCGCGACCCGCTGCGTGTCCTTCACTTGTACAAACGCAAATCGGTCGCATTGCCCCTCATGGCAACGAAAGATTTTCAGCACACGAGAATCCGGAGGCAACGTCCACGTTTTTTGGCATGATTTGAAAGCCAGAAGTCACCGTTTATTGGACTTTATTTCGAAACTCGCATGCTTCCCATGCCGCACGCCGAAATTCGTGTGCAAGTTCAACCCAAGCGGTTGCAAGCCGCAAGTTCCGTGGCATCTTCCACTTCGTTCCGCTGGCGTTCCCCCTCTGTTGCCAGCCACACAAGTTCCCGCTTGAGTCAGTTCAAGTTGGCAAACGAGTGTCCAGTCGGAACGAAGTGTCCGCTGCTTGCTGTTCGAGTTCCCGTCTGCAGTTCCCTCGTTCCCTTCCTTCGGAGTTCCCTTCATGTCAATCCGATTTGCCGCTTCGGCTGTGGCCGCTGTCGCGATGAGCGCTTCCGCGCATGCGAGCGTGATCGTGACCAACAGCCAGGCACTCTGGAACTGGCGCGTGACCAACGGTGGCCAGGTGGTTGGGACGGAGTCTTTCAACGACTTTGCCAACGGCGCCTATGACTCTCCGGTTTCCGACACGCTCGGAAACGTGGTGTGGACCGCCACTGCATCGGGAGGCCTGTATGTCGACAACGGCCTGTTCTCGACAAATTTCCCCGTCCCCCTGACCTTCGACTTCAATCCGGGCGTGCGCGCGGTCGCCGGCAACATCTTCGGCACCGACGTCAACTTCAACTCCGTCAGCTGCATCGTGTCCGTGACGCTGGCCAGCGGCTTGACCTACGAAGGCATCTCGACGGGCCCCTCCGACTTCATCGGCTTCTACTCGACGACCGCCGACATCTCGACCATGACGATCGTGGCCGTGCCGCTGGTGAACGGCCAGGTGTACGCGACGATCGACAACCTGTATCTGGCGGTCCCCGCCCCCGGCGCCGCGGCGCTGGTGGGTCTGGCCGGCCTGATGGCGCGCCGACGCCGCGCCTGACACGAAACACTGGGAGTGTGGCGGAGATCTTCCGCCGAATGGCCCGAGGCTTGCCTCGGGCCGTTCCCTTTTTGGGCCGATCAGCCCTTCGCCTGGCCGCGATAGACATCGAAGCGCAGCAGCTTGCCCTCGATGGTCCACGCTGGCTTGAGATTCGCCAGCGGCGGCGCCTGACGCGGACGCTTCACCACCACGCGCTGCCTCGCCACGGTGAGCGCCGGCAGCAGGAGCGCGTCGGAATCCTGATCCGCCCCCACCACTGCCGCGAGCGCCTGCATGGCCTTGGGCGGCTTTGCGTCGGACTTGCGCTTGGCGGGAAACATCGGGTCGAGCAGCACGACGTCGACTGGCTGGTGCGAGGCAAGAAGCTCTCTTGCATCGGCGGCGACGATTCGCACGCGCGCGGCGATCGGGGCAAGTGCGGCGTCGGCGGCGGCACGCGAATGCGCCCGCTCGAGAAGCGCCCGCACCCATGGCTCGCGCTCCACCGCCTTGACCTGCAGGCCGATCGCGGCCAGCGCGAAGGCGTCGAAGCCCAGGCCCGCAGTGGCGTCGATCGCGGTGCGCGCGCCCGAACCGACGGCCCGTCCCAGCGGCTGCCCACGCAACGCCTGAAGGCCGCCCGGCACGCGAAGCTCACGCCAGTCCGCGCGCAGACCGCGGCCCGGCGCGTCCTCGGGCGCGAGCAGTTCCGGCTCGCCTTCGTGCGTGCCGAGCCGCCAGCCATTCCGTGCATCCGGATTCACGGACACATTGTGACAGGCGCGGGCCGTGGCTGCCTCACCGATAGACTCGCCGGATGCCCGCGCAGACCACCCATCGTGCCGTCGCTCCGGTGTTCGGCAACGTGCTGGAGATGATCGGCAACACGCCGATGCTGCACCTGCAGCGCCTGGACACCGGCCCCTGCCAGCTCTTCGTGAAGATGGAGAACCTGAACCCGGGCGCGAGCATCAAGGACCGCATCGCGGTGCGCATGATCGAGGAGGCCGAGCGCAGCGGAAAGCTGAAGCCCGGCGGCACGATCGTGGAGGCGACCGCCGGCAACACCGGCCTGGCGCTGGCGCTGGTTGCCGCGCAGAAGGGCTACAAGCTGGTCGTGGTGGTGCCCGACAAGATGAGTGACGAGAAGATCAGCCACCTTCGCGCGATGGGCGCCGAGGTGATGCTGACGCGCAGCGACGTGGGCAAGGGCCATCCGGAGTACTACCAGGACATCGCCGCCCGCATCGCCAAGGAACGCGCCAACCACTTCTACACGGACCAGTTCAGCAATCCCGCGAACCCGCAGACCCACTACGACGAGACCGGCCCCGAGATCTGGGAGCAGATGGGCGGCAAGGTGGACGCGTTCGTGGCCGGCGTCGGCAGCGGCGGCACGGTGAGTGGCGTGGGCAAGTACCTGAAGGAGCGCAACCCCAGAATGGAGATGGTGCTGGCCGACCCGGTTGGCTCGATCCTGGCGCCGCTGGTGAACGAGGGGAAGAAGGTCACGCCCGGCAGCTGGATGGTGGAAGGCATCGGCGAGGACTTCATTCCCGACATCTGCGACATGAAGCTGGTGGACAGGGCCTACGCGATCACCGACGGGGAGGCCTTCCACACCGCGCGCGAGCTGCTGCGCAAGGAAGGCGTGCTGGCAGGCAGCAGCGTGGGCACGCTCATGGCGGCCACGCTGAAGTACTGCCGCGAGCAGACCACGCCCAAGCGCGTGGTGACGCTGATCTGCGACACCGGCGCCAAGTACCTGAGCAAGATGTTCAGCGACTGGTGGATGGTGGACAACGGCTTCCTGGAGCGGAAGACCTACGGCGACCTGCGCGACCTGATCGCGCGCAGGCACCTGGACCACGAGGACTACGTGCTGAGCCCCGAGATGCCCGTGATGCAGGCGATCAAGCGCATGCGCATGTACGGGGTGAGTCAGCTGGCGGTGCTGGACGCGAGCGATCGCGTGGTGGGCATCCTGGACGAGAGCGACGTGCTGCTGGCGCTGCTCAAGGGGGGCGAGGGCACGAAGCGCCCCGTGAGCGACTTCATGACCAGCCGTCTGGAGACGCTGCCTCCGAGCGCGAGCGTGAACGACCTGCTGCCGATCTTCCGCGCCGACCGCGTGGCGATCGTGGCCGATGATGACCGCTTCTACGGCATCATCACCCGCATCGACCTGATCAACTTCCTGCGCAAGAAGATGCCGTGAGCGCGCGGCACGGACCCCACCAAGAAACCATGAGCCACGACCACCTGAACCTGGAAAGCCGCTGCATCCACGGCGGCCAGCACGCCGAGCCGACCACCGGCGCGGTGATGCCGCCGATCTTCACGAGCAGCACCTTCATCCAGGAGAGCCCCGGCGTGCACAAGGGCTTCGAGTACAGCCGCAGCCACAACGCCACCCGCTTCGCCTTCGAGCGCTGCGTGGCGAACCTGGAGTCGAGCGGCCTGAGCGAGGCGGACGAGCGAACCTGTGGCGGCTTCGCCTTCGCGAGCGGACTGGCCGCGATCGGCACGGCGCTGGAACTGCTCGACCACGGTGCGCCGCTGGTCAGCATGGACGACGTGTACGGCGGCACCTACCGGCTGCTTTCGCGCGTGCGTGAGCGCAGTGCCGGCCTGAAGCCGACCTACCTGGACCTGACCGATCCGGCACGGCTGGAGGCGCACCTGTCGAGGCACAAGGCCGGCATGGTGTGGGTCGAGACGCCCACGAATCCCACGCTGAAGGTGGTGGACCTGGCGGCGATCGCGGGGATCTGCGCGAAGCACGGCGCCATCAGCGTGTGCGACAACACCTTCGCCACGCCGATGCTGCAGCGACCTCTGGAGCTCGGCTTCGATATGGTGATGCACTCGGCCACCAAGTACCTCGGCGGCCACAGCGACGTGGTGGGCGGCGTGCTGGTCACGCGGCACAAGGCACTGGGCGAGAAGCTGCGCTTCCTGCAGAACGCGATCGGCGGCGTGATGGGGCCCTTCGACGCCTACCTGGCGCTGCGCGGTGCCAAGACGCTGGCCGTTCGCATGCAGCGACACTGCGAGAGCGCGATGAAGATCGCGCAGTGGCTCGAGAAGCACCCGAAGGTCGAGAAGGTGATCTATCCGGGTCTGGCGAGCCACCCGCAGCACGCCGTGGCGGCGCGGCAGATGCGGCTGGACGGCAAGCCCGCCTTCGGCGGCATGATCACCATCCTGCTCAAGGGCGGACTGGCGGAGAGCCGGCGCTTCCTGGAGAACGTGCACCTGTTCGCGCTGGCCGAGAGCCTTGGCGGCGTGGAGAGCCTGATCGAGCACCCGGCGATCATGACCCACGCCAGCGTGCCGGCCGAGAGCCGCCAGCAGCTTGGAATCCTGGACAACCTGGTGCGCCTGAGCGTGGGCATCGAGCACGCGGACGACCTGATCCGCGACCTCGAGCACGGCCTGGCCAAGGCGTGAGCGTGGGCGACGAGCGCTTCGACGCCATCGTGGTGGGTGCGGGCCACAATGGCCTGGTCGCCGCGCTGCTCCTGGCCCGCGCGGGGCTGCGAACGCTCGTGCTGGAGGAGAAGACGGTCGTCGGCGGCGCGGTGCGCACCGAGCGGCCTTTCCCGAAGGCGCCGAAGCTCGGCACGAGCACCGGGGCCTACCTGCTGGGACTGATGCAGCCCGAGTTGATCGCTGAACTGGGGCTGGACGTGCCCGTGCTTCGCCGAGACCCCCACTACTTCCTGCCGACGACCGGCAAGCGTCACCTGCTCTTCGGCTCGGACCGCGAAGCGATGCGCGCGCAGTTTCTCGCGTTCTTCAGCGAGGCCGACTGGAGGGCGAACGAGGCGCTGAACGCGGAGCTCGCCGCGCTGCGCGAGGACATCGCGCCCACCTGGCTGCAGGAGCCGCTGTCGATCGAGGCCACCGCTGACCGCTTCGTTCGACCCGCGCTGCGCGAGACCTTCGTGAGGCTCTGCCGCGGCTCGGTCGGCGAGTACCTCGAGCGCTTCGGCTTCCGCAGCGACCTGCTGAAGGCGATGTACGCGGTGACCGACGGGTTCAGCGGCCTGCATGGCGGCTGGGACACGCCGGGCACGGGCATGAACTTCCTGGTGCACAACATGTGCCGGCTGCCCGGTGCCGACGGAACCTGGATGATCGTGCAGGGCGGCATGGGCACGATCTCATCGCAGCTGGCAGACAAGGTGCGTGCCGCGGGCGGCGAGATCCGCATGAACGCGGGCGTCGATCGACTGCTGGTGCGCGGGGGCGTGGCGGAGGGCGTTCGGCTCGCCAATGGCGCGGAGATCCGCGCGCGCACGGTGCTGGTGAACGCCGACCCCTTCAAACTGCGCGCGATGATCGGCGACACGAACCTTCCCGAGGACTGGAAGCGACGCGTGGACGGATATCGACGGGACGGAACGACCTTCAAGGTGAACCTGGCGCTGAACGGACTGCCGAAGTTCACCTGCCTGCCGGAAGACCGTGGCCAGTACGGGCCAACCATTCACCTGCTGCCCGATGAGCCCGACGTGATGCGCCTGATGCGCGAGGGCTACGCGGATGTCTGTGCGGGGCGACTGGCGCAGTTCCCCACGATCGAGTGGTACATCCACACCACGGTCGACCCGAGCCTGAAGGACGATGCGGGCCGCCACAACAGCGCGCTGTTCGTGCAGTGGGTGCCGTACGAGATCAAGGAATCGAGCTGGGAGGCGGAGCGCGAGCGCTACGCGCGGCACCTGCTCTCGATCTGCGACCGCTTCGCGCCGGGCACGAGCGACCTGGTCGAGGACATGTTCGTTCTGGCCCCACCCGACATCGAGCGCCACTTCGGGATCACGCGCGGGCACATCCATCATGTCGACAACGGGTTCGGCTTCGCCGATCGCCTGCCGCATGCCACGCCGGTGGCGGGCGCCTACTCGTGCAGCGCAGGCACCCACCCTGCCGGCAGCGTGATCGGCAGCGCAGGCTTCATCGCGGCCAGGCGCGCGATGGCGGATCTCGGCGTGGCGCGATGATGCGCGACGGCGCGACCATCTCGATCCGGCCCGCGGGCACGCGCGACATTCCACTGCTGCGCGCCCTGGCCGACCGCATCTGGCATGCGAGCTATCCCGGCATGATCTCGATGGAACAGATCCGTCACATGCTGGACTGGATGTACAGCCCCGAACGGATCAGCGAGGAGATGGGGCGAGGTGTGCAGTGGGCGATCGTCGAGGCCGCGGCACCGATCGGCTATCTGGCGCACGAGCTCGACGCGGCGGGCGCGGTTCACCTTCACAAGCTCTACCTCGAGCGCGCACTGCAGGGTCTGGGCATCGGGCAGCTGATGCTGCGCCACGTGATCGAGCAGGCACGAGCTTCGGGCGCCACGCACGTGGAACTGCGCGTGAACAAGGGCAACGCCCGCGCCCTCGCGGCGTACGCGCGCGCGGGCTTCCGCATCGAACGCTCGCTGGTGGCGGACATCGGCGGCGGCTTCGTGATGGACGATCACGTGCTGCGGCTGGACCTGCCGGGGGGCTGAACCTCACGGTTCAAGCTGCGGAAGCAGGCGCGCTGGCTGTGCCTCGTCGGCCTCGGGCATCGGGGTGGCACGCCCGGATGCGAGCGAACCCAGCCACGGTCGCGCCGACGTCCGGAGTCCATGCAGCACCAGCTCGCGAAGGCTGTCGATACGCGAGAGACGCGATGGGTCGGTGGCCGTGCGCAACGCCATGAGCAGCGCTTCCAGCGAGACGCCCTGCGAGCGCGCGAACCGCTCGAGCTCCTCGCGGCCGACGGCTCCGGGCTTGGGCGCGACGACGCGGTCGAGCTGGCGACGCTCAGCCGCGGCGAGCAGCTGCGCCATCGCAAGCGTGGCCGAGCGGGACATGCCGGTCGCGGGATCGATCGCCGCTCCAAGCGCCTGCGCACGCTCCAACCAGAGTTCCCGGAGAGCAGGGTCGCCGGAATCCTGCCCGAGAAGGAGCGCCGCGGACACGGCGAGCGATGGATCCGCGGTCACGGCCTGACGCAGCGCCTCGAACAATCCCTGCGCATCGGTCCCGGGGCGTGCACCGAGCGACTCCGCGCGCGCGAGGGCGGCCGCTCCCGACCGGGGATCCGGATCCGTCGACCTTGGCGCTGCCCCGGCGTCGAGCGGCGCACCAAGCGTGGCGAGCCGCAGGCTGGCGATCGCGTCGAGCGAGAGGCCCGCCTGCACGATCGCGTCGGCGGCCCGCGCACGCGCGCGGGAAAGCGTGGCCAGCAGCCCTTGCACCGCCTCGAGTGTGCGCGGCTGCTGCACCGAGAGCCGGGCGGCCTCAAGGTCGGCGATCACCGCCAGCGCCCCCGCGAACGCGCGTGGACCGTTGGGCGCAAGACGCTCCAGCCGACGCACGCGAGCTGACGCGCCCTGCACCACGGCGTCGAGTGGCGGCATGGGTCGAAGCGAACCCGAGGCGCTCACGGCCCGCCGAGCGGCACGCCATGCGGCTGCGCCGGCTTCGGTGGCAGGTGCCGCTCCCGCGTTCAGCCAGAGCGCGAACTCGGCGTCGAGCCTGGCGAGCGAACCCGCGACCGACTCGAGTGCCTCGCCAGGCGGCAGCGACGACAGGATCGAGGCGAGTGCCTCGGCTCGAAGGGACGGCACGTCCTCGGTGGGAAGGTCATAGCCGCCGATGTCCTGAAGCAGGTCGAGGGCGTGACGCGGATCGGCCGCCACCGCCACCTCGCGCGCGATCGCCAGCCGCATCGAGGGTGCGTCGATCATGGAATCGCGGATGACCTGCTGGGCCAGCTGTCGCTCCTCCTTCGAGGGGGCCGAGAGCGCGCGAAGGGCCAGCGCCGCGCTGTCGGAGCTCGAGAGCGCACCTGCACCCTCGGCACGAAGCGACTGCAGCGCCTGCATGCGCACCTCGGTCCGCGGCGCCAGGAGCTTGTCCGCCCATCGGGACTCATCCTCCTGCTCCACGTCGCGAAGGGTCGCGACCTCGGGTGCGGCGACCGGCGTGACCTGCGCCGGATCGCGGCGCGCAAGAAGCGCGTCGACGCGACGAAGCAGGACGATCCGGTCCGAGAGTGCGTCAAGGCGTCGAGAGAGCGGCGCGTCCGCCGAAGGAAGCGGCGTGCGCAGTGACTCGAGCAACGGCTGCCATGCCGGCCGGGCACCCGAGGTTCCGAGTGCCTCCCATTGCTGGGCAAGCTGCGCGCGCGTCGACATGGAGTCGCGCTCGCCCACCAGCAGCCGCTCCTGTGGCGGCGTCGCGACGCTTCGCCAGACGCCGCCGAGCGCCCACAGCCGCTCGGATGGAACCGACGCGTCCTGGAGCCAGCCAATCATGCGCGCG
This sequence comes from Phycisphaerales bacterium, assembly GCA_044337135.1. Lineage (GTDB taxonomy): Bacteria > Planctomycetota > Phycisphaerae > Phycisphaerales > SM1A02 > SYAC01. The sequence continues at coordinate 9,572 of JBIIOC010000028.1, read as the reverse complement.
GAGACCCTCTCGAAGTCAGACTGGTCCGGACCGCTCGGCAGCGAGCGCACCAGCGAGCCCATCGCGTCCGCGGCAAGTCCCTGACTGTCCAGGCGCGCCTGCGAGCGCAGCAGGCCGTCGATGGCCGCCAACGCAAGCTCCACCCGTGCCGAAGGGCGTTCGATCTGGCGCACCGCCTCGAGCCAGCCGGTCCAGCGATCACGCGCCTGCGGCTGCGCGAGGTCGGTGACGAGCGAGGGAATCTGAGCGGCGGCCCACGCGTCAAGCGCCGCATCGACATCCTGCGGCAGGCCCGAAGAGAACGCGCGGTCCCCAGCCACGGCCGGGGAAAGGCGGTCCCTGCGCAGGACCTGCGCCTCGAGCATGGCCGACAGCGCGCGCGCGAGAATGTCCTCGCGCGCATCGGCGCCCTCGCTGGCGATTCGGTCCGCGCTGGCCCGCATGGCGGCCAGCTCTTCAGGACTCGTCGCGAGCGCCATCCACACCGCGAGCGACTCGAGCACCGCATCGCGACGCTCAAGCGGCAACGAGATCCACGATCCGGCCAGCAAGACGAAGGCCTGTCTCCACGCCTGAAGATCGGCGGCGGAGAGATCTCCCTCGGGACGCGCCCCCAACGGCTCGACCTGGCTTGTCGTGGTGCCGCTGGCGATCGGCGCAAGCGTCGGAGGCGTCGGAAACGAGACCGGCGGCGGCGGGAGCGTTCGCTCGGGTGCCGCGACCGTCTCGCGAACGGCGACCTGCGTGGGCGTCTTGACACGCTGGGGCATCGCGCCGATCCGCTCGACGAGCAGTCGAAGGAGCGCGATCGAGAGTGCGAGGCCGATCACGACCAGCGCGGTGGCGATCCATCGCGTTCGTGGGGGCGCGGCCCGCGGCAACGGCGGCTCCGGGGTGGAAGCTGGCGGCGCCGCGTGGTGCGAGCGGATTGCCAGCACGACCTCGAGGATCCGGGCCAATTCCGCCTCTCCGACTCCCTCGACGCGTGCCCAGGAGACAAGCGCCGCGCGCGTGCGTGCGTTCCAGCCGCCGGTGCGAGCGAGCAATTCACGCACTTGCGCAACGCGATCGTCGAAGGCGGTCATGGCGTCGTGCCTCCGGCGGCCTGCACAAGGCGCGGCCCCCAAGGCGCGGGACCGCCATCGGGGACCAGCGTGAGGTGCTGCTCGAGCATGCGCCGCGCGCGCGCAGGATCCGACGCCAGCAGCGCGCGATGAAGTCGCCAGCGTGCCTCGGCCCACGGCTCGCTTCCCTGCGACAGCGAGCCGCCGATGCGCTGGAGCCGCTCGATGGCGTCGTTCGCGCGCCCCGCCGATCGCAGGGCCTCCGCGGCCGCGAAGTCCTCGGCGCGCGAGACGGCGCGCTCCACCACCAGCGCCTGAACGGCCCGCGCGGCGAGTTCAGCGGGCAGCGCGACCCCCTCATCCGCGGTGCGAACCATCGCGCGCGCGGCGCGATCCCGTGCCACGCCGCGAAGCGACTCGTCGGAGGGGTCGGACTCGAGCACCACGAGCGCCAGGTCGAGCGCGGCGATCGCGGCCTCGGGGCCCGCGACCGAGGCCAGGGCGAAGGAGGCGGCCAGGGCCGCGCGTGCGGACTCGGGTTGCGGGATCTGCGCCAGCAGCGCACGCACCCGGTCGGTCTCGCCCTGCAGGGCGTGGACCTGCACGAGCATGCTTCGCACGGTCGCGTCGCCAAGGTCCTCCGGCCGCAGCGCAAGCGCAGCCTGCCGAGCCGACTCGACATCGAGCGCGCGCACCGCGGCGATGAGGCGCCAGCGCGCGACCTGGGGGACATGCACGACGGGTTCGAGGGCGCGCAGCGCGCGCTCGGCGACGGACCGCGATGTCGCGGAATCGGCGGGCGCGGTCGCCAGGATCCTGCGAGCCGCCTCGCAACGCGCGTCGGCGAGGAATGGATCCGTGAGCGGCACGTCAAGCAGCACGGCGATCGCAAGCGCATCCGAGCCGAGCCCTCCCAGGCGGCTGGTCCAGGCGGCCACGCGACCGGCATAGGGACCCTTGGGGTCCAGCGCGCGCTGGCGAGCCAGCAGTTGGAGCGTGCGCTCCCGCCCCGCTTCCTCCTGCGACGGAACGCTGAGTGCCGCGAGCCACAGACACTCGGACGCGAGCGCCGGACTCGCGTCGGCCGCGGCCTCGAAGGCCGCGCTCGCCTGGGGCATCGCCCCCGATGCGCGATGGGCCCATCCCAGCGCCCGGAACGCCTCCGCGCGCATCGACGCGGGCGCGACGTCGCCAGCGTCGGCCAGCCCACGCACGAGCAGTTCCGTCGCCTCGGCTGCGCCGGTCCGATCTCCCCGCTGCCAGCGTTCGAGCCGCCGGTCCGCCTCGCGCAATCCCTGCGCAAGGCCCTGCAGCGGTCCCTTCGTGCTCTCCAGGCCGGCAAGCCACTCCGCGCGACCCGCGGGATCCATCGCGGCGACGGCCGCCGCGACGACCGCCGAACCATCGGCACCCGGCACGCGGCTGGCCGTCCGTGCAGCCGCGATCGCCAGCGACGATGGAATGCCACGAGCCGACATGCGCTCGATGGCCGCGCGCATCGCGACCGCATCGCGGGCATCGACCGCGAAGCCGAGTCGCCACAGTGGAACGCGCCGTGCCGCGTCGGTCTGCGCGGCGTCGGTCTCGATCGCCTGCAGCCACGCTTCCGCCTCGGCGGCGCGACCCGCCACCTGCAGGGCGACAGCCAGGCCCAGGCCCGCATCGGCGCCCAACTCGGTCTTCAGGAGGTCCTGGCTCGCGTCACCGGGCGCCGGCGACTCCGACTCGATGTCGATCAGTCGGGCGAACTGGATGATCGCGCGCTGGATATCGAGTTCCGTCTTGCGACGATCGCGCACGCGCGAGGCGACGCGACGGTCGATCCAGGCCTGCAGCGTGCGCTGCCAGCCATCCAGAAGCTGCGCCGGCTCGCGCAGCGCGCTGCCACGGTCGCGATTCGCGCCGCTCTCGGCCATGCGCGACTGGATGGGGCGCAGCGCATCCTCCACGCGGGCCAGCGCCTCCAGACTCTCCCGCAGCGCGGTTTCGTCGGCCACGTCGGCCCGGAGGGCGTCGATTCGCAGCGCCGCAAGGCCGAGATCCTGACGCGCCACCTCAAGCCTTGGGCGCATGGCCGAGGGATCCTGCGGCGGCAGCGCCGCAACGACCAGCCGCAGCAGCTCGGCGCGCTCCCTTGCCGTGATCGATGCGTCGGCCTGGTACAGCACACCCTCGGCGCCGAGCGCCTTGGCCGCCTCCATTCGGACCGATGCAGCGCCAGAGCGCAGCCGCTCGACCCACCACTGTCGCAGCGTCGAGGAGAGGCCGTGGCGTTCGGCGAACGTGCGCAGCGACTCGCCTGCCGCGGGAAACGCGAGCAGCAGCGTGCACGCGAGGATGATCGCGCTACGGGGCGGGTGCATAGCTGACTCGATCAAATCCCGCATCGCGCACCGCCTGAAGCGCCGCGGCCGCGTCACCCGCGTTCGGGCCTGCGTGCATGCGCACGGCGACGCCAGGCGGCTTGGGCATGCCGGCCAGCGCGGCACGCAACGCATCCACGCCATCGATGCGTCGCCCCGCGACGCGATACCACGCCGCACCCGGGGCACCTTGCACGTCCACCACCACGGCCTGCAGGTCTCCGGCGGCGCCACCCGTGGTTCCCAGCGCACCCGTGAGGCGACCCTCCACGCGCGAGGCGCCCGCCGTGACCAGGAAGAAGCTCAACAGCAGGAAGGTCGCGTCGATCATGCTGACGAGGTTGATGGCCGGCCTGCCACGCGAGGCGCCGCGGATCGTGCCGAATCTCATGGGGCGCTCTCCCGCTGCGTGGCCAGCTGGAAGGCCCCGGCCCCGCCGGCACGAAGCGCCGTCGCCACGGCGTTCAGCGCGGCGACCGGGGCGTCACGATCGGCGCGCACGACCGGCGCCTTCGAGACGCCGCGCGCCACCGCACGCTTCGCCAGTTCGGTAATCACGTTCGTGTCCGCCTCGGCGTCACCCACCAGCATGGAGCCATCGGCACGCACGATCACCACGAGCCCCGCCTGCGAGGCACGGTCCTCCTGCTCGCCGGACTCGACCGGCAGGCGCACCTCGCCCCGGGTGCGCGCGGCCATCTGCGCGGTCACCAGGAAGAAGATGAGGAGCAGGAACGTGACGTCGATCATCGGCGTCATGTCCAGTTCCAGCAGCGGCCGTCGTGGCCCACCGAACCTCATGCGGGGCCGCCTCCCTCGATCAGCAGCGCGAACGACTCGGCGATGTCGCCCGCCTCGGCTGCCACGGCCTCGATCCGGTTGCGCAGGAAGGCGTGCGCAGCCGTGCATGGAATCGCGACCACCAGTCCCTGGAAGGTGGTGATGAGCGCAAGCGAGATGTTGCTGGCGAGCGACTCGTAGTACGCGGCGTCGTTCACGGCGCTCGAGGCCACCCCCTCGAACGCACCGATCATGCCCTGCACCGTGCCGAGCAGGCCGAGCAGCGGCGCCACGCTGGCAATCACCGCGATGGCGTCGATCCAGCGGTACAGGCGTGCCGTCTCGGCGTCGCCGGCTTGCTGCATGGCCTCGCGCACCTGCAGCATGCCAAGCGTGCCGGAGCCGGCCTTCGCCAGACCCGCGCCAAGAATCCGCGCGACGTAGCAGTCATCGGCCTGCGCCTTGCAGATCTCCCGCGCGCGAGCGAGACGACGCGCCGCCACCTCACGACGACAGGCCTCGACCATCGACTGCGGAATCAGCGCGGAACGGCGCAGCAGCACGAGCTGCGCCACGATCAGGCCCAGCGCCACCACGCTCAGGGCGACGATCACGTAACCGATCACGCCTCCATCGGTGATGAACTTCAGCAGACTGGACGAGGCGAGCAGGATCTTCGGGTTCATGGGGTCTCCTCATCGGCCGCGGCGCGCAGTCGCGTCGCCTCGGACGGATCGATCGGGTCAAGGGCCATCGCGGCGCGACGAAGTGCGCTGGCGCGGAGCCATGGCGAGTCATCGAGCGCCGCAGCGCACTGCACGAAGCGCAGGCTGGCGGTGCGAGCATCCGGCTTGGCCCGTCGCAGCAGCGCCTCGCCCTCGAACCACTGGCAGAGCGGCTGCAGCGCCGCGACGTCGCGTCCCGCCGCGCGCACGGCCGCGACGGAGGCTTCTGCGTCGCCCGCCCGTGCGGCGAGCGCCGCCCGCAGGAAAGCCGCGCGACGGCGCGCGACCTTGTCGCTCTCGCCGGGCGTGGGCACCTCGACATCCGCACGGGATGGATCGAGCAGCCGCGCCGCGAGCAGCAGCCACGCGCCGGCCTCCTGCTGCGCTTCGGGACTGTCGGCGAGCGCCCCGGCCAGCGCCGCCGCATCGCGCGAATCGCCCGTCGGAAGCACTCGCACCGGCAAGCCGCTCGCCGCATCGACCCACGCCCGATCCGGCCGCAGCGCCGCCATGTGCGTCGGCAGCGCGACCCCGGCACGCTCCGCGCACGCCACCGCCTGCGCGCACAGGGCGAACGCCTGGTCCAACCTTCCCTGCTGCCACGCGATGCGTCCCTTCGCATCAAGCCACGCCGCGCGCGCAGCCGCCTGCTCGATCGGCGGACAGGTCATCCCCTCGATCGCGCGTGCCGCCCCCTGCGCGTCGCCACGGGCAAGCCGCGACTGCGCGACCTGCATCGGTTCCTGCGACGACCCCAGCGCGAGCATCACGATCCACGCCAGGTGCCTCATGGACGCGCCCCCGCCAGCGGAACGAAGCGGAACTGGCCACCCGTGGCCTTCGAGATCGACTCGAGCTGCTGCGCCGCGTCGGCATCACCGAAGGCGATGCAGTGCACCGGAATCGTCTTGCCCCGAACCACCACGCGCTGCGCGATCCAGGCGGGATCCTCCCCCGGAATGCGGCCGTCGGTCAGGAAGAAGATCGCGTCCGGCGGCGTGGGTTCTCCCATCACTCTCTCGAACGCGACCTGCGGCGTGGTGCCGCCGCTCGCAAGGGCGGCCCCAAGCCAGGACTCCACGCGCTGGCGCTCGCTTGCGCGCGCCTTCGCGAAGCCACGCTCGGGAAAGAGCTGCACCGAGGTGTCGAAGAGACAGATCCGGAACTGGGCGAAGTCCGGCAGCGAGCCGACGCTTCGAAGCAGTTCCGCCATCGCCATGTCCATCTTCGTCGGCCCCGACGCGCCGCCACCGCGATTGGCCATGCTGCCGCTCTTGTCCAGGATGAAGGCGAAGCGTCGGCCGGAGCCGCGCGCGCCGAAGAAGGTCGAGGTCGCCACGCCCCCCGTCCCTCCACCCGCGCCGATCGAGACCGCCCCGGGTGCAACGGGGCCCGCGGCATCGCTCGACGGTGAAGCCTCGAGGCCCGACTGCGTCACGGCCTGGATGGCGGCCGGCTGGCTGGCCTGCTCCCATGACACCTCGGCCTGGGCGGAAGGTTCCAGATCCACCGGCGATGGAGGCATCTCGCGCGGTCCGGGATCAAGATCCTGCGGCCCCGCGGCCTCGGCACCGGGAAGCGCCGCCTCGATGAGCACCGCCTGCCGCACCGGCGCCGGCGAGACCGTCAGGATTCCTGAAAGCCACAGCGCCAGCGCCAGATGCAGGGGGATCGAAAGACAGATCGCCGCCAGCAGCACGGGCCAGCTCGACCGGCGCCTGGGGCGTCCGGGCGCATCGGATTCGGCCTTCGGGGGTTGGGCCGCGAGCACGCGTGGCTCTCCTGGGGCAGGTGGAACGGAACGAACGCTCCGGGATTCTACGGATCCAGGGGCTTCGACTCGCTTGACCGATCGCCCTGCGGGACGTTGAATCGGCCCCCGAGGATCCCCCATGCCCACCCCCTACAAGCGCGTCGTCCTGAAGGTCAGTGGAGAGAGCTTCGCGCAGGAGGGTCAGCTCGGCATCAGCCCCGAAGAGCTCTCGGTGATCGCGGGCGAGATCGCGCAGGCCAGGCGCGCGAGCCCCGACACGCAGATCGCCGTGGTGGTGGGCGGCGGCAACATCATTCGCGGCGCGCGGCTGGCCGAGACCGGCCGCATCGCGCAGTCGACCGCGGACTACATGGGCATGCTCGGAACGGTGATCAACGGCCTTGCACTCCGCGAGGCGCTCGAGTCGCAGGGCATCCCGAGCAGACTCCTCACCGCGCTGCAGATCACCGCGGTTGCCGAGCCCTTCATCCGCGCCCGCGCGATGCGGCACATGGAGAAGGGTCGCGTGATCGTGCTGGCCGCCGGCACCGGCAACCCCTTCTTCACCACCGACACCTGCGCGAGCCTGCGCGCGGTCGAGCTGCAGGCGCAGGTGCTGCTCAAGGCCACCAAGGTCGACGGCATCTACTCCGCCGATCCGCGCAAGGATCCCAAGGCCACCAAGTACGAGCGCCTGAAGTTCAGCGAGGTGCTCGAGAAGCGGCTGGCCGTGATGGACCTGACCGCCATGACGATGTGCATGGAGCACAGGCTGCCCGTGGAGGTCTTCAACTTCCGCACCACCGGCAACGTGAAGCGCGCCGTGCTGGGCGAGCGCGTGGGCACCATCGTGACCGACGGCTGAACGCCGCCGCGCCCGGAAAATCCGGCCCTCCGCTATTCTCGCGGGCCTCGCACAAGGAGACCGCCGTGGACCTGGACACCATCCTGCTGGAATGCGAAGAGCGCATGGAGAAGAGCGTCGACTACCTGACGCGTGAACTTCGCGGCATGCGCACGGGGCGCGCCAACACCGCCATGCTCGAGTACATCAAGGTCGACTACTACGGCAGCCTGACCGACCTGCGCGAGCTCGCGGCCATCAACGTGGCCGAGGCCACCCAGCTGCTGGTGAAGCCCTTCGATCCGGGCGCGAAGGGCGAGATCGTGAAGGCGATCGAGAAGTCGGGGCTGGGCCTGAACCCGATGACCGAGGGCAACCAGATCCGCATCAACGTGCCCGCGCCGAGCTCCGACCGCCGCAAGCAACTGGCGGTGCAGGTGAAGAAGCTGGCCGAGGAGAGCAAGATCACCATCCGCAACGAGCGGCGCGACGCCAACAAGGCCATCGACGGGCTCGAGGCGGACAAGAAGGCGGGCGTGACCGAGGACATGGCCAAGAGCGCCAAGGAAGACGTGGACGCCTTCACCAAGAAGCACACGGAGAAGGTGGACGAGCTCGCCGCGAAGAAGGTGGCCGAGATCGAGGAGGTCTGATCTCCCGTGCGCTGCCCCTTCTGCGGCGAAGACGAGGACAAGGTGATCGACAGCCGTCCCGGCGAGGACGGCTCGACCATCCGCCGCCGCCGCGAGTGCCTGAAGTGCCAGAAGCGCTTCACCACCTATGAACGCCTGGAGCGCACCGCGCGCCTGACGGTGATCAAGCGCGACGGCAGCCGCGTGCCCTTCGACACCGGCAGCCTGACACGCGGCCTTCAGGCAGCCTGCGGCAAGCGCCCCATCCCGCAGGAAGCCAAGGATCGCCTCTGTCAGGAGCTCGAGGACGAGCTGCACCGGGACTTCGATCGCGAGGTGGAGAGTTCCGAGATCGGACGCCGCCTTGCCACCCGCCTGCGCGATCTGGATCCGATCGCCTATGTGCGCTTCGCCAGCGAGCACTACGGCTTCGCGAGCATCGAGGAATTCGCCGCCGAGATGGTGGCGCTGCAGAACCGACCCCGTCCGCTCGCCAACGAACGCGAGCTCTTCCCAGCCACCAAGCCCGAGCGACCCTGACATGCCCGTCATCACGCTGCCCGATGGTTCCAAGCGCACCTACGACAAGCCCGTGACCGCGGCGCAGGTCGCGGCCGACATCGGCGCGGGCCTGGCGAAGGCCGCCGTGGGCGCCAAGGTCGACGGTGAATTGCGCGACCTCTCCACCACGCTCGAGAAGGACTGCGCGCTGGCGATCGTCACCCCGAAGAAGCGCGAGGGCGGCGCCGACGCCGATGCGCTCTTCCTGATCCGCCACAGCACCGCGCACGTGATGGCCGAGGCGATCCAGCGGCTGTTCCCGCACGTGAAGCTGGTGTACGGCCCCCCACTCGAGACCGGCTTCTACTACGACATCAGCTTCGAGGGCGGCAAGGCGATCAGCGCCGACGACTTCGCGGCGATCGAGGCGGAGATGGCGAGGATCGTCGCCGAAAACCGCCCCTTCACCCGCTACGAGATGCCCGCAGCCAAGGGCATGGAGAAGCTGAAGGGCGAGGGCAGCAAGTTCAAGCTCGACAACGCCGAGCGCGCCTGCGAAGCGGGCAGCGCCACGCTGAGCTGGTACGCCACGGGCGAGCCGGGCAAGGCCTGGGAAGACCTGTGCCGCGGCCCGCACGTGCCGAGCACCGGCAAGATCGGCGCCTTCAAGGTGATGAGCCTTGCGAGCAGCTACTGGAAGGGCGACGAGAAGCTCGACCGGCTCACGCGCGTGTACGGCACGGCCTTCGCCTCCAAGGACGAGCTCGCCGCGCACCTCACGCAGCTCGACGAGGCGAAGAAGCGCGACCACCGCGTGCTGGGCAAGCAGCTGCGCCTCTTCCACATCGACGAGATGGTTGGCCAGGGCCTGATCCTGTGGACGCCCAACGGCAGCATCGTGCGCCAGGAG
>JBIIOC010000104.1:0-7039 GCA_044337135.1 Phycisphaerales bacterium | reverse complement strand
GCGAGGTCGCGCTGCCGGAGATCTCCGCCTGGGCCGGCACGGTCGCGGGCCGTCCGGGCTCGCGTGCGTTCATCGCCCGAAGCGAGGCCGGCACGCACGGCTACATCCAGTTCGACGGTCGTACCGAGATCATCTCCTCCGGCGACGCGGCCGCGAATGGTCCCACCTACGTCGCCAATGGCGCGGCGCTGCCGATCGACGACTTCCAGTGCGGCGCGATCGCGCCACCCGATCGGGTCGAAGCGGACCGACCGCCCGCGGGCGCGCCGGCGCTCACCGCCGCCTGCCGCCAGCTGCCGATCGCCTTCGAGACGGACCAGGAACTGCTGACCCGTCTGGGCAGCGTGCCCGCAGGAAGCGCCTACGTGGCCACGCTCGTGGCGGCGTTGTCCGACATCTACCGCAACGACTTCAACGCGCGCCCGACGCTCGCCTACCTGCGCTGGTGGAGCACGACGGATCCCTGGACTCAGGCCGGAACCTGTGGCGACTCGGGATCCGACCAGCTCGGCGAACTCCGCGACTGGTGGAACGCCAACATGCAGTCGGTGCCACGCGCCCTCACCGCCATGCTGTCGGGCCGCAGCCTGGGCGGAGGCTGTGCATGGCTCTACGCGACCTGCGACGATCCAACCTGGGGCTACGGCTACTCGGTGTCGGCGGACCTCAACGGCAGCTTCCCCTACCCCCCCATCAAGAACCAGAACAGCGGAAACTGGGACCTGTTTGTGGTCGCGCACGAGATCGGCCACAACCTGAGCGCCTTCCACACGCACGAGATCGGCGTGGATGGCTGCGGCAACGGCGACTGCTCGCTCGCGCGCCAGGGAACGATCATGAGCTACTGCCACCTGTGCTCCGGTGGCGTGGGCAACATCAATCTTCGCTTCGCCCCCGAGAACATCGTCTCGATCGAGGATCACCTGCTGTCAGCGTCCTGCACCGCGCCCGAGGCCAACAATCCCGTGGCCCTCGGCGACACGTACTCCACCTTTGAGGAGATTCCGCTGGTGCTTGACGTGCTGTCGAACGACCTGCCGTCGAACTGCGAGGCGGTCAGCATCGAGAGCCTGCCTACGACGAGCGCTCTCGGCGCGACCCTTGCCGTGCTTCCAACCGGCAGCCCCACTGGCGGCCCCGCGGTCTCGTACCAGCCCGGCCCCGGGGTGCGCGGCCCGGACACCTTCACCTACCGCCTGCGCGACGCCAGCAACCAGTATTCAAGCACCGTCACCGTGAGCATCGACGTGAAGCCCGTGCTCGCGAGCGTGTCGGGCCTGAGCGGCAACGAGTCCGGCCTGCGTGGCCGCTACTACTCGCTCACCGCGCCAACGTCGATGCCCAACTTCGACGCGCTCACCCCCTACCAGTACGCGAACATTCCCCTGCTCTCCTTCGGCTCCACGCAGGCCTCGTGCGTCGGCAGCGGCCGCTCCGACAACTTCGGCGTGGTCTTCGAGGGGTGGGTGCTCGCGCCGACCGAGGGCAACTACACGTTCTCGCTGACCTCGGACGCCGGTTCGCAGCTGTTCATCGACGGCTTCCAGGTGGTCAACCACGACGGCATCCACACCTTCAGCGAGAAGACCGGCACGGTCTACCTGAAGGCGGGGCAGCACGCCGTGCGCGTGAACTTCTTCGAATACACGGGCGCCTGCGGGCTGCAGCTGAAGTGGGCGCCCCCCGGCACCGCCACGCGCGTGTTCGTGCCGTCCACCGCGCTGAGCCGCGGCGGCCAGGTCTACGACCTCGACGGCTCCGGCTCGGTCGACTCCGGTGATCTCGCCTTCCTGCTCCTGAGCTTCGGCAGCGATTGCTCGGGGCAGCGCTGCTACGGCGATCCGAACGAGCGCCAGTTCATCGGCCTCGAGCCGTGCGTCTGCGCCGAGGACCTTGACGGCTCGGGAGAAATCGACTTCGGCGATGTGGCGTTGCTGCTGCTTTACTGAGCAGGACGATCCCAGATCCGCCCAAGACGGAAGGCATTCTCGGTCTTCCCGGTGCGGGAACCGAAGGCAACCCTCGAATTCTCGCGCCTGTTCTCCGATTGGCCTTGGCCGAACCCACGCGGTCAATAACTTCGGAATTCTGCACCTGGAACTTGGCTGGCGTCCACATCGGGGTAAGGTGGATCCATGAGAACCCCTTCGCTGGCTGTCGCTGTCGCTTGCCTTGCCTGCCAGATCGCGGTCGCCGCGGACATGGCACCCGAGGCACCGCGCCGCGTGAAGCCGATGCGCGGCGTGCAGATGGCCGCACAACTTGTCGAGGGCGCGGCCGGACCCCAGTTCCCCTCGATCGCCATCGAGCTCGACGAGGCCGAGTGGGCCGAGATGGAGCGGGGCGATGTGGCATGGCTCGATGCGGTGCCCCTCTCCGACGGCTCCACGGTGGATCTTCGACTCAGCCGTGTCGAGGCCTTCACGCCGGATGCACGGATCGTGGTGGTGGAGGCAGCCCCGGGCGGCGGCACGATCGAGCGCGAGATCCCGCGTCCGCAACTCTCGGCCTGGGCCGGCGAGGTTTCAGGCTGGCCGGGTTCGCGCGCGTTCATCGCGCGTTCCGACGCCGGACTCCAGGGCTGGATCCAGTTCCAGGGGCACACCGAGATCCTGTCGTCCGGCGAGGCGGGCGCCGGACGGGTGCCGCTCATGTCGAACGCGGCGCTGATCGGCATCACTGCGCCGGTCTGCGAGGCGCCGCCACCGATGGACGAGGGTGATGTGCTTGAGGAAATGCCACCGATGGCGTATTTCGCCGCGGCCGCGTGCCGACAGCTGCCGGTCGCGGTCGACACCGACCAGGAACTGCTCGCCAAGTTCAGCGGCAACACCACCAGCGCCAGCGCCTACGTGGCCACGCTCTTCGCGGGCATGGGCGACATCTACTCGCGTGACTTCAACGTGCGCCCGAGCATCTGCTACCTGCGCTGGTGGACCACGACCGATCCATGGACCGCCACCAGCGGCACGTCGGCGCAGCTGACCGAGTTCCGCACCTACTGGAACACCAACATGCGCACCACGCCGCGCTCGCTCGCCACGCTGCTGAGTGCGCGCGGGCTCGGCGGCGGCGTCGCCTGGCTCAGCCAGGTGTGCGCGAGCACCTCGGGCAGCGGGTACGGGTATTCGGTCAGCGCGGATCTCAACGGCACCTTCCCCTACCCACTGGCGAGCCAGAACAGCGGCAACTGGGACATCATCGTGACCAGTCACGAGATTGGCCACAACATGAGCGCGCAGCACACCCACGACCTTGGCGTGGACGACTGCTACACGTCCTCTGGCCTGGGCGCCTGCACGCAGCGGCTTCAGGGCACCGTGATGAGCTACTGCCACCTCTGCTCGGGCGGCGTGGCGAACATCAACCTGGTCTTCGACGCGGTGAACATCCCGTCGGTCATCAGCCACGTGGGCTCGAAGAGCTGCACCTCGCCCACCACCGCGCTGCCGGCGGGCCTGGCCGACACCTACACCGTGATGGAGGGCAGCTCGAACACCCTCGACATCCTGGCCAATGACCTCCCGGCGAACTGCGAGTCGGTCACGATCCAGGCCCTCCCAGCCGCTTCGACCAAGGGGGTCTCGCTCTCGATCAACCCGACGGGCAGCCCCAGCGGCGGTCCGGCGATCACCTACAACCCCGCTGCTGGCGTGCGCGGAACCGACACTTTCACCTACCAGCTGCGCGATGCAAGCAACCAGGTGTCCAGCACGATCACGGTGAGCATCGACGTGAAGCCGGTGCTGCAGGCCTTCACGTGCCTGGCCGGCAACGAGCCGGGCTTCAACGCGCGCTACTACAACCTCACCTCCCCCACCACGCTGCCGAACTTCAGCGCGCTCACGCCCTTTTCTTATGGCTCCGTGCCGTCACTCGTCTTCAGCCTCGGCTCGGGCGCGTGCGTTGGCAGCGGCGTGGCCGACAATGTGGGAGCGGTGTTCGAGGGCTGGATCCTGGCGCCCAGCGAGGGCAACTATGTGATGGGCCTGACGAGCGACGCGGGCTCCCAGCTCTACCTCGACGGCGAACTGATCATCGACCACAACGGCATCCACGTGTACAGCGAGAAAACCAACACCGTGTACCTGAAGGCGGGCTACCACTCGGTTCGCATTCCCTTCTTCGAGGCCACGGGCAACTGCGGCCTGCAGCTGAAGTGGGCGCCTCCGGGCTTCCCGACGCGCGTGCTCGTGCCGGGCACCGCGATCAGCCGCGGGGGCCAAGTGTTCGACCTTGATGGCTCCGGCTCGGTTGACGCCGGCGACATCTCGTACCTGCTGCTCAGCCTGGGCGGCGAGTGCCCCGGGCGCCGCTGCTACGGCGACCCCAACGGGCAGCAGGTGATCGGCCTCGATCCCAACTGCAGCTGCCCCGAGGACTTGGACGGCTCCGGCGAGGTCGACGCGGGCGATATCGCCTATCTGCTTCTCTACTAAGGCTTTACAACGGCACGGATGGTCGCATCCTCTCCCGGGAACTGGCCCGGAGTGGCTCCTTTGGCGAGCCGTCGCATTCGATTCAGCCCTTGCAGGCCCCCCGGGGTCCCGATAGACTGCCCGGCTCGACATCGCACGCCGTTCGAACTACCGAACCGGTGCCGGACTCTTGGCTGAGCCGGCTGCGCCCCGTGTAGGGGCCCGCAAGGTAGGAGGTAAGGACCAATGGCCAAGAAGGTTGCAAAGGTTTTCAAGATCATGGCCCCGGGTGGCAAGGCCACGCCGGCTCCGCCACTCGGTCCGGTGCTCGGCGCCAATGGCGTCAACCCCGGCCAGTTCATCACCCAGTTCAACGAGAAGACCCGTGAACTCAACGGCCGCGTCGTCGGTTGCGTGGTCACGGTCTACTCGGACCGCACCTTTGAACTCGAGATCAAGTCCAGCCCGGTGAGCGTGATGATCGCCGCCGCGCTGAAGATCGAGAAGGGTTCCGGCACTCCCAACACCGTCAAGGTGGGCAAGCTCACCAAGGACCAGGTGCGCAAGATCGCCGAGGAGAAGCTGAAGGACCTGAACACCCGCAGCCTTGAGGCCGCCATGCGCGTCGTGGCCGGCACCGCCCGAAGCATGGGCGTCACGGTGGAGGCCTGAACATGAGCATCGCGACCAACAAGAAGAAGGTTCTGTTCCGCGGCTTCGGCAAGCGCATGCGAGCCAGCCTGGAAGTGAAGCCCAAGACCGCGCTGGCCCCGGCGGAAGCCATCAAGGCCCTGCGCTCGTTCAAGGCTCCCAAGTTCGACCAGACGGTCAACGTGGTGGTGAATCTCGGCATCGACCCGAAGGCGGCCGATCAGGCCCTGCGCGGCTCGATCGCCATGCCCCACGGCATCGGCCGCAGCGCCCGCGTGGTGTGCTTCTGCCAGAGCGACAAGGTCGCCGCGGCGAAGGCAGCCGGCGCGATCGAGGCCGGTGGCGAGGAGCTGGTGGCCAAGATCGAGGGTGGCTGGATGGATTTCGACGTGGCCGTCGCCAGCCCGGACATGATGCGCGTCGTCAGCAAGCTCGGCAAGGTGCTCGGCCCCAAGGGCCTCATGCCCAGCCCGAAGGCCGGAACCGTGACGCCCGACGTGGCGGCCGCGGTGAAGGAATACGGCGCCGGCAAGCAGGAGTATCGCAACGACGACGGCGGCAACATCCACTGCGTCATCGGCAAGATGAGCTTCACGGACGAGCAGCTCGTCGCCAACCTCACGCACTTCGTCGCGACCATCGAGAAGGCTCGACCGGCCAGCGTGAAGGGCACCTACCTCAAGAAGTGCGTCATCAGCGCCGCCATGAGCCCCGGCGTGCTGGTCAGCGCCTGAAACGGAGCACACACCCATGAGCAAGCAGATCAAGCAACTGGTCGTTCGCGAGTATCAGGAGCGCTTCGAGGGCGTCGAGGGCGGCGTGCTTGTCGAGATCCGCGGACTGGACGCAGGCACCAACAATCGCCTGCGCACCACCCTGGTCGACAAGCAGATCCGCGTCACCGTGGTCAAGAACACGCTGGCTCGCAAGGCGTTCCAGGGCACGGCGCTCGAGGGACTCTCGAAGTACCTCAGCGGCCCCAGCGCCCTGGTCTACGGCGGCAGCAGCGTCGTCGAGGTCGCGCGCGAGATCGTGGAGCTGGCGAAGGACAAGGAGGCCCTGCAGTTCAAGGCCGCCATCCTCGACGGCATCACCTTCGAGGGCAAGGCTGGCGTCGAGGCGCTGAGCAAGTACCCCACGCGCGAAGAGGCGCAGGCCAAGGTCATCACCCTGGTGCTGTCCCCCGCTCGCAACGTGGTGGGCGCCGCCAAGGGACCGGCTGGCCGCATCGGCGGCATCATCAAGGAGATCCAGCGCAAGCTCGAGGCCGGCGAGACCATCGCCGCCAAGGCCTGACGCACGAGTCGTTCACTTCACTGAACCTTTTTGCCCTGATTCTGACTGGCCCTGTCGGGTCAAACGCCGGAAGGTCCGGCGCCTCTCGGAACAGGCACAGGAGTTTGAGACATGTCTGAGACCAAGACGTTTGATGCGAAGGTGACCAAGATCGGCGACGAGATCGCCAGCCTGACCCTGAAGGAGGCTGTCGACCTGGCCGAGTACATGAAGGACAAGTACGGCATCGAGCCGGCTGCCGGCGGCGCGGTCATGATGGCTGCTGCGGGTGGCGCGGCGGGTGGCGGCGCGGCGGCTGCTGCGGCGCAGACCGAGTTCGATGTCATCCTCGACAACGGCGGCGCGAACAAGATCCAGGTGATCAAGGTCGTCCGCGAGGCGACCGGCCTCGGCCTGAAGGAGGCCAAGGACCTGGTCGATGGCGCTCCGAAGCCCGTCAAGGAGAAGATCTCCAAGGACGACGCGGACAAGCTCAAGACCGCCCTCGAGGCGGCTGGCGCCAAGGTCACGATCAAGTGACCCAAGCGGGGCTCCTGCCCCGCCATCTCGACCCCGAGATCCAACGGGCCCGGTCGAAAGACCGGGCCCGTTCCCGTTTTGGGAGTTTGGGAGGGTCGGGGGGGGTTTTAGGGCGGCGAAGATTATTTTTGCGATGACGACCACCGCACCGCCCC
>JBIIOC010000103.1:0-7066 GCA_044337135.1 Phycisphaerales bacterium | reverse complement strand
CGGGTGGCGGCCTTGCGGTCACCAACCACCATGTCCATCGGCATGTTCACGCCCCAGGCACCCAGCAGCGGTCCCAGGTTCGCGATCGTGCCGGGCTTGGTTCCGCCGATGCCGTCGGAGGCGGCCTTGGGATCGGTCTGGCACCACGGATCGAAGCACACCAGCGTGGGCTTGCCCGAGGCCACCCAGGCGTCGATCGCCTTCAGCATGGCTTCGGACAGGTTGCGTGGCTGCACCACGATCAGGGCGTCGAGGTCCTGCGGAATGGCGTCGGCCTTGGGATCGATGCGACGCAGGTCGAACAGCGTCTGCATGCGCTTGATCGTGGTGGGCACGTCGCCCGACATGGGGTTCATCGGGTCGTAGCGGGGGGTGAATGGCAGGGTGCTGAGCAGGCCGATCGCGGGCTTGCGACCACGGCCCACCGAGGCGATCGCGCTCGACACCTCGTACTCGAGGAACGACTCCTGATCGGGCGCCAGATAGGGCAGCGCCTCGAGCTTGTCGGTGGGGCCGCGCACCACCAGGCCCAGCGTGAGCGCGGTGCCCACGCCATCGACCTGCAACTGCGAAAGGCCGGCGGCACGCGCCGCGTCCTCGGCCTCGCTGAAGGGCACCGGATCGATGAACTCCAGCGACAGCAACCCGTCGCTCTCGGCGGTCAGGCTCTCCAAGAACTCGCGCACGCGTTGCGCGTGGGCGCGAATGCTGGGCGCCGCCTCGCCAGCTTCCTGGCTCCAGAAGAGCTCCAGCCGAACCGGCTCCTCGAGGCGCGAGAGCAGGGTTCGCACGCCCGGAGACAGCGAGTAGACCTTGCCCGCAGTCAGGTCGACGCGCGCGCCGCGCACCAGGAACGTCGCCGCCGCGTTCAGCGCCACCAGCGCGATCAGCGTGAGCGCGATGCCCCAGAGCGCGGTCTGTCGTGCGTCGGTCCGCATCAGAGGGCCTTCTTCCAGTCGATGACGAGCGCGTTCATGAACAGGAACGACACGATCACGCTGACGAAGAACAGCAGGTCACGCAGGTCCACCACGCCGCGCACCAGTGCCTCGAAGTGGATCAGCGCGCTCATGCTCGCAAGCGCCTCGACCACCGCGCGCGGCGCCCAGCCGTTGAAGAAGTCCTGCACGGCCGGGAAGCCGGTCAGCAGCAGCAGGAAGCACGCCACCACGCAGCTCACGAAGGCGATCACCTGGCTCTTGGAGAATGCGCTGATGCACGCGCCAACCGCCAGGAACGAGCCGGCCATCAGCGCGCTGCCCAGGTAGCCGCTCAGGATCACGCCGTTGTCGGGTTCGCCGAGCCAGTTCACCGTGATCCAGGTGGGTGCGGTGAGCGCCAGCGCCACCAGCGTGAATCCCCAGGCGGCCAGGAACTTGCCCACGACCAGTTCCCCCAGGCGGAACGGAAGCGTGGTGATCAGCTCGATCGTGCCGGTTCGGCGCTCCTCGGCCCACAGTCGCATGCTCACCGCGGGCACCAGGAACAGGAAGAGCCACGGGTGGTACTGGAAGAACGGACGCATGTCCGCCTGCCCGCGCTCGTAGAGCCCGCCGATGTTGAAGGTGAACAGGCCGGACAGGAACAGGAAGATCACCAGGAACACGGCGGCAAGCGGGGTGGCGAAGTACGCCAGGAACTCGCGGCGCGCGATGATCAGGGTGCGCTGGATCATGCGCGGCCTCCAGGCACGTCACTGGTGGTGAGTTGGCGGAACACGTGATCGAGCCGGTTCACCTTCACGCTCGCGGGGGCCAGCGCGTCCATCGCCGAGGGCGTGCCGTCGAACACCACCACGCCGCGATTGATGATCACCGCGCGCGTGCAGACCGCCTCGACCTCCTCGAGCAGGTGCGTGCTCAGGATCACCGCGCGCTCCTTGCCCAGGCGGCGGATCAGCGCGCGAACCTCGAACTTCTGGTTGGGGTCCAGACCGTCGGTGGGCTCGTCCATGATGAGCACCGGCGGGTCGTGCAGCAGCGCCTGCGCGATGCCCGTGCGCCGGCGATAGCCCTTGCTCAGGGTCTCGAAGGTCTGACGTCGCACGAGCGTCAGGTTCACCGCCTCGATGGAGCGCTCCACGCGCGCCCTCAGGTCCGCGCCGCGGTATCCGCGTGCGCGCGCGATGAAGGCCAGGAACTCCTCCACGCGCATGTCGGGATAGCACGGCGCGCCCTCGGGCAGGTAGCCCATGCGCGTCTTGGCTCGCAACGGATCCAGCGCCACATTCACGCCGTCGACCCATGCGGATCCCTCGGTGGCCTCAAGGAAGCCCGTGATCATGCGCATGGTGGTGGTCTTGCCGGCGCCGTTGGGGCCCAGGAACCCAAGCACCTCGCCGCGGTGGACCTTCAGGTTCACGCCTCGGACGGCATGGATGCCCCCGAAGCGCTTGTGCAGATCCCTGGTCTCGACGAGAAGGCTCATGTGGTTCCCGGTCGCGCCCGCGTCAGCCCTTTGGCTTGCTCACAGGATTGCGCCGATCGCGCGCGGAATCAAGCGGCCCCGGATCGACGCCCAGGAAGCGCTGGATCAGCGCGGTGCAGACCGCCTCGCAGGCATCCGCGGCGTCGGGGTTGCCCTCGTTGCAGGCCACGATCACGCCGAAGTCCTTGGCCGGCGCCAGCCAGATCTCGCTGAAGTTCACGGTGTTGCTGCCGACATGGTGCAGTGCGCGGCCGCCTGCCCACGCTCGAAGAGGGCGGAACCATCCGCATGCGTAGCCCATCTCGTCATCCTTGACCTGGCCAGCGAGTTCCTGCAGGTGCCTGAAGGTTTCGGGCTTCAGCAGCGGGGGCGTGGGCTGGTGGCCAAGCTCGAAGTTGGCGAACTTCGCCCAGTCACCGATGCTCATGTGCAGCGTCATGCCCGGCGCCACGCACACGGGGTTGTCGGTGAAGCTCGGTCCGCCATCCAGATGCGGCCATGGCGCGCTGACGCTCCTTGCATCGCCCGCCTGTCCGAATCCCGCGGTGGTGATGCCCAGGGGCTTGAGCACGCGTTCCTGAAGCAGATCCTCGTAGGGCTTGCCCGCGATGGTCTCCGCCATGAAGCCCAGCACCGCGTAGCCAGCGTTGCTGTACTGGTACTGGCCCACCGGCTTGCCGGGCGCCTTGCTGATCATCGCTTCCACATACTCGCGGCGCTGGTCCGTCGCCGGGCCCTTCGCGCGCTGCGCGGCGATCCAGACCTCGCTTGGTCCACGCGCCATCAGGCCCGATCGATGGCGCAGGAGCTGGTCCACCGTCACGCCGGCCAGGTCCGGATGGATCGAGCCGATCTCGCGGCCGAGCACCTCGGCGATCGTGGAGTCCCAGCGCAGCGAGCCCTCGTCCACCATCCGCCCGATCAGCACGCCGGTGAACGCCTTCGTGCAGTTGCCCAGATGGAAGGGATCATCCGCCTGCACGGGCGTGCTGTCCTTCATCTTGCGAACGCCCGCGGCCGCGCTGCCGATCACGCGACCATCGCGAATCACGGCCGCACTCATGGCGGGCAACTTGGCCGACTTCACGGCGCTCTCCAGGATCGCGCGGATCTGCGCATCGGCGCCCACATCGCTGGCGATCGGTCGAGCCGGTGTCGTTGACGCCGGCTCCAGGGCCTTCGCCGGGGTGGATTGGGCAGTTGCCGGAGTCGTGGGTGTCGGAGCGCCCGGCTTGGCCGGTTCGCGTGCGGACGAGGTCCATCCGAGGAACACCAGAAGGCCCGCTGCGGCGGCGACGGAGACGGTCTGCATGGTTCGTGGCATCGTGGGGTCGGAGGTGTTCGATCAGGCCGGGATGCGGATCACCCGACTTTCAGGAAATCAGCCGGGAAGCGTACCGGCTGCGCGCTCGGCCAGCAGTTCCTCGAGGCTGGCGAAGGCCCGCCGCAGATGCGGAATCACGATGCTTCCGCCGACCACCAGCGCCACGTTCAGGGCGTCATGGACTTCCTCGCGGGACCAGCCCGTCTTGACCGCCTGCTCCAGGTGGTAGTCGATGCAGTCGTCGCAGCGCAGCACCGCACTGGCAACGAGGCCCATCAGTTCCTTGGTTCGGCCGGGCAGGGCGCCGTCCTCGTAGGCGGCGGCATCCAGGCGGAAGAACCGCTTGATTCCCAGATGATCGCAATCCATCACCAGCTTCTGGCCCTGTGCGCGCTCCTCGCGGAACTGCTTCATGGTGCGTCGTGGCATGCGGGCATGCTACGGCTCGGGGTAGAGTCGCGACATGCTTGCAGTCGCCACGATGCTGTCTCTGGCACTTGCCGGGGACCCTCCCAAGCCCGTCGCGCCGACACTCCCCGTGGAGTCCCTTGCCGGGCGACCTGGCGTGACTGGTGAGGTCCTGCTCCACCGGGACATGCGCTCAAGCGCCGGGGACGGCCTGCTTCCGCGCCACGTGTCGGTGTGGCTTCCGCCCGGCTACGCGCTGCCCGAGAACGCCTTGCGCCGATACCCCGTGCTCTACATGCACGATGGCCAGAACGCCTTTGACCCGGCCACCGCATTCCTGGGTCGGGAGTGGCATGCCGACGAGGTGGCGACCGAGGCGATCCGCCGCGGTGCGATGCCACCCGTGATCATCGTGGGCATCTGGAACACGCCCGAGCGCGTGTCCGACTACACGCCCGACGAGGACCTTGAGGAGAAGCGCGGTGACAACAAGCCGCAAGGTCGTGGAGGCAATGGCGCTCGCTACCTGCAGTGGATCGTTCGGGAACTGAAGCCGTTCATCGACTCGAACTACCGCACGCAGCCGGGTCGCGAGACCACCGCGATCATGGGCAGCAGCCTGGGCGGAATCATCTCGTTGGCCGCTGCCGAGCAGCATGCGGACACCTTCGGGTGCGTGGCCGCCGTGAGCCCAAGCCTGTGGTGGAACAAGGGCGCCGTGATCGAGCGATGGAAATCCCGCACGCCCGACCTCTGCCGACTCTGGGTCGACATGGGTGATCGCGAGCGCGCGGGACTGACCGACGCGCTCCGGGCGTTCGAGGCCGCGTCGCGGCCGACCTGCGACGCACGCCTGCACGCCGAGGTGGTGCCCGGAGGCCGCCACGACGAGCCGAGCTGGTCGGCACGCCTTGGTCGGATTCTCAGGTTCCTGTTCGCGGAGTCGCAGTGGCAGCAGGTGGCGCCGCCGGAGCCTGTGCCGGCGCCCGAGGCGGCGAAGCCAGCGAAGGATGCGTCGGGTGGGGCGCGCGTCCCTCCAGCGCCGAAGACACCGCCGGCCTGATCGCGCGCGCCCATCGCTCGTATCCCGCCTGCGAGAAGTGCAGGAAGTCCGGCATGGCCGCCTCATCCAGCGAGCCGTCGCCACGCACGAACTCGTCGCCGACCCGAAGGAACGAGACGCGATCGTTCCACGGCACCTGCGAAAGCGCCTGATTCACCTGCAGCACGAGTCCGCGCAGCGGGTTCATGCGCTGACCTCGTGGAGGAATGTCCAGCACGATCACGCGCGCGCGCGGGCACTGCGCGAGCAGCGTGTCGACCACCGCACGCACGGCCCGGACGACAAGCTCGCCGCTGTCCCGGCCGGTGCTCGCGTTGTTGGTGCCGATCATCAGCACCACCACCTCGGGATCGAGCGGCGTGAGAGGTGCCTGCGCGAGTCGCCACAGCACATGCTCGGTCCGGTCACCGCCCACGCCGACCTGCAGCGCGCCGAGCGGCTCGAAGTCACGGGCCCAGGCTCCGGCGCCGGCGTCCTCCCAGCCTTGCGTGATGCTGTCGCCCAGGAACACCACGCGCACGGGCGCCTTCGCCTCGCGCACGCGTCGCAGAGCCTCGTCCTGGCGTCCGCCCGCGCCGTCGGGCCGTGGCACGGGCACCATGCAGGCCGGAAGCACCACCGCGTCGTCCGCGGCAGCCGAGCGCGGCAGAGGGTCGGAGGTCGTTATCGGGGCCCCCGGACTGCTCGGTTCCTGTGCCAGTGCCGTTGCGGCGCAGAGAAGCATGAACAGCGGGTGCATCGGGGTTCGAGTCATGGCAAGACCTTTCAATGGGTGATGACCAGGCAGGCATTCAGGGTGTCGCTGGCGTGGTTGCCGCGCGCGAAGGTGCTGCGTTCATAGCGCACGCGCAGTCCCTGTGCCAGGCAGTCGCGCTCGATCGCCTCGGCATAGGGGTGGCGACATGGCGTGGTCCAACGCGTGGTGGTGGGGTAGAGGCGCACCTCCCCGCGTGTCACGCGCAGCAGTTCACGTGCCGCAGCCACGTGCCATTCGAGCGTGAAGGGCGAATCGGGAAGCAGTCCTCCGCTCGCCGGATCGCTGTAGGTGAACAGCAGATGTGCCGAAAGCGCGAGGTCGAAGTGGGCGTCAGGAAAGGGCAGGTTCGGCAGCTTCGCGGCGACATACAGGCCCCGCGCCCGGCCGTCCTCGAAATGGGCCGCGAATCGCACCAGCGCGCGCAACTTGCTCGCCGCATAGGCCTGCAGGTCGATGTCGGCGAAGCTGGCCGCGTTTCGCTCCATCTGCCGGATGGTGTAGGCCACGTCGTTCGAGCCGCGCTCGACGAGCGTCTCGAGAGACTGCTCGTACAGCGGGTCGATGCCCACCACCTGCGCGCCGCGCGCGTTCGCCTCGGCCACGAACGAGCCGGGTCCCGACGGGCAATCGAGCACGTGCAGCCCCCGCAGAGCATCCACGCGGATCGCGAACATGGCTTCATAGTCCGCGGCCACCCGTCCGAAGAACTGCATCGAGTCGAGCGTGAACAGGGATGGGGTCGGATCGTCGCTCATCTATGCACGCCGCATGGATCCTCGCCTGAAATCGGGGTTCATGCCTGCCTTGACCCAAGGATCGTGGAATGAATCGGCGGAATCAAGGCGTTTTCGCCCCTGTGGTGCCAGCGAGCAGATCGATCAAACCATGCGCAAATCTGCGTTGCGCTGCAATCGCCGGTCGAGACAATGGTTTGGATCCCACAAGGAGCAACCCCCATGAGCGAATCCGCCCCCGCATGCAATGCCTCGACCTGTTGCGAGAGCCGTCTTGCCCGCCTTGAGAAGCGCGTCCGCTGGATCCGCACGGGCCTGCTGATCGCGCTTGGCGTTCTGATCTTCCTGATCGG
>JBIIOC010000027.1:0-23535 GCA_044337135.1 Phycisphaerales bacterium | reverse complement strand
GCGGAATCTGCCGAAGGATCTCGGCCGCCGTGCCCGTGCGATGCGCCTCGGCGTTGTCGGGGTTCTCGAACTGACGCGGTTCGAAGCTGCCGTGCCGGCTCGCCCACGCGCGCGAGGCCTCCAGCGCACCAACGATGCCGTCGGCTCGTGGCGTGAGTTCCACCTCGCCGCCGTAGGCACGGATCATCACGGACCGCTCGCGGCTGACACCTTCCGGCATGAATGCGCGAAAGCGCAGTCCAAGGCGCGCACAGACCATCGACATCGCGATGCTGGTGGAACCGCTGCTGGCCTCCACCACTTCCGCGCCTGCCCGCAGCCGCCCATCGCGCATGGCCTTCGACAGGATGTGACAGGCGATCCGGTCCTTCGTGCTGCCCGACGGATGCAGGTACTCGGCCTTGCACCAGATCGTGGCGCCACTGCCGGGAATCTCGACCGGCAGCAAGGGCGTGACATCAAGCGCCGTCAGGCACTCGATGACACTCGCGGGCTGGGTCTTGAGGGCAGGGATCGACATCGGAAAAGTGTACGAACCGGAATGACGCCGCTTGCACCCACCGAGAGCCGGCCGTACACTTCCATGCGATGCGCCGACTCGTGCTCAGCCTGCTGACCTGCCTTGCGCTGCTTCGCCCCGACGCGGCGGTGGCGGCCGCATGTCACAAGGCCGAGTCCGACTCCAGCGCCTGCTGCGCGGTCGAGTGCGGCTGCTGTGAGCAGGCCGGAAACGCCACCGCGTGCTGCTGCGAGGGCGACGACGCGCCTGCCGACCCGATCCAGCGGCGTGCGCCGGCGCCCACGAGCACCTCGACGGAACTGGCGCGTGCCCTCGGCGTGCCGGGACCGGCGCTGCCATGGGAGCCCGCGTCGGTTGCGCAGGAGTCTCGAGCCCCTCATCGGCTTCCAACGGACGCGCCACCGACCTCCGGTCGCACGCTGCTCCGCCAGGGCTGTCGATTGCGCCACTAGTTCCTTTCACCGTGCGATCCGCGTTTTTCGCGCCCCACCCGCGGGCGCTTGTGCCATGACGCGCGTGCGTCATGCACCCCCAGCACGAACCTGAAAGGAACACGCTCCATGCAACTCCATGCAATCGCCCGTGCGGCCGCCCTGGCCGCCGCGCTCGCCGCCATTCCCGCCTGCGAATACACCCAGTGCGAGGACGGCACGCTCGTCCAGAAGACCCCGACCGACCTTGCGCTTCTGAAGGACACCACGCCCGTGACCACCTCACCAGTGCTGCTGCACGTCAAGGGCATGAGCTGCCCGAAGTGCGTGACCAATGTCGACATCCAACTGGCCCGCATTCCCGGCGTGAAGAAGTCGAGCATCGACATGGCCGCAGGCGCCGTCACGGTGGAACTGGACCCCGCGAAGGGCATCACGCGAGGCGCGCTCGCCAAGGCCGTCGACGACTCGGGCCTCACGCTCGCAAGCATCGAGGGGAAGTGAGCCATGCGAACCCTTCCCGCAATCGCCGCACTGGGCGCGGCAGGCATCGCATGCGCCCAGGAGGCCAGTTTCACGCCTGCGGCCACCATGCCCGGTCCCGGCGCGTGGGTCTCCCACGTGATGGTGCAAGGCAGCACCTTCTTCTCGACCGGTCCCGACGGCGTCGATGGCTACCTGATCCAGGAGAACACGATGGCGATGCTCGGCCTGGCGCCGGGCGTGGCCATCGAGGGCAATCTGCCGGTGTTCAACGGCAGCCTGGGCTCGAACGACCCGTCCAAGCGCATCCTTGGCACGGGGCTTGGAAACCTCGAGGTCGACGTGAAGCTGCGGCTGCTGAAGATCGACTTCAACGCGATCGACACGCTTCGCGTGGCGGCGACGGTCGGCACGCAGTTGCCAACGGGGACCGGCGGCTACGGCGCCGATTCGGTGAACCCCTTCCTGGGCAGCGCGATGACCTGGATCGCGGGTCGCCACGGCGTCGGACTCAGCGCGCGCTGGATGTTCAACACCGGCGAGACCTTCGATCCGTCCTTCGCCACGCAGACCAACGCCGACATGCTGCATTGCGGGATGAGCTACCTGTATCGAATCGCGCCCGAGGAATACGGGCACGAGCACCGCGAGGCGTGGTACTTCCAGACCGAGATGCAGGGCATCTACGAGACCGACGGAAGCGCCCAGTGGTCCATCGGTCCGGGCATCCTGATGGAGGGCACCCGCTTCGCCTTCGAGTTCGCGATCCAGCTTCCGGTGTGGGAGAGTTCCTACAACCGCGGCAACTCGAACTTCACGGCCATGGCGGGCCTTCGCTTCCTGTTCTGATGGCCGCTCGTGCGCAGGGCCGGAAGCCGCTACACTCTCCGCCCTGCGCGCGGGCCATCGCCCGCGCCGCGCCACCTTAGCTCAGCGGTAGAGCGGAGCTTTCGTAAAGCTCAGGTCACGGGTTCAAATCCCGTAGGTGGCTCTCTGGCCGCTCGAATCCGCGCTCAGTCGGCGATCAGCTTGATCGACTGCTGCGGCCCGAGGTTCAGCGAGCCGTAGCACTCGGCGATCGCCGCCTGCAGGTCGGCCAGCGCCTCGGCGGGCGCTTCCTGCGCACCCTTGCCCGCGGCCAGATCGGTGAGCGCCTTGCGGAGCTTCTCGACCTGCGACGGATCGGCCTTGTCGCCGAAGCGGCGCGCGTGCGCGGCGGCGGCGCGGAGCAGCATCGGAATCGACTGGAAGTCCTCGGGGCTGCCGCCCTGCGAGGTGAACGCGGCGGCGAGCAGCGCGCGCTGCGCCTCCTGCGAGGGCACCCACGACAGCGCTTCGGCGACCTTCGCGCGCATCGGACCCGTCTGGGTGCGGAGCGCCTCGATCATCGCCAGCTGTCCGTCGGTCATTCGGAAGACGCCACCACCCGAACGGCCCAGACCGATCAGCGCGTCGGCGCACTGCATCGCCAGCGCATCGGTCTCGCCTTCGGCCAGGGCTCCACCACCGCTTCGGTGCATCAGCGCGTCGACCGCGGCGCCGAACGTGTCGGGATTGCCGCCCAGGAACCAGATGGCCGCGGAGCGGTCATCACGCACGGTGCGGTCAAGCGCGGTCACGTCGGCCTCGAGCACCGCCGCGAGCAGGAGCGCACCCCCCGTCACCGCCGTACCACGAACGCGTCGCGCCGTGCCGTTCACGTCGGCGGGGCTTCCGGCCATCACGACCAGTTCCACAGCGCCGCGACCCGCAAGCGCCTGCGCCAGCGTGTCCGCGTTGGCCTCGCTGGCGACGATCTCGAAGCCGCGGGCCTTCAGCCACTGCTCGAAGTTCGATCGGTCCTCGGACTGCGTGGCGACCACCGCGGCGGCCGGGCGTCCCGAGGCGCGCAGGGCGCCCGAGAGAAGCGGCACCACCGCATCGCTGCGCGCGAAGGTCGAGGAGGGATTGGCGCGAGCGATCGCGACCGCCGCCTCCAGACGCACGCGCTGGCTCGAACTGTCGAGACACGCCACCAGCGGCGCGGAGGGACCGCCCTGGACGAGCGACGAGGCGCCACCGGTCGCGGCAAGCGTGCGGATCGCGCTGCGCTGCAGGCCGGGATCCTGGATCGCGATCGCCAGACCAAGCACCTGCTGCGCCACGCTGGGGCCCGCGAGCATCACGAGGTTCGACGGCGAGATGGTCTCGCCCGGAACCTCGACCTGCATCGCCTCGAGTCGAAGGCCCGCGGCCAGGTAGGTCGCGAGCGCGCCACCATCGTTGGTGTCGCTCTTCATCGCCTCGCGCGCAAAGCCTTGTGCCAGCACATCGAGGTAGGCCGGCGTCTGCACCGTGGTGGGCATCAGTCCGTGATCGGAGCTGTATCGCCACAGCGGCTGCGTTGGATCCTGCGGATAGGGAACCAGTCCCTCGCCGCCCGTCAGGCAGCTCTTCGCCAGGCTGGCCCACAGCGGACCAGGCTCGTTCGAGGTCACGCCCATGCGCCGCAGCGCCACGCCGGCGGCTTCCTTGGCGGCAGCATCGGCCTTGGCATCGGCAGCCAGCGTGACGAGCGCGGGCGCGGCGGCCTTCCAGCCGATGTCGCCCAGCACCTGGCACACCTTGCCCTGCTGTGCCGGCGGCAACGAGGGCAGCGCGATGCACAGCGGAAGCACCGCGTTGCGGCCGATCGTGACCATGGCGCGCGAGGCCATGAGTTCCAGCTGCGAGTCGTTGCTCTCGGTGAGCGCCTTCAGCAGCGCGGGCATGGCGTAGGCGCCGGCCTGCTCCAGCAGGCGCATCGCGTGGGCCTGCTGACGCATGGTTCCCTTGAGTTGCGGCACCAGCGCGTCGATTCGCGCGCCCTCGCGTGCCATCGCGTTGCGGCCCAGATCGACCTTGCGCAGGAGTTCCGCGGCCATCGGTCCCACGTCGGCCACGGCGCGCGTGGCGATGACGGCGCGCTCCAGACGATCGGAGAGGCCACGCTGGTCCACGATCATGGCGAGTTCCTCGCCCTTCACGCCATCGGCCAGCAGCACCTCGAGCGACGACTTCGCCAGATCCGCACGCGCGATCAACGCGGCGTGGATGAACGCCTCCAGCGCCTCCTGGTTGGCGGCCGAAGGCGCGACCTGCGCAGACGCCGCCTCGGGCGCAGCTTCGGTCGTGCCACCCGCGCCAGCCTCGAGCTGATCGATTCGCGCCTGGATGCGGCCCTTCAGGAAAGCCACCATCGGCTTGGCCTCCTCGGGAACCGCATCCTCCTGCTGCGCCATGGCCGCCAGCGCGGCGCGAAGCTTCTCGGGATCGTTCTGCTCGTCGAGCTTCAGCATGGCCAGCGCCTGCTCGGCGCCGGCACGCATCTCCTCGGGAAGCGCCTGCAGGTCCGCGTCGTCGGCCGGTGCCGCCGCCGCGTCGGCGGGAGCGTCGGTCTGCGCTGCGGCGGGCTCCTCGTCAAGGAAGGCCGCGGCGGGCGACGCGAGGGCGAGCATCGGAACGAGAACGAGCGCAGAGGCGAATGACATCCGAGGGGTCTCCAGTGTGCGCGGCGAAAGGCCGCGTTGGGGGTTCGGGAATCTACCGGAATCCGGGCCCCGGCGCGGCGAGCACCCCCGCTATGCTGCCGCCGTCGAGGTGTCTTGGGGGAGGATCCCAAGCACCATCCGGACGACCGGCCATGCCGGTTCCGGATGAGGGAAGGCGGTTGAAATCCGCCGCGGACGCGCCGCCGTGACGGGCGCGGGGCACATGCCCCGCAACGCGCCTCCCCAAAGCCACTGATGCGGCAGCGCCGCGTCGGGAAGGCGGGAGGCGCGGAACCCGAAGCCGGAAGACCTGCCTCGACCTTCGGCCCTCGCCCCCGCGCAACGGGGTTCGGGCGAACCTCCGATTCACGGAGGCTGGCGTGCGTCACTGGATCATCACGATCGCTTGCTGCGCATCGACTCCATCCGCATGGTGCGATGAATGGTTCGCCACGCGCGTGATCAGCTACGTGCCCGGCTCGGGTGCGGCGCCCGGGCATCGCAACGCCGCGTCGGCGCTCGGCGCGCCAGCGCGCATGACCGGCACGACCGCGGAGCCCGAGACCATCACGCCCTTCCAGCCCGCGTGGATGCCGGATCAGGTGGTGTCGATCGGCGCGGGTGGATCGCTCGTGCTTGAACTTGGCGCGACCGCCATCGACGACCCGGGACATCGATTCGGCATCGACCTCATCGTGTACGGCAACGCCTTCTTCAGCGACATGGCGTGGCCGGCGGGCGTGCCCGGATTCTGCGCCGCCGAGGGTGGGCTGGTGGACGTGAGCGAGGATGGCGTGAACTGGGCGAGCGTGCCCGGCGCGGCGGTCGAGGGCGGCCTTCCCACGATGGCCTGGAGCGACTCGGGTGCCTACGACACGACCGTGGGGACGGTGGCGAGCGACTTCCTTCGCGCGGTGGATCCTGCGGTGAACGAGTTCACGGTCAGCGGACTGCCGTACGCCGACGTGGTCTCGCTGTACGACGGCGGTGCGGGCGGCGTCGGCATCGATCTTGCCTCGGCGGGGCTCTCGAGCGCCCGCTTCATCCGCCTGCGTCACCCCGCCGGCTCCATCGGCAGTCCCGAAGTCGACGCCGTCGCGGTGATTCCACCGGCGCCGTCGCCCTACGACCTGGATGGAAGCGGCACGATCGACTTCGGCGACATCGCGTTCATCATCCTGTCGATGGGCGAGACCGGCGGTCCGATGGACGTCGATGGAAGCGGCGTCGTGGACTTCGGAGACGTGGCGATCCTGCTGCTGGAGATGGGCGGATGAGCGCGCGACGCGGCTTCACGCTGATCGAGATCCTCGTGACCACGGGCATCGTGGGCACGCTGGTCGCGCTCTCGGTTGGCGGCCTTCGCGCAGCCAGCGAGCGCTCGCGCGCGACGAGTTGCCGCAGCAACCTGCGGCAGATCTTCATCGCCTCGCAGGCCTACGCGAACTGCCATCAGGGCCACATGCCGGCCGCCGTGCTGTACTACCGGAGCGGCGGAGCCATGCGCACCGTGGCCTGGGACTTCGAGCAGCACGCCGGCAAGGTGAAGCCGGGCGCGATCTGGAAATTCGGCGATCGCCCGGACCGCACCGACGCGGTGCAGCAGTGCCCGGATTGCCGCGTGCCGAGCACCTTCGGCGCGGATCCCGCGACGGGCTACCAGTACAACACGACCTACCTCGGCGCCGAGGGCATGCTTCCGATGACCACGGGCACTGGCGTGGTGCTGGAGGGCTGGAGGCGCGTGCGGCCGGGCATCGGTCCGGGCCAATGGCGCCACACCGAGACGACCGCCGTCTTCGCCGACGGCGGGTGGCGCGGCGGCGCGAACAAGTTCATGCGCGCCCCCAGCGCGAAGGTCGAGAACGACCTTGGCATGGTCTACGCGGGCGGAAGCGCCTTCCGTCATCGCGGGCAGTGCAACGTGGCGTGGCTCGATGGGCATGTGTCGCCGATCGAGGATCCGCAGCAGGGTCCGCACGCCTCCCCCGCCCTGCTCAAGTCGCCCCTCGACTGGCCGCGCAACGGCTTCCTGTCCAACGACGACTCGGCGTACGACCCGAGGTGACATGCGCATCGATCGCTGCGTGTGCATGGAATGGACATTCGCCGATGCCGTCGACCTGGCGCGACGCGAGGGGCTGTCGCTCACGCAGATCGAGTCTCGCACGGGATGCGGCACCGGTTGCGGCCTGTGCAGGCCCTACCTGCGACGCGCGCTGCGAACGGGCCAGACCGTCTTCCAGCAACTGATCGCCGACGCCGACGAGCCGCCGCAGGTCTAGCTCCTGACGAGGCGGAACCTAGCCGCGGCCGAAGCGTCGCTCGATCTCGCGCCAGGGAATGCGCATGGCGGTGGGCCGTCCATGCGGGCAGTTGGTCGCGCGCTCGATCGCATCGAGCTGCTGCAGGAGTTCGGCGATCTCCCGCTCGCTCAGCGCATCGCCGGCCTTCACCGCCGCCTTGCAGGCCATCATGTCGAGCACCTCGGCCAGCACCGCCTCGCCGTCGCCGCCGGCGGCGAATTCATCCCGCCCGAGCCACTCGCGCAGAACCTCGACGGGATCCACGCCACGCTCGATCAGGAACACGGGCTCGGCGTGCACCACCAGGCTGCGCGGGCCGCCTGGGCGCACATCGAAGCCGAGTCGATCGAGCAGCGGCCGCGCCTCCTCGAGCCGCTCCACTTCCAGCGCGGTGGCGGGCTCCACGCGAGGCGCGAGCAGTGCCTGCGATTCCAGCGGCGCGGAGAGCGTTCGCTCGCGCAGGCGCTCGAACATCACGCGCTCGTGCAGGGCGTGCTGGTCCACGATCACCAGCCCCTGCTCGTCGCTGGTGACAAGCCACATGCGGCCCGCCTGCAGGAAGCGGCGCGCGGCGATCGGCATCGGAAGCCCGGCGGATCGCTGGTCGGCAAGGGTTTGCGCGACCGCGGGCGCCGGGGTCGCGAGCGCCTGGGCGAGCATGCCGTATTCGAAGCCGGGCGCGCTGGCGGCTGGACGCGACGCGCCCGTGCCGAAACTCATGAAGCCGCCGCCACCCGAGGGAGCGGGCGTCTGCGCGATCGGCAGCTCCGGCATCAGGTTCGCCGCGCGCAGCGCCGCCTTCACGGCGCGATGCACGAACGAGTGCACGGCGGCTGGCTGGCGGAAGCGCACCTCGCTCTTGGCCGGGTGCACGTTCACGTCGACCTCGCGCGGGTCGATCTGGATCGCCAGGAAGCCGACCGGCGTGCGGCCTGGCTCGATCAGCCCGCGATAGGCCTCGCGGATCGCATGCAGCACGCCGCGGTCGGTGATCGCGCGGCCATTCAGGGTGAGCCTCAGCCCCTTCGCCGCGACCTTCGCCTGCGCGGGGCGCGCCATCCGTCCCCAGACCGAGATCGGCGAGCCGGGCGCGAGTGCGGCGTCGGCCTCGACGGCCAGCGCGTCCTCGGCGGCTTCCGAACCCAGCACCGCCGCGACACGGCGGGCCGGATCGTTCTCGGCGGGCAAGTCGAGGCTCTTGCGTGCGTCCTGCCAGAGCGCGAAGGCCACGCCCGGTCGCCCCAGCGCGATCCACTCCAGCGCCTCGACCACTCGCCCGGCCTCGGTGGGCTCGCTGCGCAGGAACTTGCGCCGGGCGGGCACCTCGCCGAACAGGTTGGCGACCTCGATGCGGGTGCCCGGGTTGCCGGCGGCGGGCCGGACCGGCGCGTGACGCCCGTGATCCACCTCGATGGCAGCCGCGTTCGACACCGTCCGGGGCCGGCTGGTCACGGTCAGACGCGAGACCGAGCCGATGCTGGCCAGGGCCTCGCCTCGAAAGCCGTAGGTGCCGACCTGCAGCAAGTCCTCCATCGAGGCGATCTTGCTGGTGGCGTGCGGCGCGACGGCGAGCGCCAGTTCCTCGGCGGGAATGCCGCCGCCATCGTCGAGAACCTCGATGCGGTCGCGGCCACCGCCCTCCAGCCGCACTTCGATTCGCGTCGCCCCCGCGTCGAGGGCGTTCTCGACCAGTTCCTTCACCACGCTCGCCGGGCGCTCGACCACCTCGCCGGCGGCGATCTGGTTCACCAGGTTTGGCGGCAGCGGACGGATCGGCACGAGCGCGAGTCTAGGGTCCGGAGTCACCCTGCCGCACCCGGGAATTCACCGATCCTTCATGCTGGAAGTTGCGCCTTTGCACTCGGAAACGCCGATGTTTCGCTATGGTCTCCGCTGGCATGAGCACCCTGGTGATCGGCGACCTGCACGGCTGCGGCGAGGAGTTCGCCGAGCTGCTCCACGTCGCGCGCCGGGAGCGGTGCGATGCGCGGCTTGTGCTGGTGGGCGACCTGTTCACCAAGGGGCCGCGGCCCGACATGGTGGTCGACCTGATCATGGAACACCGCGCCGAAGGTCGCCGCGTGGACCTGGTGTGCGGCAACCACGATCTCCGTCTGCTCGAGTCGCTTCGCCGACGCGACGCGGGCCATTCCCTCGATTCGATCGCGGCCAGCGAACTGCAGGCGATCCGGCTGCTGGATCGTGCCGATCGACTGGTGGCGGCGCGACGCCTGCTCGCCGAGGCGGTTGGATGCGTGTGCCTTCGCGGCCATGGCTGGACGGTGCTGCACGGAGGCGTGATTCCGGGCGCTGGCCTGGCAGGCACGAGCGATCACGACAAGATCCACCTGAAGGCGGCGCCCGGTGAAACGCCGTGGTGGGAGCTCTACGACGGACGCGATGGACTGCTGATCGTGGGGCACAAGCCGCTGCTCGAGCCGCTCATGATGCGCCGCGATGGTCGCCCCCTGGTGGTGAACGTGGACACGGGGTGCGCCTATGGAGGCGCGCTCACCGGCTACTGCGTCGAGGAGGAACGCTTCCTGCAGGTCTCCTCCCAGCAGCCCGCACGCGAAGGCTTCACGACGGCGGCAGTCGCCACTGCGCCGCAATGGGCATCGGGCGTCCCCGGCCGAAGCTTCGCGCGGCGACCTTGAGCACGATCGGCGCCTGATCGCGCTTGAACTGCGCGCGGTCGATCGCGCGGCACCATCGATCCACCAGCGCCAGGTCCAGTCCCGTGGCCTTCACGATCGCCTGCGGATCGCCTTCGTGCTCGATCCATCCGGTCACGATGCGGTCGAGATCCTCGTAGGCGGGCAGTGAATCCTGGTCGGTCTGGTCCGGACGCAGCTCGGCGCTCGGGGCCTTCGAGATGCTGTCCGACGGAATCGGCGGCGCCCGAAGCCCGAAGTCGGCGAAGTGCGCGTTCAGGTGGCGCGACATGGCGTAGACCTGCGTCTTCAGCACGTCACCCAGCGGGGCGAGCCCACCCACCATGTCGCCGTACAGCGTGGCGTAGCCCGCGGCGAGCTCGCTCTTGTTGCCGGTGCTCAGCACCAGCGAACCATCGGCATTGCTCACGGCCATCACGGTGAGCCCGCGCAGCCGGCTCTGAAGGTTCTCGTCGGGCAGGCCGCTGAAGGCGTCGAGCGCCGACTTCAGGTGCGTGGCGAATCGCTCATGCAGGTCGGCGATCGGAAGCGAGAGCAGCCGGCCCAGGCCAAGATTCGCGGCGAGCGCCTTCGCGTCATCAACGCTGCCGCGACTGGAGAACTTCGAGGGCATCATCACGCCGGTCACGGCGGCGGGCCCGAGCGCCAGCGCCGCGAGCGTGGCGACCAGCGCGCTGTCGATGCCGCCGGAGAGTCCCAGCGTGGCGCGGGCGTGTCCGGTCTTGCGGAAATAGCCGCGGATGCCGCACACCAGCGCGTCGATCAGGTCACGCTCCACTGCGCGCGGCGCGGGTTCCTGGATCCGGCAGCCGCCGCGCAGGTCGACCGTTCGCGTGGCGACCTCGAACAGCGGCCACTGCTCCGACACGCGACCGGCGGCGTCCACCAGCGCGGAACTTCCATCGAAGATCAGGTCGTCGTTGGCGCCGACCTGGTTGCACAGCAGCACGGGCACGCCCAGCGACGTGGCGACCTGCACGAGCCGCTCGCGCTGGCGCGCGCGCTTGCCCAGCACGAAGGGAGACGCGCTGGCTGCGACCAGGACCGTGGCGCCGGCGCGCACGGCCTCGGCGGCGGGATCGAGCGGATAGGTGCGGCTCGCGTCGACATCGGTGCCTCCCCAGAGGTCCTCGCAGAGGAGCACGCCGAGCCGCTCGCCCGCGTGCTCGATCACGGTGGCGTGGTCGCCCGGCGCGAACCAGCGGTCCTCGTCGAACACGTCGTAGGTGGGCAACAGGCGCTTGTCATGGAAGCCCTCCACGCGCCCCCCGCGGCAGATCGCGATGGCGTTGGCCAGCGTGCGGCCCCGCCGCTCCACGCGACGCGGCAGGCCGACCAGCAGCAGCATGTCCGGATGACGACGAGCCAGTTCGGCGGCGGCGCGCTCGCATGCCTCCGCCACGCCGTGGCGAAGCACCAGATCGCGGGGCGGATACCCAAGCAGCGCCATCTCAGGCGTCAGCAGCACCTCGGCGCCCGACGCGGCGGCATCGCTGGCCGCGCGGTCGATGCGCTGCAGGTTTCCCTCCACGTCACCGATGGTGGGATCGATCTGGGCCGCGGCAATCCGCATCGGACCATGCTACGGCCGATCAGACTCAGCCAGCGACCGCGTAGCGACGGCGGTCCAGCAGTTCCAGGGCTGCGCGGAGCGTGAAGGGCTTTCGAAGCATGTGCGCCACGCCTGCGGCGCGCAGGGCCGCCTCGTCCTGGGACAGGAATGTGTGCCCCATCACCACCACGCGGCACGGCGAACCCTCGGCGCGCAGCACCGAGACCAGGCCGACGATCTCGGACATGCCCACGCTGGTGTCCACGAACATCCAGTCGGGGGCGAATCGGCTGCAGGTCACGCCCGCCTCGAAGGCTGTCCGCGCGGTGCGGGCATCGCGGCCGGTCTCCTGCGCGAGCGTCTCCGCGAGCGTGGCCGCGGTGGACGTGTCGGCATCCACCACAAGCACGCGCTCGGTGCCCGAGGTGGCGGAACCCACCGCGGGAAGTCGGTTGTCTCGGATGAAGCGATCAAGGGCCTCGCGCGTCACGCGGCGGTCTCGGCTTCCGGGGATTCGATAGCCCTCCAGGCGGCCGGTGTCGATCCACTTGCTGACGGTGCGGGCGGCGACGTTGCAGATGCTCGCGACTTCGCCGGTGGTCAGGACGGACTTGGAGAGGAGGTTGCTCATGCAGGCGGCATCGGCGTGGCCGGGAGGCTGCTTGAGTGCGCAGGCGGAGCAATCCGCACAAACCTCCGTGAGGGTCGGAGGTCGTTATCGGCCAACGAACAATCTCATTCAGTCGCCACGTCTCGGATGACCGGCAAGCGGCTGCGGGATCATTCGGCCGATAACGACCTCCGACCCTCACTCAGCTCAGTCGACGCGAATGCCCTTCGCGACTAGTGCCGACTTCAACGCGGCCAAGTGCCCTGAATCTCGAACCTCGACCCGGCAACGCACCGTCACGCGGCTCACATCCGCCTCGCCGAAGGCGCGCTCGTGCTCGATCTGCTGGATGCTCGCACCGGTGCCCGCGATCGTGCTCGCCAGCTCCGCAAGCCCACCCGGCCGATCCGAGATCACCGCGCTGAACTGCGCAAGGCGTCCATCCACGGCCACGCCGTGCTCGATCACGCGACCAAGCACCATCGGGTCGATGTTCCCGCCGCAAAGCAGCAGCACCACGCGCTTGCCCGCCAGGAACGGCAGCTTGCCCGCCAGGAACGCGGCGAGCGGCGTCGCGCCCGCCCCCTCCACCACGCCCTTCTCCAGTTCGACAAGCCGCAGGATCGCCAGCGAGATGTCCTCCTCGCTCACCGTCACCACGTGATCCACGCGCTCACGCGCAATCGCGAAGGCTCGCTCTCCCACCTGCGGCACCGCCAGACCATCCGCCAGCGTCGGACCCTCGAAGGCATGCACCGGCTTGCCCGCCTCGATGGCCTTCAGCAGGCTCGGGCAGCGCTCCGGCTCGACGCCGATCACCTGCACGTGCGGGTGCGCCTGCTTCACGGCCAGCGCGACGCCCGCGATCAGGCCTCCGCCGCCCACCGGCGTGACGATCGCGTCGACCCGCGGCACCTGGTCCAGGATCTCGAGTCCCACCGTGCCGGCTCCCGCGATGATGGCGGCGTCATTGAAGCCATGCACATAGGCCAGGCTGTCCGCCGCCGCGAGCTCATCCGCCTTCACCTTGGCATCGGCGATCGTGTCGCCATGCAGCAGCACCCGCGCGCCGTAGTGCGCACAACGCACCTGCTTGACCAGCGGCGCCCCCTTGGGCATCACCACCGTCACGGGAATGCCGAGATCGCGGCCATGGAACGCGAGCGCCAGCGCGTGATTTCCAGCGCTCGCCGCCACCACACCACGCGCGCGGGACGAGACATCCAGCTGCAGCAGCGCATTGCGGGCCCCGCGCTCCTTGAAGCTGCCTGTTCGCTGCAGGTACTCGGCCTTCGAGAAGATCGTCGCGCCACACAGTTCGGACAGCGCCACGCTCTCCTGGCAGGGCGTGCGCACGACGCCCCCGGCGATGCGCGCCATCGCGTCCACCACGTCGTCGTAGCTCACGTCGAGCGCGGCGGCGGGCATGCGACCTCGATCAAGCCTTCGGACCGGCGTTGCGCACCGCGTCGGTGATGCTGAACTTGCGGTCGTTCTCGCGGAACTTGGCGGCCAGCTCCTTCGCCTTCGCGTCGTAGGCCGCCTTGTCCTTCCAGGTGTTGCGCGGATCCAGCACCTCGCTCGGCACGCCCGGCACCGCGACCGGCATGTGCAGGCCGAAGATCGGGTGCTCGACGGTCTTCACGGACTTCAGCGAGCCGTCAAGGATCGCGGTGACCATCGAGCGCGTGTAGGCCAGCTTGAAGCGGCTGCCGACGCCGTAGCCGCCGCCGGTCCAGCCGGTGTTCAGCAGCCACACGTCGCTGCCGTGCTTCTTGATGCGGTCGGCGAGCATGGCCGCGTACACCATCGGCGGCCGCGGCATGAAAGGCGCGCCGAAGCACACGCTGAAGTTCGGCTGCGGCTCGGTCACGCCCGCCTCGGTGCCGGCGAGCTTCGAGGTGTAGCCGTTCAGGAAGTAGTACTGCGCCTGCTCGGCCGTGAGCTTCGCCAGCGGCGGCAGCACGCCGTAGGCGTCGGCCGACAGGAACACCACGTTCGTCGGGTGACCCGCCACGCTCGGAATGCGCGCATTGGCGATGTGATGCAGCGGGTAGGTCGCACGGGTGTTCTCGGTGCGCTTGGCGCTGTCGTAGTCGGGCAGGCGCGTGACCGGATCGACCACGGTGTTCTCGAGCACGCTGCCGAAGCGGATCGCGTCCCAGATCTCGGGCTCGCCCGCCTTCGTGAGCTTGATGCACTTGGCGTAGCAGCCGCCCTCGATGTTGAAGACGCCCTTGTCGCTCCAGCCGTGCTCGTCGTCGCCCACCAGGTCGCGGTTCGGATCGGCGCTCAGCGTGGTCTTGCCGGTGCCGGAGAGGCCGAAGAAGATCGCCACATTCCTCGGATCCTTGCGGTCCACGTTGCACGAGCAGTGCATCGGGAAGACGCCGCGCTCGGGCAGGTCGTGGTTCATCGCGTAGAAGATGCTCTTCTTCATCTCGCCCGCGTAGCGCGTGCCGAGGATCACCACCTTCTTCTTCTCCAGGCTCTGGATGATCGCCACCGGCCCCTTCACGCCGTAGCGCGCGGGGTCGCTGATGCGCAGGCTGCCGGCGTTCACGATGGTCCAGTCGGGGCTCCAGTTCGCCAGTTCCGACGCCTCCGCGTTGATGAAAAGCGTCTTGGCGAAGAGCGAGTGCCACGCCTCCTCGGTGAACACGCTGACCTTGCAGCGGTAGGCCGGGTCCGCGCCCGCGTAGCCATCGAAACGGAAGAGATCGCGGCGCTGACGCAGGTGCTCCATCGCGAGCGCCTCGAGCGCCTCGAAGTTGGCCGGGCTGATCGCCTGGTTCACCTTGCCCCAGTCGATGTTGCCGTGGATGCCGGCGGTGTCCTCGAGGAACTTGTCGTTGGGGCTTCGGCCGGTGCGGTCACCCGTGTCGCATGCCAGGGCACCGTTGCTCGCCAGCACACCCTCGCCACGCGCCAGCGCCAGTTCCACCAGCCGCGGCACCGGCAGGTTGGCGTGCATGGAGGCGGTGCCGAAATCGAGCGCGCGAAGGGTGGCGGTGGTCATGTCTGCTCCTTTGAAGAGGAAGGGGCCAATCTTACCACCCCCCCGGAGGGCAACCAACCTCCCCGGTTCCACAGGTCACCTGCCTTGCCCTTCCCCCCGCCAAGTCGTAGAGTTGACCCCCTGTTACGGAGACCGTAGCTCAGTTGGCAGAGCACCGGGTTGTGGTCCCGGGTGTCGCGGGTTCGAGCCCCGTCGGTCTCCCTTCTTCATGCGCTGCGTCCTGCTGCAATGCGATCCCGCCTGGCAGGACCTGCCCGCCAATCGGCGTGCACTGGAGTCCATGCTCGCCTCGGCGGGCGACGTGCGCGGTGCGCTGGTGGTCACCCCCGAGATGGCCGAGAGCGGCTTCACGATGCATCCCGAGCATGCGTGCGATGACGCAAGCCTGTCGTTCGCCGCCGATCTGGCCCGACGCTTCGGGTGCTTTCTGCACATGGGCTTCGTGGAGCGCCACGGCGAGTCGTTCCGAAACGTCACCGCGACGGTTTCGCCCGACGGCCACACCCTGCTCCACTACGCCAAGACCCACCTCTTCTCACCGGCTGGAGAGCCGCGCGCCTATCAGGCGGGCAACCGCATCGCGATCGCCGAGATCGGCGGACTGAAGACCAGCGCCTTCATCTGCTACGACCTGCGATTCCCCGAACTCTGGCGACACGCCGCCGTGGCGGGCGCGGAACTGATGCTGCTCTCGGCATGCTGGCCGCAGGTCCGGCAGTCGCACTGGAGAGCGCTGACGATCGCGCGGGCGATCGAGAACCAGGCCTTCGTGGTGGCTTGCAACCGCGTTGGACAGGAGCCCAACGCGACCTATGCCGGGGGAAGCCTGATCGTCGCGCCCGACGGCGAGATCCTTGCCGAGGCAGGTTCCGAGAAGATCGCGTTGTTCGCGGACATCGATCCCGAGCGCGCACGCGCGTGGCGGGCCAGATTCCCGGCCCTCCGTGACGTGCGCCGAGAACTGCTCGGCGACTTCCCGGATTGAATCGCGCCGTTTCTCCGGGAATTCATTGACGAGCCCTCGCCCGGGTTTAGACTGCGCCGACAGGTCACTCGTGACGAATTCAACGGCGACAAGACGAGACGTGGTGGTGCGCGGACCGGTTCCGATCGGAGCCGACGTCGAGGCTCTCGTGCGTCGCGCGTGCTTCGCGTCGGCCGCCGAGGCGCTTGCCGCGTTCCGCGTGCGTCCCGACGAGATCGTGACGCACCTGACGCAGGCAGGCCTGGCCGTCGCGAGCCGACCCGAGCGCGTGCTCCAGCATCTCGACGGCGTGGCGCACGCCGTCGCGTGCGTTCGTGGCGATGCCGCTGCCTGGACGGACCTTGCGAATCATCACGGCTGGTGCCTTGAGCGCGCGGCCATGGATCAGTTCAGCATCGAGGGGGCGCTTGCCGCCCGCCGCTTCTGGGCCGATGCCCGGCGTGGCACCCTCGGCGCGCCGGATGACCGCGTGCGCGACGATGGTTGGCCCCTGCCTCGCCTGCAGTGGTACGCAGGCCTGCGGCCCTTGCGGCACTGGCTCGCGGACCGGCTCTTCGGCGGCATCGAGGCCCGCTGGGAGAGTTCCCAGCGAGAGCGCCTTGACACGCTGTCCAACGGGCGTAGCCTTGCCTCCCCCGCGGTGAATGCCGCGACGGCAACTTAGCTCAGTTGGTAGAGCACCGCATTGAAAATGCGGGTGTCCCCGGTTCAAGTCCGGGAGTTGCCATTCCCCTCGCACCGACGCGCTCGCGCCGCCTACTCGCCGTTCTCACCCAGGTGCGAATGCCCCAGATCGAACGAACCGGGTCGCATGCCCGCCGGCGGACCGCCCTCGAAGGCGAAGCGCTGCATGAGCGCCTCGGAGAGCACCTGCTCACTCACCAGCCGGATGCGGGGCCTGAGTCCCAACACGCGAGTGATGAAGCGCATCGCGCGGCCGGCATGCGCCGCCGTGCTCAACACCTCGAGTTCGTCCCCCTCGCGCCGCACGGGCACGACCGCGAACTGCCAGGCCTCCCGACGACCGATTCCTCGAACATGGTCCATCCCGTTTCCTCCGGGACGTGCATCGGCGGTATTCCATCGCCTGTGAAGCCAACCCCGCGGTTTCCTGCGCCACCGCTTCCGTCTGTTCCGGCCCTCAGCCCCCCAAGGTCCGCATGAACGCGCACGCGATCTCGAGCATCCTCGAATCCCTGCGGCGCCAGGCCCGAAGTTGCGCGGATCGCGAGAACTTCGACACGCTGCAGCGCCTGGTGCAGCGGCTGGAACGAGCCACCCCGGAACGCACGCCCGCCGTGGTCGCCGAGATCCTGGTGGCGCAGCGAGCCATGCGTGCCGGCTGCTCCGTGGAGGCGGAAACGCCAACGCCCACCGGCAGGACCTGCGACTTTCGGCTGACACGTGGAAACGAGCGCCTGCATGTGCATGTGAAGCGCCTCGACGTGCCGACCTTCAGGCCTCCCACGATCCCGGCCTCGCTGCGGCGATCCCTGCGCAGGGCCCGCCCCGCTCGCGTGGAGATCCGATGGGATCCGCAGCTCAATGCCCTTGGCATGCGGCGCCTCGGCCACGCCTTCGAGGCTTTCCTGCGCGACGGTGACATCGGCGAGTCGATCTGCGTGCGCGATGCGGCGCAACGCGAGCTCGGCGCCCTGCGCATCGACCGGCCGAACGAGCGTCTCGACGTGCGCGTGGAGCGGCCCGACCGCCAGGCCGTGCTTGCGCGGCTCGACCGGCTGCTCGAGCGCGCCGCCCAGCAGTGCATGCCGGGTCAGGCCAACGCGATCATGGTCGTGGGAAGCAGCGCCTGCGACGCGGACCTTCTCGATCAGGCGCTGCTGGGTTCGTACATCGCTCGCTGGGATCGCCTGCCCCGCCGCGGCGAGCGTCAGGCCTACGGGCGTGACGACACCGGGCTCTGGTCGCGCGGCCTTGCGCGCGACGCGGGCATCGCGTGCTGGACCGTGCTGCAGGCTGAGGGCTCGCGCCCGGTGCTCAGCGGCGGCTCCATGTGGCTTCGAAGCCAGCCGGCCCCGCGTCCGGCCAGCGCGGCACTCGCGCGCGCGGCCCTGCTGCGCTCGCGCGCGGGCTAGACCGGGGTCTTCCGTCAGCAGCAGCCCGGGCCACAGCAGCCCGTCGCGCCATCGGCGGACACCGGAATGCCGCAGCGATCCTTCGCGAGACAGTCGGTGTGCTTGAGCCCGAGGTGGAAGAGCAGCAGCCCCTCCTGCGACTCCGAGGCGATGATCGGATACTGCGAGACCACCCCGCGCTCGTACTCCACCTCCACGCGAGGGTCCTGTCCGGCAAGCAGGTCGCGCGCCAGCTCGAGAATGCCCGCGAGCTTTCCGGCGGACAGCCGATGGTCGCGATCCTCGGCCACCCAGACCTGCAGCACGCAGGCGACCGTCTCGCGTCGCGTGCCGCCGCAGTCGATGAAGCGCTTCTCGACCCGGCCGACCTCGGTCACGTGGAAGTGCGCGGGCACCAGGGAACCGTCAGGAAGCGCGAG
Source organism: Phycisphaerales bacterium (assembly GCA_044337135.1). Lineage (GTDB taxonomy): Bacteria > Planctomycetota > Phycisphaerae > Phycisphaerales > SM1A02 > SYAC01. The sequence continues at coordinate 4,930 of JBIIOC010000027.1, read as the reverse complement.
GCGCAACTGGCTCTGCGGCGCCTGGCGCAGCAGGCGATCGAACTCGGACACGTGAAGCGGATGCGTCGTCATGTTCGCCATGCCTCGCTCGAGACTCACCACTCGCCCACCACTCGCTCATGCGGTGGCGCGCCACGATCCCGTCGCGTCGGCGCGGGATCCCACTGCGTGCGCACGAATTCGTTCGCCGGCACGCCCTCGATCTCGAACCGCGCCCCTCGCGCCAGCAGCTGGTCCACCTGGCGACGGCCGATCTCGACGGTGAGCGTCACGCTGGCGTCGACGTAGTCGCGCGCCTGCACGGGGCAGCGCTTCTCCAGGAAGTCCACGGTGCGCGCGTCGCGCAGCGGCACGGTCAGGCGCAGCGTTCGCACCGCGCCCTTCATGCGCTCCAGCACCGTGGCGGCGAGCGCGTCGAGTCCCTTGCCCGTCAGCGCACTGACCGGCATCGCGCCCGGATGGCGCTCGAGCCACCATGACAGCGGATGCACGCGCTCCGACTCGCGCAGGGAGAGCGCATCCAGTCGGTCGCACTTGTTCAGCACAAGCAGGCGTTCGGGCGTGGTGGCGCCGATCTCGTCGAGGGTGGACTGCACCACCTCGAACTGCGTCTCGGCGCGCGGATCGCTGACGTCGAGCACCACGAGGAGCAGGTGCGCGTGCACGGCGTCCTCCAGCGTGCTGCGGAAACTGGCCACCAGGTGGTGCGGCAGGTCGCGGATGAAGCCGACCGTGTCGCTGAGCATGCAGGCGTTGCCACCGCCTAGGTTCCACTGCTCCACGCGCGTGCCCAGCGTGGCGAAGAGCTGGTCGTTGGCGAACGCGCCGCCGCGCGTGAGCGCGTTGAACAGGCTGCTCTTGCCGGCGTTGGTGTAGCCCACCAGACCCGCGGTGAAGTGCTCGGTGCGCCGCGCCTGCACCTCACGCTGCTTGCGGCCGGCGATCTCGTCGAGCTCGCCCTTCAGGCGGTCCACGCGCGTCTTCACCAGGCGTCGATCGATCTCGAGCTGCTGCTCGCCGGGACCGCGCGTGCCCACGCCAACCGGCGCGCCGCCCGTCACCTGCCCCAGGTGCGACCACATCGCGCGCAGGCGCGGGGCCGTGTACTGCAACTGCGCGATCTCGACCTGCAGCTGCGCCTGCCGGGTGGTGGCGCGGTTGGCGAAGATGTCCAGGATCAGCTCGCTTCGGTCGAGCACCTTGCAGCGGATCGCCTCCTCGAGCCCCTGCACCTGGCTCGGAGAGAGGTCGTTGTCGAAGATGACGGCCTTCGCGTCGAGGGCCTGCACCATGGCCGCGAGCTCCTCGACCTTGCCCTTGCCCAGGTAGGTGGCGCCACGCGGCACCTTCAGGTTCTGCTCCATCTCGCCCACCACGGTCACCCCCGCGGTGTCGGCCAGCGCGCGCAACTCGCCCATCGGGTCGCGCTCGTCCACGTCGCTCGAGGGCAGGCGCACCTGGACCAGGATCGTGCGCTCCGCCAGGATTCGCTCTTGGGAGAGGCCGGTTTCCATGGAGCGCGGATTCTAGGATGCCGGGGTGACGGCCCCGCTGCACATCCTGGCCCTCGAGACGAGCTGCGACGAGACCGCCGCGGCGGTGGTGGCGCTGCACGGCGACCGCATCGAGACCTGCAGCGAGGCCGTGATAACGCAGGACGAGGTGCACGCCGAGTACGGAGGCGTGGTACCGGAGCTCGCCAGCCGCGCGCATCTGGAGAAGTTGACGCCCGCGATCCGCTCCGCGATCGAACGCGCGAACATCGAGCCGCGGGCACTTGCCGCGGTGGCCGCCGGCAACCGTCCGGGCCTGATCGGCTCGCTGCTGGTCGGCACCAGCGCCGCGAAGGCCTTCGCGTGGGCCATCGGCAAGCCCTTCCTTGGCGTGGACCACGTGCAGGCGCATCTGGCCGCGTGCCATCTCGACACCGACCCGCCGAGGTATCCGGCGATCGGTCTGGTCGCCAGCGGCGGACACACGCACATCCTGGCGCTCGATGGCCCGCTGCAGGCCCGAATCCTCGCGCGCACGCGCGACGACGCCGCGGGCGAGGCCTTCGACAAGGCAGCCAGCATCCTGGGGCTCGGCTGGCCCGGCGGGCCCGCGATCGAGCGCACCGCGGCCAGCGGAAACGCGGACGCGTTCGAGTTCGAGGCTGGCCGCTTCCCAGGCAGCGCGGATTTCAGCTTCAGCGGCCTGAAGACGGCGCTGCTCTACGCGGTGCGCGGCGTGCCGAGCGCGCCGAATCGTCCGCAGCGGCCCCCGCCACCCCCACTCGACGCGACGCGCATCGCGGACCTGTGCGCCTCGTTCCAGACCGCGGTCGTGCGCGCACTCGAGAAGGGTCTTGAGCGCGCGCTCGACGCGCACCCCGCATCCACGCTGCTCGCCGGAGGGGGCGTGATCCGCAACGGCGCCGTGCGCGCCATGCTCGAGCGGCTCGCGGCCCGCCGCAGGCTCGCGCTCCATCTGGCCGCGCCCCGGCATTGCACCGACAACGCCGCCATGATCGGCGCGCTCGCGGCGCTGCGACTCGCCGTCGGCGAGTCCGATCCACTCTCCCTTCCCGCCGAACCGCTGTCGAGCCTGGCCGCACGATGACCTACCGCCCACCCTTCGTCAGCGAGCGCTTCCGCATGGTCGATGCGCCACATCCGGCCACGCTGGAGGAGGCCGACCTTCTCAAGCACTGCGAGATCGAGATCGGTCGCGTGAGCGGCCCGGGCGGACAGAACCGCAATCGTCGCGACACCGCGGTGTGGATCCAGCACCGCCCCACCGGCATCGACGCGCAGGCGACCGAGCGGCGAAGCCAGGCGCAGAACCGGCACATGGCGATCAAGCGGCTTCGACGTCGACTCGCGGTCGAGGCACGCACGCTTGCCAGCCGCGATCGCCATCAGGTCAGTGAATTGTGGAGATCGCGCCGCCAGGGCGACAAGCTCAGCGTGAATCCCGATCACGCGGACTATCCGGCGCTGCTCGCCGAGGCGCTCGACCTGATCGTTGCGCGACGATTCGACCTCGCGGGCGCCGCGGGCCTGCTGGGCGTGACCATGAGCCAGCTCAGCCGGCTCATCAGGCATGACAAGGCCGCCTTCGCGAAGGTGAACCAGGGACGAACCGAAGTGGGCCTTGCCCCCCTTCGCTCCTGAAGCGAGATCCGGATCCCCCGCCGACCGCGCTACCCTGCCTGCATGGTCGACGTCGCACGCCTCCGATCGCTGATCGATCATGAGTTGCCCTCGCTCACCGCGCTGCGCCGCGAGCTGCACCAGCATCCCGAGATCGGCTACGAGGAGATCCGCACCGCCGAGCGGATTCGCGCGGAGCTCGACGCGATCGGCGTGCGCCATGCCGACGGTCTTGCGCGCGGCACCGGCACGCTCGCGCACATTCCGGGTGGCGGCCCCGGCGCGAAGGCCATCGCCCTGCGCACCGACATCGACGCGCTGCCCATGCAGGACCAGGGCGTGCACGGCTGGCGCAGCCGAATCGATGGCCGCGCGCACGCCTGCGGCCACGACGGCCACACCACCATCGCGATCGGCGCGGCGCGCGTGCTGTCACGACTCGCGCGCGATGGCGCGCTGCCGAACCCCGTGACCTTCCTGTTCCAGCCGGCGGAAGAGGGCGGCAACGGCGGCGCGCGCATGGTCGAGGATGGCGCGCTGAACGGCAGCGTGCTTGGACCCGCCGTGGCGCAGATCTACGGCCTGCACGGCTGGCCATCGCACGCGCTGGGCACCGTCTCGTCGCGACCGGGCCCCATGCTGGCTGCGGCGGAGGCCTTCGAGATCCGCGTGCGCGGCGCGGGCGGCCACGCGGCCTTTCCGCATCTGGCATGCGATCCGGTCCTCGCCTCGAGCGCGATCGTGCAGAACCTGCAATCGGTGGTCTCGCGCAACGTGCGCCCGCTCGATGCAGCCGTCGTCACGGTGGCGTCGATCCACGCCGGCAACGCGCACAACGTGATTCCCGAGTCCGCGCACCTGCTCGGCACCATCCGGTGGTTCCACGCGAGCGTGGGCGAGATGCTGCGTCGACGCATGTCCGAGTGCGTGCAGCACACGGCGCAGGCGCTCGGCGCCTCGGCCACCATCGAGTTCAAGCACACCACCCCCGTCACGAGCAACGACACGGGCGCCTTCCGGCGTTTCGAGCGCGTCGCGCGCGAGTCCCTGGGCACGCACCGCGTGGTGGAGTTCGGCGATCCGGTCATGGGCGCGGAGGACTTCTCCTTCTATGGAGAGGTGGTACCGGCCTGCTTCTTTGCACTGGGGCTCGCGCGCACGAACGATCCCTGCCCGCCCCTGCACGACCCGACCTTCGACTTCCGGGACGAGGCGATCGCCACGGGCGTCGAGGCGATGGTCCAACTGGCGCTCGCGCCGATTGGGCAGTGAATATCGGTCGAAATTTCGAGGTCGGCGTTGGTATTCCCATCGCGCGGGAATATCTTTGGCGAAATGATCGCCCCTCTGCTCGCCGTCGTGATGTCACTTGCCGGTTCCCCGCGTCCCGAGACGGGTGATCTGCCCGCACGCGCGAACCCCTTCACGGCGGTTCCGATGGGCTCGATGCTGCTCGATGGCGCGGCGGGGCCCGTGCTTCCAGCCGTCCGGTTGCATGTGGACGAAGCCGCATGGGCCGAGGTGACCCGTGGCGACGTCGCCTGGCTCGATGGCATGCCGCTCTCCGATGGCGACACCGCGGACCTGCGCCTGGTGCGCGTGAATCCCTTCGCGGCGGGCGCACGCATCGTGGTGATGGAGGCGGGTGCGGATGGCCAGCCTGTCGAGTGCGAGGTCGCGCTGCCGGAGATCTCCGCCTGGGCCGGCACGGTCGCGGGCCGTCCGGGCTCGCGTGCGTTCATCGCCCGAAGCGAGGCCGGCACGCACGGCTACATCCAGTTCGACGGTCGTACCGA
>JBIIOC010000026.1:0-24220 GCA_044337135.1 Phycisphaerales bacterium | reverse complement strand
ATCCCGTCTGGTTCGAGATGGGTCGAACGGAACTCCTGCGCGCGACCGGCCGCAACTACCGTGACATGGAGGAGGCGGGCGTCTTCCTGGCGGTCGTGCGCATGCAGGTCGCGTACCGCCGCCCGGCGCGCTACGACGACCTGCTGCGGCTCGAGACCACGCTCGCCGACGCGGGCCACGTGAAGATCGAGCACACCTACGAGCTCTTCCGCGGCGAGGAACTGCTGTGCACCGGCGCCACCACGCTGGCCTGTCTGGATCGCGCGGGCAAGGCGCGCGCGCTTCCCGAGGGACTGTTCGATCCCGGGGTCGCGCGGTGAGCCGGGACATCGATCGCATCCGCAAGCTCTCGGGATGGCGCAGTCGCCCCGAACGTGGCTCCGCCGTGGAGGGCGACGTCGCGGGCTTTGCGCGCGAACTTCGAAGGCTCGAGCGCTCGATCGGCGCCGCCACCGACGCGTGGGCACGGCTCGCGCCGCCGGAACTCCAGTCCTGCGCCACCGTCGAGACGATGCGCGGCGGAACGTTGACGCTGCGCGTGGACGGTTCCGCGGCCGCCTATGAGCTGGACCGCACGCTGCGCAGCGGCCTGGAGGCGAATCTCCGGATGGCCGTGCCGGGACTGATGCGCGTGCGCACCCGCGTGGGCGGGCCCGTCGGGCCCTGACGCGCAAGCCCTATTCTTCGCGCCGTGCCGGCGATCACACTGGAACGACTGCGATGCCGCTTCGGCGAGGTGGTCGCCGTGGATGGCGTCGATCTTTCGGTGCCGGCAGGATCGCTCGCGTTCCTGCTCGGGCCGTCGGGGTGCGGCAAGACGACCGTGCTTCGCATGATCGCCGGGCTGCAGGAGCCGGAGTCGGGCCGCGTGCTTCTTGGCGACCGCGACGTGACGCACCTGCCCGCCGAGCGCCGCAACGCGGGCATGGTGTTCCAGGGCTATGCACTCTGGCCGCACATGAGCGTTCGCGACAACGTCGCGTTCGGGCTGGATGTCCGTGGCGTTCCGGCCTCCGAGCGCGCGGCGCGAACGGGGCAGGCGCTCGAGATGGTGCGCATGCAGGCCTTCGCGGACCGCAAGCCCGGGCAGCTGAGCGGCGGACAGCAGCAGCGCGTGGCGCTGGCCCGCGCTCTCGCCTTCCGGCCGGAGGTGCTGCTGCTCGACGAGCCGCTCTCGAACCTCGATGCGCGGCTGCGCCTGGAGATGCGCGAGGAGATCCGCCGCATCTGCCGCGAGGTCGGCATCACCGCGGTGTACGTGACGCACGATCGCGAGGAGGCGCTGAGCCTCGCCGACCTGGTCGTCGTGATGCGTGACGGCCGGATCGAGCAGCGCGGCGCGCCGGGCGACGTCTACCGAAGGCCTGCCTCGCGCTTCGTCGCGTCGTTCATGGGCGAGACCAATCTGGTCGAGGGCGAGGTGGTTTCATCGGATGGCGCCGGAAGCGTGGTGCGCACCGCCACGGGTTCGATCGCCAGCGCGACAGCCGACCTTCGCGCCGGCTCCCGCGTCACGCTCGCGATCCGTCCGGAGTCGCTGCGCCTCGCCGGCGGCGGGATGATCTCGGGGCGATGCACGGCAAGTTCCTACCTGGGCGAGCGTTCGCGCCACCTGGTGGACACGCCCCTCGGTACGCTCATCGTCTTCGAAGCCGATCCACGCGCATCGAGCCGTGTCGGCGAGACCCTTCGACTGGATGTCGACCGCGACGCAGTGGTCGCGCTGCCCGACTGAACACAGGATCGCCATGACCTCCATCCGACTCAACGACGCGACCATCGAGCTCAAGCCGCAGGAAAGCGGCCCGTACCTGCAGCTGGCAAACAGCATCATTCCAGCCCTCGCATCGGGCAAGCCCTTCGCCGAGATCTGCTGCACGATCGTGGGTCAGGGGCTGCAGCAGAAGGTTCCGAACGATCACCCGCTCTTTCAGGGAGCGCTGTGGATGCTCTATCAGGTCGGCGTGCGCGAACTGCACATCGACGTCGAGAAGGGCGAGATCCGCATCACGACCCCGGAGAAGAGCGGTCTGGAGAACGTCCCGTTCGAGGAGCACTTCACCCCGGGCAATGCGGCGACGGGACGAGCGATGGTCGCGACGCTGATGGTTTTCAGCAGCCGATCCGTTCGCGTGAACGGCGAGGAATGGCGCGTGGTGCCGCAGCCGCTCGAGACGATGAAGCGCGTGAACCAGGAGGTGCTGCAGTCACGCCAGTTCGGCGAGGAGCTGCACGTCACCGCGATGCGGCGCCTGCTCGGCGAACTGCTTGCCGGCAAGGCAAAGGACAGCCCCGAGGTGCTCGCGTCGCTGCAGGTGGTCGCCGACCTGAACGTGCGCAGCTTCCGGTTCTCCGCGGACGGCAAGCAGGTCTTCATGGAGGGCTTCAACGAGGTGAACGCCCTGGCGATGGCCTACCTGCACAACATGTCACCGGATCAGGCGAAGTCGCTGGTGGATCGGGTGAAGGGGCTCAACGAGCGCTGCCGAACCGGCGGCGCCGGCACGCCCGCCAAGCCCGCGCCGGTCAGCACGCGGCGACGGGGCTGAGCCGCGAGGTCCACGCCTCGAGACCCTTCAGCAGGTCGGAGAACACCTCGTCCGGCGTGCGCGACGCGTCGACCACGAGATGGCGCCCGGGATCCCGGCGTGACTCGGCCAAGTAGCCCTCGCGCACGCGCCGGTGAAAGGCCGCGCCCTTCGACTCCATGCGGTCCAGCAGGGGATTCAGGCGTCGCATGGCGGTCTCGGTGTCGACGTCGAACAGCACGTCGAGATCCGGCCAGCGCCCGCCGATCGCGACCTGCGCCACCGCGCGAATGTCGGCTTCGGGAAGTCCGCCTGCCGCACCCTGATAGGCCAGCGTGCTGCCGACGAACCGGTCGCTGAGCACGCAGGCACCCTCGCGGAGCGCGGGCTCGATGCGTTCCTGCACGAGCTGCGCACGGCTCGCCATGTAGAGCAGCATCTCGCAGCGGACGTTCATCTCCTCGTGCGCCGGATCCAGCAGGATGTCGCGGATGCGCTCGCCGATCGGCGTTCCACCGGGTTCGCGCACCACCAGCAGGGGCAGTCCCTGTGACTCCGCCCATGCCTGCAGCTTCGCGATCTGCGTGCTCTTGCCGCTGCCATCAGGCCCCTCGAAGGCCAGGAACCTGCCCCGCAGTCCGGCGCTCCACGGCGAGGCCATCATGCCTCCTCCGACGGCTCCTCGACCTGCGGCGGACCGATCACGGCGCTGCCCACGCGCACCAGGTTCGCGCCGCACTCGATCGCGACCTCGAAGTCGCCGCTCATGCCCATGCTCAGGATGTCGAAACGATCACCGCCCGCCCCCGATCGCCGGCATTCCTGGAAGATCTCCTGGCAGCGATCGAAGGTGCGGCGCGTGGCGTCCAGGCCTCCCTCGAGCGGGCCCATGCACATCAGGCCACGCACCTTCAGGTTCATCATCGTGTCCATCTGGTCGAGCATGTGGCGCACCGCCGGCGGCGCGATGCCCTTCTTGCTCGCCTCGCCGCTCACGTTCACCTCGACGAGCACCTCCATGGGGGACTCGCGGCGAACGGCGGCGGCCTGCAGCTCCTCGGCCAGCCGCAGCGAATCGACGCCGTGGATCAGGCGGGCGACCTCCATGCACTTGCGGGCCTTGTTTCGCTGCAGGCTTCCGATCATGTGCCAGCGCACCATCGGCGGCTGCGGGCTCTTCGGGTCGATCTCGCGCGGGCGGCCGATCCATTCGCCGATCGTCGCCGCGCGCTGCACGAGCTGCTGCACGCGGTTCTCGCCAAGGTCCACCTGCCCCATGTTCACGAGTTCACGGATCTGGTCGATGCTCCCGCTCTTGGTCACCACCACCAGCACGATGTCGCTCACCTTGCGTCCACTGCGAGCGGCCGCGGTGGCCATGCGCTGCTTCACGTCGGTCCATCGCTCGCGCAGGGCGGTCGCGCTGGCGGCGTCGAGCGGGGCGGGTGCGGCACTTTCTCCCATGGCCGCAGGCTAGCCCCACGCGCATCCGCGAGCAATGCGCTGTGGCGGGTGCGCGAAGTCCTACACTCGCGACATGGCTGCAGCAGGTTCCAGCGTGGGCGCACGGGGCCCGGTCGTGCTCGTCATTCGAGATGGCTGGGGTCGGAATCCGCACCCCGAGCACGACGCGTTCAACGCCGTGAAGATCGCCCGCACGCCCTGCGCGGACGGGCTGGAGCGCGAATGGCCAACCACGCTCGTTCGAACGAGCGGCGAGGATGTCGGTCTGCCGGTCGGCCCCGACGGACCGGTCATGGGCAACAGCGAGGTCGGACACCAGAATCTGGGCGCCGGCCGGATCGTCGATCAGGAACTCATGCGCATCACGCGCGCGATTCGCGGTGGCGACTTCGCTCGCAACGCCACGCTGCGAAAGGCCTTCGAGCGTGCCAAGGCCACAGGGCGCTGCGTGCACGTGATGGGCCTGGTCAGCGACGGGCAGGTGCACAGCGACCTACCGCATCTGGAGGCGATCCTGGAACTCGCCAGGTCGATGGGCTTTCCGTCGGAACGTCTCTTCGTGCACGCCTTCACCGATGGCCGTGACACCCCGACCGAGGGCTCCCTTCGATACCTCGCGTGGCTCGAGGATGTGCTCAAGCGGACCGGCGGGCGCATCGCCACCGTCTGCGGCCGCTTCTACGCGATGGATCGCGACCATCGCTGGGAGCGCGTGAAGAGGGCCTATGACCTGCTCGTGGGGCGCGATGGCGCGCGGGCCGCGAGCGCCCTCGGTGCGGCGCGCACGAACCTCGCCAACCCCACCAGCCCCACGCAGGCCGGTGACGAGTTCATGCCGCCCACGCGCGTGCTCGATGCGGGCGTGATCGCGGATGGCGACAGCGTGATCTTCTTCAACTTCCGTGGCGATCGGCCGCGCGAACTCTGCAAGGCGTTCGTGCTCGACGACGCGGCGTGGAAGGCGGTGCAGGGCGGTGGATTCGACCGCGAGCCTCGTCCGCGCGACCTGTTCTTCGCCACCATGGCCGAGTACGAGCAGGGTCTGCCGGTCGAGCCGATCTTCCATCGCCCCGAGAAGATGAAGGACATCCTGGGGCAGGTGGTGAGCGACGCGGGACTCACGCAGTTCCGCTGCGCGGAAACCGAGAAGTTCCCGCACGTCACCTTCTTCTTCAACGACTATCGCGAGGCGCCGTTCCCGGGCGAGCAACGCACGATCGTGCCGAGTCCCAAGGACGTGCCGACCTACGACCTCAAGCCCGAGATGAGCGCCTTCGGCGTGCGCGACGCCGTGCTGGGCCGCTTAGCCGCACCCGACTGCGAGCGCCTGTTCATCGTGAACTTCGCGAACCCGGACATGGTCGGCCACACCGGCTCGCTGCCAGCCGCGATCAAGGCCTGCGAGACGGTCGACGCGTGCGTGCAGGCGATCGTCGACGCCACGCTCGCCAGGGGCGGCGAGCTCGTGATCACCGCCGACCACGGCAACGCCGAACTCATGAAGGATCCGGTCACCGGCGCGCCGCACACGGCACACACCAACTTCACGGTTCCTCTCACGGTCGTGGGCCCGCGATGGAAGAATGCACGGCTGCGCGAGGATGGACGCCTCGGCGACGTGGCACCGACGCTGCTTCAGATGCTCGGATTGGCGCAACCCGCGGCCATGGAAGGCCGTTCCCTGCTGAAAATCTGAAGACTCTTGAATTCCAGCTGTGCCGAGCCGCGTTTGGCAGGCTCAGCGCGTCACGATCTCGCTGGCCCGGATCCGCTCGGCAAGCCGACGCGCGCCCCCGCGCACCTCCACGATCCACACGTCCTTGCGCGGCACGGGACCTGCATCGAACGAGATCGTTCCGGATGCGCCCTGAAAATCCATCGTGCGGGCGATCTCGTCACGTATCGCGTCCGGGGATCGGGTCGCAGCGCGTGCGGCTGCCGCCTGCACGATCATCATGGCGTCGTGCCCGAGCGCGGCGAAGCTGTTCGCGGGAGCCCGCCCATGCATGCGGCGGTAGGCCTCGACGAACGCCCGAGCCTCGGGCGAGGCGCCTTCGCCCAGCCATGCGTGGCAGGTGAAGAACACGCGGTCCGTGGCGGAGGTGCCGGAGCGCAGCACGGCTTCGCAGTCCAGTCCATCGCCACCGATGATCGGTGTCGCGGGCAGTGCGCGTCGGATCGTTCCCAGGAGTTCCGAGAGCCCGTCTGGTTCGGCGGACACGAACACGAAGTCGATCTGTGTTGCGCTGCCGGACAGGGACGCGATCCGCGCTTGCGCCGTCGGATCCCGGCGATCGATCTCGAGGGCGATGGATCCGCCGCGTCGTCGCATGCTGGCAGCGAAGAAGCCGCTCAGCTTGCGCGTGTAGTCGTACGCCGAGTCGGAGATGACCACGCATCGCTTGCCAAAGGTGCCAAGCGCGAACTGCGCCGCGGCATCGGCCTGCGCGTCGTCACCGAAGCACGCCATGAACACGCCGGGACCGCACCTGGCAGGAAGCTCGGGGTCGGTGGCCCCCGCGATCACGAATGGCCTGCCTTCCCTCACGAAGTCTGGAACCGCGGCGAGCGCCTCGTCACTGTCGGTGAACCCGATTCCCACCAGACTGTTGGGTGCCACGGATTGGGCGAGCGCGTGGGCCAGCGTGGAGTCACTTCCAGCATCACGAAATCGAGCCGCGATCGGCGATGGTCCTGGCGCGGCAGTCATGGCGACCTTCGCGCCGGACTGGACCGCTGAACCAAAGTCGGCTTGCGTGCCAGTGAGATCGGTGACCACCGTGCAGACTTGTGGCGACGAGCTGCACGCCAAAGGACCGAGCAGGAGCAGAAGGGCCGATGCGAAGCAGCGGATCATGCTGCGAGTTTACAGATATCGGACTATTCAAGGCGATCAAGCCGATTTGAGTCTTATAAGTGAATTTCTTCCCTTGTGCCCCCTTGAACGATCTTCCGACACATAGCCGAACCCCATCAAAGGTAGATGTTCAGGGAACCCGAGCCGATTGGGGTATCGGAATACTCTCTGGAGCCGGTTTCCCCGTCCCATGCGTTACCCATTCCCATTCGAATCCCAGACGCTCGCGCGAAAGGCTGTTCGCGCCGCTGTGGCATGTTTGGCGTTGATGGGCCTGCATGGCCGGTCCCAGGGACAGTTGCTGCAGGACTCGATCGGCTGGGGCCTGCTGCGGTTCAACACCTTCTACACGTCGCCCGCGAAGGCCCCGTCGCACCCGGCGCCGAACGCGAACCAGATCGACTACTTCCAGGTGAGTTGCGGCGCAGGCCACACGGTGGCCTTGCGTCATGACACCTCGCTGCCGCGCGACCAGGGCTATGTGGTTGCGTGGGGCTTCAACGAGTATGGCCAGTCGACGGTTGGCCTGGAGACCAACTCGTCCGGCGAGGTCACGCCGTGGGTCGCGATTCAGGTGAGCGCCGGGTACGACCACAACATCCTGCTCCGACCCGATGGCTCGGTTCTCTGCTGGGGTGACAACCAGTACGGACAGTGCGACGCGCCGCCCGAAACCACGAGTCCCGCCAGCGGCAACGCCGTGGTGCAGGTCGCGGCAGGGCACTATTTCTCGCTGGCGCTCATGGAGGACGGCACGCTCCGGGGATGGGGTGACAATCGATTCGGACAGCTCAACTTCCCGCGATGGCCGGTCTGGGTCGCCGAGGGCCAGACGAACTACGACCCGGATCACCCGGGCAGCGCGGGCAACGATTCGTTCAACCTGCAGCCCAAGCGCTTCTTCCGGATCACGGCGGGCGCGAATCACGTCGTCGCGTTGCTCGCGAAGGATCAGGCCAACGGCGACACTGGCGGGGATCCCATCCAGAACCGGATCGTCACGGCGTGGGGCGACAACTCGGCGGGCCAGTGCAATTTCACGCAGGCCTCGCCCATGTATCGCAGGCTTCCGCAGTCCCAGTGGCCCACGAATCCGACCGAGGACGACAAGTACACCCGCATCAGCCCCTACGCCACGCAGATCGCCGCGGGCGTGGCGCACTCGCTGATCCTGGTTGGACCGCGCAACACCCTGCTGGACGCGAATCACGTCGGGGCGTTCTATCGATCACTGAACAACTACACCTCGTCGAACGGCTGGTATCGGTCGGTTCGCGATGGCATGGTGTTCGGGATCGGCAGCGACGCCTATGGCCAGGCGATCGTTCCGACATCCCGTCGACGCCCCAGGATCGCGACCGATCCGAGTGATGCCGCGCCCGAGGATCCGCGCTACCGCTTCTGGGGACCCGAGGACTCGATGAAGTTCAAGATGATCGCCGCGGGTGGCTACCACTCGATGGCGGTCGCGCAGTCGCTCGGCGAGGAGAAGCTCTACTGCTGGGGTCTCGGTGCGCTTGGCGCGGGCAACTTCGGCGACTTCGGGCAGGTCAACGATGATCCGACCAAGGTTCTGGCGGCGGCCGATCTGTCCAACACGGATCCGACCTTCCTGCGCCGACGCGCCAGCTGGAGCTTCCAGCCGCAGGTCGGCATCGACGTGGTGGATCCGCGGACCACGCTGTACTCGCAGCGGATCGCCGGCGGCCTGTATCACACCGCGGCGATCTCCTACCAGTGGGACATGCGGGGTGACGCGGGCGACCCGCGCGCCGAGTCGGGCGTGGTGGTGACCTGGGGCCGAAACGCCGAGGCGCAGTGCAACGTTCCGTACGAGCCGGATTACGCGCTTTCCAGGAAGGTCGGCCGGGACGTTTCCTTCAAGGCCAAGCAGCCGCTTCCGCGCTCGCGCATGGATTCGAACGTGCGCGCGATCTGGGCCGGTGGATTCATGCCCAATCGCGACTACGGCTACTTCAACGACTTCGTGGTGGGGCTTGACCGTCTGGGCCTGCCCGTCGGTTGGGGCGACAACTCCTACCTGCAGCGGGAGTTCTTCGCGGCATGGTCGCCGGTCGTCTACAGCCCCACGCTGAAGTACGCCTCGGCATCCCCGGGCGGTCGCTTCACCTGGCTTGTGGATTCCAGCACCCGTGTGGCGCACTTCATCGGCGATCCGCTGTTCTGCTTCGCGGACGAGTTCTACTCCCCCGAGCAGGGCAACCTTGCCGAAGCGTCGGCCGGCGGTTTCCACTCGCTCTTCAGGACCTTCTCCGGTCAGGTGTTCGCCACTGGTGGCGCGCCCTACACCTACTTCGACAACTATCTCGGTTTCCCCGTGAGCGTGGGCTGGGGCCAGGGCGCGTGGGATGCGGACGGCGTCGAGTTCGATGACGCGGCCGCATCCCTCTATCACGAGCACCTGATCACCGGACTCCTGGCCACCAAGGTGAGCGCCGGCTGGTTCCACTCCGCGGCGGTCAAGCAGGATGGAACCGTGCAGTGCTGGGGCGCTGGCGAGTCCCGCTTCATGAACCCCGACGATCCGACGATCGCGGTGGACCAGAACTACACGCCGAACTTCACGCAGTCGATGGTGCCGGCGGGCGTGGAGGACTGCACCGACGTGTCGGCCGGCGGCTTCCACACCGTCGCGCTGAAGGACGTGAACCCGGCGACCGGCGTCGGCACGGTGGTCACCTGGGGCAACAACGGGTATGGCCAGGGTGTTCTGAACGGCATCGCGTCGATGGCGATCGATGAGGAGGCCGTGGTGTTCAGGCGCTCCAACAGCGACGTGATCGCGCGCGGCCAGCCCGCACAGACCGACATCGAGGCCGTCGGACCGGCGGATTTCATCACCGCGGGCTACGGCAGCACCGCGCGCATCGGCTCGGACGGCGCAGTGCAGTTCTTCGGGACGCTCGCCAGCCTTTCCGCGCCGATCGATCCCGCCACCGGCAACCCGGCGCTGCTGCGCTCGGTCGCCATCGGCGAGTCACACGTGCTCGGCATCCGTCCGGACGGCTCCGTGATCGCCTGGGGCGGCCCAACCTGCAACAACTACCTGCAGTGCTGGAGCATCCGCGATCAGTCGGAGTGGGGCGCCCGAAACACCGTCGCGACCGTCGCGCCGACCCGCCGCTCGCACAAGGTTCCCGCGACCAGTTACGACGCCTGCATCACGGTCGGGGGGGTTTCGACCTGCATCACGCAGAAGTCCACGCCGCCCGAGGATCCTCAGGGACTGGTGCGCTTCAGCGGCGACCTTGTCAGCTGGAACGGCAACGAGGCCAACGAGAATCCCTTCTCCTGCTGCATTCCAAGCACGGCCACGCTGACCACGGATCGCCTGCTCCGGGCCGTGCAGGTCGCGGCGGGCCGCACCCACAGCCTGGCGCTGCGCCAGGACGGAAACCTGCAGGCGTGGGGTGGCGTGGAGCGCACGGACGACACCTTCACGGTCGCGAAGGCCGTCTCGGACACGCCGACCGGCGGGCTGGGCGTGAGCTACATCAAGATCTGCGCCGGTCGCGACCACAACATCGCCATGCAGGTGCTCGGTTCGGCTCAGGTCTGGGGCGACAACACCTACGGACAGGTCTCCCCGCAACTGCCACAGACGCCGGGTCTGCTGGATTTCGACGTGCGCGACATCGCCGCGGGCGATCGCCACACGGTGATCCTGAAGTCCGACGGCCGCGTGTACGCCTGGGGCGACGAGACCTACACCGAGGTGGACGGCGTGATCGTGGCCACCCGCAACTCGAACTCGCCGGCCGAGATCCCGGATGACACCTTCGGTGTCGCGGTGACGGCCGGCGGCATGAACACGGCGCTGCTGCGAGATCGGCTGGAGCCGACGATCATCGGTGCGCTTGCCTCGCTCACGCTTCCTGTCTTCAGCGACACGTTGCCGCAGGCCCTTGCCGTGCGAGCGGGCGGTTTCCACACGGTCGTGCTGCTCCCGAACGGTGCGGTGCAGGCGTGGGGCGCGGGCCAGGATGGCACCGCGGACGACATGCAGGTGGTTGGCATGTCGACCTTCCCGAACTACGGCCAGTCGATCCCGGTGATGCGCGGCCCCGACTACACGTCGACCGTGAAGGTCGTGCTGCCGCTGAGCACCTCGAACCCGAATCCGATCACCGCTGGCGCGCTCACCACGGCCGTGCTCCAGAAGCGCTCGGACATGGCGGGTCCACCGTTCGCGCAGCTGACTGGCGGCGAGGGGTCCGAAGGACCCGAGATGCCGTTCCCGGATTTCGACTCCGATGGCTGCGTGACCACGTCCGATCTGGCGATCCTGCTGGGCGAGGTCGGAAACGGTGCCTGGCCTGGCGCGGATCTTGATGGCAGCGGCGAGATCGACATGGGTGACGTCGCGCTGCTCCAGATGCGCCTGGGCGAGTGTCAGGGCGTGCCGCTCGCGGACGCCGCAGCTCCGAACTGAGTCCGCGCAGACGGGTCCATGGTGCCACGCGTACCATGACCCGATGCTTCCCCGTCTTGCGATCATCGGCCGGCCCAACGTGGGCAAGAGCAGCCTGTTCAACCGGCTTGCGGGGCGGCGCATCTCGATCGTGGATCCCACGCCCGGCGTGACGCGTGACCGCATCTCCGCGGCCATCTCGCTGAAGCCCACGCGCGGACCCGCCCGCTCGCTCGAGGTGATCGACACCGGCGGCTGGGGCGTTTACACGACCGATCGCAACCGGATCGACGACGCGGGCAAGGATCTCGCCACGCTGACGCCCGACATCGAGTTCCAGATCATGGCGGCTGCCGAGGCCGCCGACGTGATCATGTTCACGGTCGACGCGCGCGACGGCGTGATGCCGCTCGACCGCACCGTGGCGGACCTGCTCCGCCGCCGCAGCCTGAACCGCAAGGTGCTGCTGGTGGCGAACAAGGCCGACGATGGCAGCCAAGAGGCCTCGGCGATGGATGCGGCGGGGCTCGGTTTCGGCACGCCGCTCTGCGCGAGCGCCCAGAGCGGGCATGGGCTGCAGCGCCTGCGCGACATGATCTGCAACCGCCTTCCCAAGAAGGCCAACGAGGAGGACGATCCCGAACCGGGCACCGACCTGCGCGTGGCCATCGTGGGTCGCCGCAACGCGGGCAAGAGCAGCCTCGTGAACCAGCTCGCGGGCGAGCCGCGCGTGATCGTGAGCGAGATCGCCGGCACCACGCGCGACAGCGTGGACGTTCGCATCCAGATGGAGGACCGCACGATCACGCTGATCGACACGGCGGGCGTGCGCAAGCGCAAGAGCTGGGACGGCGACATCGAGTTCTACGCCAACACGCGCACCGACGAGGCGATCGCGCGTTGCGACGTGGCCTGGCTGCTGCTCGACGCCACCGAGAAGAGCAGCCAGATCGAGAAGCAGCTTGCGGGTCAGCTGGCCGAGGCCTTCAAGCCCACGGTGATCGTGGTGAACAAGTGGGACCTGGTGCAGCGCAAGCTGAAGCCGGCCGACTATCAGGACTACCTCACGCAGGAATTCCCGGGCCTGGCGTATGCGCCGATCTGCTTCGTGAGCGCGAAGTCGGGCGTGGGCGTGCGCGAGGCGGTGGCGATGAGCTTCGCGCTGCGCGACCAGGCGAGCCATCGCGAGGGCACCGGCCGCGTGAATGCCGCCGTGCGCAAGATCCTGGAGGAGCGCGGCCCGACCAGCAGCCTGGGCACGAAGGCGAAGGTCTTCTACGTCAGCCAGATCGCCGTGAATCCCCCGACCATCGCGATGGTGGTGAACAAGCCTGCCATGTTCGAGGGGCGCTACGAGCGCTACTTCCTGAACCGTCTGCGCGAGGAATTGCCCTTCAGCGAGGTTCCGATCAAGCTGCAGTTCAGCGCGCGCCGCCGCTGGCAGGACGGCGAAGGCGGTGGCAGCCCCGATGCCGCGGCCCAGACGCCGGTCCGTGAGACCCGCGAGAAAACCGAGCCGCGCGCGAGGCGTGATCGCGAGGTCCGATCTCCGCAGGGTCAGCGTGGCACGTCTGGCGCCTCTCGGCGCAAGTCCGCCGGCACCAGGAACGCGGGAAAGAAACCGGCCCGG
Organism: Phycisphaerales bacterium; assembly: GCA_044337135.1. Classification (GTDB taxonomy): domain Bacteria; phylum Planctomycetota; class Phycisphaerae; order Phycisphaerales; family SM1A02; genus SYAC01. Next base: position 11,309 of record JBIIOC010000026.1, on the reverse strand, counting down.
ACGGGTCGGTCCGGGCCGGGCAAGCGTTCCTCTCGCTGATCGGATCGGTCAGCGTCGTCCGCCACCGCCGCCGTGCGCTGGCGCGGCGTGTCCACCGCCCTGATAGGACGGATGGAACCCGGTGGGGTGGTATCCGAAGTCGCGACGCGCGTCGGCTTCGCGGTTCGGACCGAGCACCTCGCGCTGCTCGCGCGCTTCCTCGCGGTTCGGATTCACCTGCACCACGCCGTTGGCGCGGTTCCAGCGATTCGCGTCGGCGCGACTGGCGTCGTAGGCGTTCCATGTGCCCGAACGGTTGAACATGTTCGCTGCGCCGGGGCGGTTCGCGTCACGATTGGCCTGGTTCCAGCGGTTCTGGTACAGGCGGTGGTCGTTGTTCCACGCCGGGTTCCAGTGGTTGTAGTAGGGGTGCCAGTGGTTGTAGTAGTGGTTCCAGTTGTTCCACCGGTTCCAGTTGCCGTAGCCATAGCCCCACGCGGCGCCGTATCCGTCGTACCAGCCCCAGCCACCCCAGCCACCCGCGTACACATCGGGGTAGAGCGCGGGGTAGTAGCCGTCGTAGTAGCTGTCGTAGCCCGGGGGCGCCCACGTGCCGCTGTCCTCGTCGTAGCTGGCCTGCGTTCCGTAGGTCTGCGGATAGGTCGTGGTGGAGCCGTCGGGGTTCGAGGCGTTGGCGTAGTCATAGCCCGTGCCGAACACCGCGGCGCCACCCTGCATGTAGCTGCCCATGTAGCCCGAGGTGAAACCGAAGGTCACCGTGTCCTTGGTGCTTCCATAGACCTCCACGAAGGTGCATGGATAGACGGGGCACGACGCGGGGATGGTGTAGATGTCGGCCGGCACCGAATCACACAGTGCCCACGGACCCTTCGCCGCCGACGCCTTGAACCACGCCGCGCTGTCGCAGCAGTAGAACGCGTCACCGAGCTGGATCACGGGCTGCGACGCGTTGGTGGCGTACTTCATCGAGGTGCCCTGAATCGGCTGCCAGATGGGCTCGCCCTTCCAGGAGACGTCGCAGGCGGCCTTCGACCGGTCCAGCACGATGGTTCGGACAAGGTTCGTGCTGACCGCGGCTTCCTTGGCCTGACGCGTGCCGGGCACGCTTGCGAGCGCAGAGGTCATGCGCAGGCCCGAGGCCTGGATCTTGGCGAAGTCGCCTGGCAGGTCCGAGGGCGGCACGTACTTCCATGGACCGGTCAGCGTGTCGCAGCTGAACCAGCGTCCCGAGGCCAGCACCCAGTTGCGCGGCGAGGCATCGCGGACCAGGAGCGTCTGGTTCGCGTTGGTGACCTCGTTGATGCCGGGGGCGACCTGACGCAGCTTCATCGCGCCATCGATGCTCACCAGCACGGTCGGTCGCGTGACGACCAGCACGGCGGGGGCCTTTGGAGCCGCCGAGCCGACGCGCTCGATGTCCTGCTGCAGGTCACTCGGCGCGGCGGGCATGGCGCCCAGCGCGTCGATCACGGGCTGAGGCGGGGCGGCCCCGGCTGCGGCGTAGCGATCGGTGAGCCCCGAGGCCTTCATCCAGGAGGATGCCCCCAGGCGCACCCACCACGAGCTGTCGTTGGACTGCAGCAGGATGAACGGCGTGTTCGTGACGCGCTTCCAGCCGGTCGAGCCCAGCGGCGACAGCACCGGCGTTCCCGCCACGCTGACCAGCACCGCACCCTCGCCGGTCACGACGATGTCCGGTGGCGCGTTGGAAAGGCCACTCTCGTTGCGCGTGGTGTCGACGGTGATGTCCTGCACCAGCGAGGCGAGCGGAATCGTGAAGGCCATGCCCTGAAGCTGCTTCTCCAGCGCGGCGGAGGCGTTCGCGTCGATCGATCCATCCGCGCCGGTCACCTTGAAGCCGTTCACCTCGACCAGTCCAGCCACGTCGGCCGGGGCGATGAAGGCGGTCATGGTGACGGTGCCACTCTTGGCCGACGAGCCATTGCCGGACACCTGCACCACGCTTCGCATGGTCACGGTGTTCGACGAGAGCCCCGTGAAGGAGGGCTGGTTCACCGTGTAGGTCGCGCCATCGACCTGCGTGGTCTGCGGCCACTCGTTCGCGGCCTGCGCCGTGGTGGTGGCGCTGGCGGGCGCGGCGGGGGCCTGCGCGAAGGTGGGAGTTGCGAGCAACGCGAACATGACGGCATTGGTCAGGAAGTGTTTCATGCTGGGGGGCAAGGCTATCCGCGGGCGGCCACAGGGCGGAATCAACGGATTCATGGAGGCCGACGGTTAGCATGGGCGCTGCCGTGTCGATCCTTCCACTTCCCATCTTCGAGCTCGATGCCGATCCCGAGCGCCGGGGTGGCACCCTGACCGATGCGGAGGCCTATGCGCGCCTGAAGCCGCCGACGAGCATCGTCGTGCAGTTCGGCGCGCGCCGCATGGTGGGCGAGTTCCCGTATGCGGGCGGCGCCAAGCCGGGCTGCGGAAGCAAGCTCGTGGTCCGCACGCCGCGAGGCACGGAACTTGGCGAGATGCTCACCACCACGTGCAGCAACGGCGGCTGCGGCAAGAGCGTCTCGCGCAGCCAGCTGCTCAAGTACATCGAGAACTCGGGCGGCAAGGACTATCCCTTCACCAACGAGGGCGAGGTTCTGCGCGTGGCCGAGCCGGCGGACCTGGAGGCCTGGAGCCGACTGCAGGCGAGCACGCGCGCGCGCCGCGACCGCGCGGTCGAGATCGCGCGCGGCTTCGCGCTGCCGCTGAAGGTCGTGGAACTCGAGGCCATCCTGGGGGGCGAGCTCCTCACCCTTCACTGGATGAGTCTGGAGGAGGCGGCGCCCGACGTGGCACCGCTGCTGCAGGCGCTGGCCGAGGCCTTTGGAGGCCCGGTGGTGGGGCAGCAGATCGGCGCGCGTGACGAAGCCCGTCTGGTGGCCGACTACGAGAAGTGCGGCCAGCACTGCTGCTGCAAGAACTTCCTGAAGGTGCTGAAGCCGGTCAGCATGAAGAGCGCCAAGACCCAGAAGGCCACGATGGATCCGCTGAAGATCAGCGGGCGCTGCGGCCGACTGATGTGCTGCCTTCGCTACGAGGACCAGACCTATGCCGATCTTGCCAAGCGACTGCCCAAGAAGGGCGCGCGCGTGAACACCGAGGAAGGACCCGGCACCGTGATGGACGGCAAGATCCTGGTGCAGCTGGTGCTGGTGAGGCTGGACGAGGGTGGCCGCGAGATCGCGGTGCCCGTGGAGGAACTGCAGCCGTGAGCGACACCAACGACACGACGAAGGACCCCAACGAGGGCGACTGGATCGACACGATGCAGGGGCTGCTGGTGGCCTTCGTGGTCGCGATGATCTTCCGAGGCTTCGTGCTGGAGGGATTCTTCATTCCCACCGGTTCGATGGCACCCACGCTTCGGGGCCAGCATGTGCGCATGCGCGGCGAGGCCACCGGCTACGCCTACGACGCCGACGCGGGCCCGCTGTTCGAGGGCGGCGCCGCGGCGACCTCGCGGGCGCCGATCACCGATCCGATGGTGACCCGTCAGTGGCCGGTGGGCGAGAGCGAAGTGGGACTGCTGCGCGCGCAGAGCGTGGGTGGCGACCGCGTGCTCACGATCAAGTACCTGCCGTGGGTCTTCGAACCGCGTCGCTGGGACGTGCCCGTGTTCCGCAATCCACCCGATCCGGTGGGCGAGAGCATGAACTACATCAAGCGTCTCGTGGGCATGCCCAACGAGGGGCTGGTGCTGGCCGATGGCGACGTTTTCACGGGTCCGCTGGGCGCGCCCGGCGACGCCATGCGCATCCAGCGAAAGCCCGAGATGGTGCAGCGCGCGGTATGGCAGCCGGTCTGGCGCAGCGACTGGGGTCCCGTCGATCCTCGGCGGATGGAACAGACGCTGCGCAAGCCATGGCCTGGCCCCGCACTCAAGCCGGCCGTGGCCGAGCGTGCGCGTTGGGCGACCGACGATTCCCACGCATGGTCCTGTTCGGGTGACGACGAGACGCGGCTTGAGTTCGATCTGCGCGCGTGGCCATTGACCGACTGGAACGCGTACAACGCGTGGCGTCGCGTGCCGGAATTCGCGATCAGCGATGTGCGCATGCGCGGGGCATTCGTGGCGGCGAACGCGTCGAAGTTCGGCGCCTCGGTGGAACTCGTGACCCGCGGACTTCGCGTCGAGGCAGGCGTGCGACCGGCTTCCGGCGCGCTCGAAGCCTTCGCCATGGTGCAGCCGGTCGATGGCGACGCCCCGACCGCCTCGAAGGCGATCTCGCTCGGGCCGGTCGAGAGCCCCGGCACGGTGCTGGCGCTGGATGTCTGGCATGTCGACCAGAAGATCTGGGTGTTCGTCGGCGGCGCCCTGCGGATCGAGCTTCCGTACGAGCTCGACAAGGACGGAACATCGCCGATGGAGCGCCTGCAGTCGGTGGGCATCGAGCCAGGCCGCTACGCGCAGGATCCGGTTTCGACCAAGCCCAGGGGCCCCGAGTCGCTGGCATGGAAGTTCTCGGGTTCGCCTTTCGTGGCGCGAGACCTGCGGATCGACCGAGACCTCTACTACCAGCCCGGCATGCTGCTTCCTGGCAACCAGGTGGTGAGCAACGGACCCATCGTGGTGGGACGCGCCTTCGCATGCGATCCGGAACATCCCGCGCAGCTTGGACCCGACGACTTCCTGCTGCTGGGCGACAACAGTCCAGCCAGCCGTGACGGCCGCTTCTGGGGCCGGCCCCACCCCATCCTGAAGAACGCGATCGGTTTCGAGAAGCCATTCGTGGTTCCTCGCGAACTTCTGCTCGGTGCCGCATGGTGCGTGTATTTCCCGGCGACCTATCCGCTTGGCACCGGGCTGGACATGCGCGATCCAGCGGCGCGCGCGCCCGGCATCGTGCCCAACTTCGGATCGCTGCGGTTCATCCGCTGAGATCTGGGTACATTCGCGCGATGCTTTCCACCCTTCAGCGCGTGGCCGTCTCGGCCGTGGTCTTCAGCCTTCTTGCCGCCTGCGGTCACACCGCGGCTCGGACGGGCTTCATTCCCTCCAGCGTGCCCATGCTGAAGGCCAAGAGCGACGACGACACCTCGGAGTACAAGGCGCAGGGCTTCGCGCTGTCGCAGTTCGGCTCCGTGAAGGTGGAAGCGGTCGAGATCGGCAAGATCGAGGAACTGCGTGGCAACCCCGAGGAGTTCGAGAAGATGCGCGCGCGCTTCCAGGCCAGCCTGCAGTCGGCGCTCGAGAAGTCGGGTGGCAAGGGTGACCGCGTGCTCATCGTGCGCGGCTCGATCACGGCCTTCAAGCCGAACAAGCCGCTGCTGAACGTGGCGCCGCAGACGCAGATCATGAAGCGCGGCTACGGCTACGCGGCCTGCGAGATCTTCGCGACCGACGGTCCCGGCGGAAAGGTCGTCGCGGCCTGGATGAACACGCAGGACACCCAGCGCTTCGGCGCCGAGAAGCTGAGCGAGTTCGGCACCATCGAGAAGGCGTGCGAGACCTGGGGTCCCGCGTTCCGCAAGTTCCTCGAGAACTGACCGGCGCGCTCAGCGAGGCAGGGCCGTCGGCTTCAGCGCGGCGTCGATCGCGCTGAGGGTGGCCTGCGCCTCGGTCGCGTCGGTGGCGGGATCGCGGATCGGCTCGATCGGGAGCGTGGCCAGCGGGTTTCGGCCCTTGGGGGCATCCCGCTTCTCCGCTTCACCCTGTGCGCGACCCTGCAGCAACTCGGTGATGGCGTCGCTGGAGGCCTGCGCGCGGAGGAGGCGTTCGGCCGGGAAGAGATCGTCGATCGACTCGAGCGCGCCCGGACGCTCGATGGGCGCGTGCACGAGACCGAGCTCGATTCGCGCGGCCATGATCCACTCGGCGTTGCGACGTCGCAGGTCGCGGTCGAATCGTTCCGAATCGTCGTCAAGCGATCGCAGGCGCGCGGACACCACGGATCGCTCGGCGGACAGCGAGGCGCGGAATCCGAACGCGTCGCGACGATCGATGCGGGCGATGGAAGTTTCCAGCCTGGCGCGGCGCGCCTCGTCCATGTCGGGGCGCCGCGCCATGTCACCGATGGCTGGCACCAGTTCCTTCGCGATCGCCGCGCTGGTGGAACTGGCCGCCTGTGAGGGATCACTGGCAAGCGCGGCCACCGCCGCCAAGGTAAGGTCGATCAGTTCAAGCGCCCGATCGGTCTCGAGCATGCGCGCGCGAAGCACCGCCAGGCGGGTGGCGCCGCGCAGGCCACCGAAGGTCGGCAGGGGCGGCCACGCGTCGATCCCGCGGACCTTCGAGAAGTCGAGATCCTTGCGCTCGCACGCCGCGGCCATGCGCATGGCCTCGAAGATGGTGGCGTCGCAGCCATTCAGGCACGCCACGGCGCGATCGCGATCCGCGGTCGGGAGATCCGGCGTGCCGGATCGCAGGGCCTCGACGGCGGCCTGCGTCTCATCCGGAAGCGCGCACACGCGCGCGGCCACGCGCGCCCAGAGCACGGCTGGTGCCGTCAGTCGCGAGGCCGCAGCCGGATCGGCCGCGATGGCCTCCAGCTTCTTCATCAGGCTTGCCAGGTCAAGGTTGAAGCGATCTCGCACATCGAGCACGCGCTCGAAACTCGGCAGCAGCAAACGGAAGGTGTCCGCCGGCGGGTTCAGTCCCGCGGCCAGCGCATCGGCCTTGGCCAGCAGCGCACGCGCCTTCGCCGGATCGACTTCCCGCAGCGCCTGTCCATACAGGTCATACAGCAGCCGGATGCTCGGCAGCGAATCCAGCAGTTCGCGTGGTCCTGCGAGTCCGCCTCGCTCGATCTGGTCGGCAGGAACGCCCAGGCTCGCGAGAAATCCGTGCCATCCGTGCCTGCGCGTGGCGGCCTTTCGAAGCGTGGCTTCCAACGCCTCGAATTCGCGGACGGGCGTGTCGCCGTAGTGAAAGGGGTCGGTCGCGCGAACCGGCGCGAGCGCCTCGATCAGGTCCTTCGCGGCCTGCTGGGTCACGATTCCCTCATCGAGCGCGGAGCGGATGGACGATGTTCCGGCGCTCGCGATCGCGTTGCCGACCAGCCCTCCGATCAGGATCTCGTCCTGTCCTGGTTGCACCGCGACACGCGCCAGCTGACCTTGCGTGTCGACGAAACCCTGGATGTCCCCGTCCTGCAGTTGCAGCGAGCCCTGCATTCGCAGCAGCGTGGCGCCCTGGCGCATCGGGGTGAGATGTGGAAGCGCCAGCTCGAAACCGGCGCTTCGATCCAGCTGGAAGTCGCACCGTCGCTGGGCGGCCGCCTCGCTGATCAGCGCAAGTGCGGGCTGCAGCTTGGCGATCAGCACACCCAGCTGCTCCCGTTCGGCCTCGGTGATGTCGTCGCGGTCCAGGCTGTTGAAGGTGTTCCACTCCTCCTCGCTCAGCAGGCCGGCGGCGTGTTCTGGCGTGCGCGGCTTCAGCAGCGGAAAGACCTGCTTCCAGGCGTCCGCCGCGTTGCCGCCGGCGGTCGCCTGTGGCCGCGCGACCGCGTATGAACCCGAGATCGCCGCGAAAGCCGCCGCCAGCACCGCCACCAGAGCTGCAGGAGAACGGAAAGTGGGCCACCACGGGACCTTGCGGCGCATGTCCGAAGGGTATCGGACAGGGGAAATGTTCCCCCGCAACCCGACCTGCGCTGCGTCCATGCGAAGGGATCCATCGAAAGGACAGGAACGATGCCCACGCTGACTTTTGATGGACAGAGTTTCAGCTGGAATGGTCGACGGCTCTGGCTCGTCGGCGCCAACCTGGAGTACGCGCTGCTGCCACGCGAGCGCTGGTGCGACGCGATCGCAAGCCTGCGCCAGATGGGCTTCAACACGATCCGCGCGAGCGTTCCGTGGTGCCTGCACGAGGTCCGTCGTGGTCGCTTCGACTTCGCCAACGGACTCGACGTCGCGGCCTTCGCGCGGGAGTGCCGGACCCAGGGCATGCACCTGATCCTGCGCATCGGGCCGGTGGTCGGCGAGCCGTTCGATGGCGGCGGATTGCCGGCATGGCTCGCGTCCGAGCCTGGCGTGAAGGCGCGTCGCGTGAACGACAAGTACCTGAAGCGCGTGAGCGAGCTGTACCGCGCGATCGCCGCGCAGATCGCCCCCCTGCAGGCCACGGTCGCGCAGGCCGGTGGAGGGTTTGGTGGTGCCTCGACGAGCGACGGAGGCCCGCTCGTCGCCGTGCAGGTGGAGCATGGCTGGCAGTGCGGAAACGAGGCCGCGGGCTCCGCCTATTTCGCGGAACTGCTTCGCTTCGCGCGCGAGTGCGGCTTCACGGTGCCCATTCTAAGCTGCAACGGCCTCTGGATCAGCGCCGAGGGTTGCGTGGAAGTCTGGGAGGGCTGGAACGACCTGTTCGCGCACCTGCGTCAACTGCAGTCCGTGCAGGCCGAGGCTCCGCGACTGATCGAGATCCGCGAGGAAGCGGCGCACGCCGCCGGGGTCTCCAGCGAGGATCGATCATCCAGCGCGAAGAGGGACTGGTCCGTGGGCATGGACCTGCTCTCGCGCATGGGCCAGATCCTGGCCGCGGGTGGCCAACCCATCCTTCCAGGTGTCGAGCGCACCGACCGATCCAACGCCGTGCCTGCGTTGCTCGACGCGAGCGGTCGGCCCAATCCCGCGCTGCGCTCGGTGCGCCGCATGGTCAGCTTCGCGAACCACTTCGGGCACGTCTACGCCGACGCGGATGCCACGCTGCAGACCTCGGTGCAGGCGCCCGACGCGCTGCGGGCAGGCGGCTTCAGCGTGATCACCGTCGAGGGCTCGGCGGGTCGCGTGAACTTCGTGTTCCGCGGACCCGATGGCGCCAAAGGCGAGCGTCACGATGTCACCACGCTGATCACCAGGGAGGGCGGTCGCCTGCAGGTCGAGCTGGGTGACGCCCCGGTGGGCTGGTACCTGTTCGATGTGAGCCTGCATGGCCGTGCCACGCTCGACTGGTGCAACACCTCGCCCTTCGCGTTGATCGACCGCGGCATTCTGGTGCTGCAGGGGCCTGCGGGCGCGCGTTGCGCGCTCAGCATCGATGGCGGCGAGCTCGCGTTCGATCTTCCCGACGAGAGGGCGCCGCGCCCGGTGGTGCTGCAGCATCAGGGCATGGTCGTGGTCGGCTGCAACCAGCGCCAGATCGATGCGACTGTCGTGGAGCGACGCGCGCTCGTGGTCGGCGCCGATCGTGTGCATGCGGATGGCTCGGTGGAGTTGGCGGCGGGATTCACCCAGGCCGTGCGCATCACGCGCGATGGCAAGATCGCGACCATCCAGACCATCCGCGCGCCGCACCGAGCCAGCGAGAAGCCGCTGTCAGGCTGGCTCATGTCGGATTGCGCCGAATACACCCAGGGTGGCAGCGATCGCTTCGCCACGCTGCACGCACCGGCCAGCCTTTCCGCGTGCGGTGCCCACGAGGGCTGGGGCTGGTATCGGCTTCAATGGAAGAATGGCAAGGGCGATGTGCTGCTGCCGGGAGCGGCGGGCCTCATGCAGGGCTGGCTCGACGGCAAGCCGATGGGCGCGCTGAGCGAGCGCACCATGCCGCTGAAGATCTCCGCCGGCCAGCACACGCTCACCACGCTCGTTCGGCAGGGCGGGCGCAGCGCGGCCGCGGCCAGCGCCGGCGAGGCAACCGGACTGTCGCATGCCATGCACGTGGTGAATCCCTTGTCGATGAGGACGAGCGTGGTGGAGGCACCTGCGCTTGATCCCTTCCAGGCATCGGACTTCATTCAGGGTCATGCCGCAGGGCGCGCGCTCAGTGCGAATGCGGTTCGGCTGGTGTTCCAGCAGCGTCGGAAGGAGCCGATCGTCCTTGACGCGCCCAGCGAGCATGTTCATGCGCTGGTGGTGCTGAATGGAAAGCCGCACATGGTGATCGACTGGCGCGGCGCGATCGGCGACGCGCTGGTGCTCGAGATGGCGGTCAAGGCCACCAAGCAGGCGCCGGCCCGGCATGGCCTGCAGGCTGGATCGAATGAGCTGCTGCTGATCCCGTTCAACGCCGAGCGTGCGCAGGTGGAGCGTCTGGCGAAGTCGGTCCGCATGTTCAACAGCGTGCAGGTGCTTGATGGCGACGAGGCACGCTGGGCGTTCGCCAAGTGGCAGCCGCCCATGCGTGGGCCGCACAACTGGACGCCCGCGAAGGCGACCAGGGGATCGGATCCGCGCTGGTTCATGACATGCTTCGAGGATTCCGGCGGCAAGAAGGGCGCGGCCAACGACCCGGCCGATTCCACCATGGAACTTCTCTGCGAAGGCCTGAGCCGCGGCCACGTGCTGGTGAACGGCGAGGTGGTGGGCGCGTATGACCTTCAGGCGGGCCGTGACAGCGTCACGCTGCCGGCGGAGCGTCTGGGCGCGTCAAACGAACTGCTGATCTTCGACGCGGAGGGTCGGATGCCGACCGGGGTGCGACTCAGGCGATAGACGCCCTCACTCCGCGCTCATCGGGTGCCAGACCGTCTTGTACTCCACGGCCCCGCGGAAGGCCTCGGGGCCTTCCCATGAACGCTCGCACTCGAAGTCGGTGTTCGGCGGCACCACGCGCACGCGCTTGAGGTTGTCCGCGCCAGCCTCGCGAAGGGAGGCCGCTTCCTTCTCGTCGGCGCAGGCCACGATCGCGTCAAGATCTCGGTGCGCCGCGAACGCGGGCAGCAGTTCCTTGCGCGTGCCGGTGAGCAGGTTGAACACGCCCGCCGGAATGTCGCTGCCCGGCATGCTCTCGGCCACCAGCAGCGCTGGCAGCGGCAGGTACTCGCTCGCCATGCACACCACCGTGTTGCCTGCGCACACGGCTGGCAGCCACATGCTCAGGAATCCCAGGAACGAGCTCGACTCGGGCGAGATCACGCCGATCGTGCCGATTGGCTCGGGGCTGGTGAAGTTGTGGAAGGGCTGCGCGACCGGGTTCTGGTTGCCCAGCAGGCTGGTGATCTTGTCGCTCCAGCCCGCGAAGCAGACGATCCGGTCGATGCCGGCATCCACCTCGGCGCGCGCCTTCTTGGCGCTGCGGCCGGTGGTGTCGGCGACGGCCTTCGCAAGCTCGCCCGCGCGACCCTCGAGCATCTCGGCCAGGCGATGAAGGATCTGACCGCGCAGATAGGGGGTCGCCGCGCTCCAGCCCGGAAGTGCCGCGCGCGCGGCCTCGACCGCCTCGCGCAGGTCCTTGCGGCTGCCGGTGCACAGGTGCGCGATCAGACCACCATCCGCGTCGCGCAGCGCATGCGTGCGCCCGCTCTCGCCACGGGGGTAGGCGCCCTTGATGAACAGCTTGTGCGTCTTCAGCACGGTCACGCGATCGTTCGAAGCGGTGCTCATGGTTGATCCTCGCGCTCAGTGCGCCATGTACTCCAGCAGGC
>JBIIOC010000102.1:0-7254 GCA_044337135.1 Phycisphaerales bacterium | reverse complement strand
TGGCGGTGTCGGGAGATCGGCCAAGGAACTTGGCCAGCTTACGCACTGCGCGCAGATATCCAGCCTGCGTCTTGGGTTCGAACTTGCGCATGCGCATGTCCTCGACCATGCGTTGGCGCAACGGTGAAACAGTGAGGGGCGAAACGTCCATGATCCTGCTCCTGTCGGTGAACGAGGCGGATTGCCTCGATCACAAACATCGCAGAATCAGCGGTACTTCGCACCTCCAACAGTCTTGCCGGAGCGTCTACCGCGCGAGCGGTTTAGTCCGCCGACCCTACCGAGACTTTCGACTGATCGATGGGTCAGCGGCAGGTTCCTGAGCAGAGCGGCCACACGAAACAGAGTCATCGTCACAGCCGACTATCGCTTCCCATCCTCCCGCTTCCAGCCGGGTCAGATGGTTGAGTTCGAATATGTTCGGGGCGGGATCACTCTCTTCGCCATCGGCAGTGCGACTAGAAAGCCCAGCCCGGCGAGCACTGCCGCGACCCCCAGCGCACTTCCCGTGCCCGCCACGCTGGCGAGCGTTCCGAACACTGCGGTTCCGGCCAGATCGGCGAGGCTGGCAGCTGTGGCCGCCGCGGCGAGCAGCAGGGTGCGGTGTGTCGATGCGACCGCCTTCAGAGCAGAGCTTTCCAACAGCGGCAACAGCGGCGCGAACAAGGCTGCCGTGACGAACGAGACGACCACGAGCGTCAGGTCACTTGGCAGCCACCAGAGCAAAGCGAGCTGACCAACGATGCCGGCAAGGCCAACCAACAGCAGCGCCCTGCCGTGGCGGTCGGTGGGCATGGATTGGGTCAGAAAGAGGCCTGCGGCCAGACCGACCGCGCCAGCAGCGATGATGGCCCCGAAGGTCGAAGCCTCGCGGTTGTTGCTTGCCAAGTGCGCGGGCGCCAGCAGATTGTCCACCGGACCGTAGAAGAAGCTCATGCCGGCGATCAGCACAAGCAACAGCACGGTGCGCTGATTCCACAGGCCCCGTCTCGAGTGGATGACTGGCACCCCGCGTATTCCGTGCGGGATCCGTGCGTCACGTGGCATCAGCACTGCGAGCGCCGTTGCCACGAGCAACGCCAGAACTGCCGTGCCGGCAGCGAGCCACGCGATCGAGGGGCTGTCCAGCGTGCCATCGCCCATGGTGATACCGGCGAAGGCGCTGCCGAGTGCGACCCCGCACACGCTCCAAAGCCAGTTTGCGCTGGTGAACTGCATCAACGGCGCTTTTGCCAAGCGAGCCATGACCGGTGTGCGCGCGCTGAACGCTACGTCAGCCATGCCATCAGCTGCGATCGCGATCAAGGCCACGACAAACGCCGAGGCGACGAACCCGACGAACCAGAGAGCGGCCGCGACTCCCAGGCTCGCGGCTGACACCACTGCACCGCCCAGCACAACGCGGCGCGACCCCCAGTGCTTCGTCGCCAACGGCGCTGCGAGCGTACCCACCAGGGCTGCGGCCACGAGCAGGGCCGACAGCAGACCCAGCCAGGTTGTGCCGAGGCTGGCACGCGCCACGAGCCAGGGCAGAACAACCGCCAACGCGCCCTCCACCAGGGCGCCGGGCAGCACAACCAGGCTGCGTAGAGCGAGTGCCTGATGCGGTGTTGGCGGATTCATCGACCGAGCGCCTTCTGGGTGTTGGCCCATGCCACCAGCAGATCGTGCCGCCGGGCGCTCAGGGTCTCGGCGGCAGCAAGCTGCTCGACTTCTTTCTGGACCAGTTCGGGTCTGCTGCCCATACCTGCAGCTCGCAAGTCTGCCGCCGCGGCGCGATCCGCCACGCGGCGCACCAGCTCGGCCTCGGCGAACGCGGCCCTTTCGCGCGCGGTCTGCGTGGCCGACAAGGCGGTTTCGGCTTCGGCCAGGGCGCTCACCACCAGCTTGCGGTGTTGGGCATGCAATTCATCGACTGTGGCACGCGCCTGTTCAGTGCGTGCCTCGATGCGCCCGCCGTCGAACAACGGGGCCTGAAGGGCTGCTTGCAGGAGCCACGCCAAGGCGTCGCCGCTCAGCCATCGGCGAAACGCCTCACTCACATAGCCCGCGCTGCCAGTCAAGGCCAACGCCGGATAGCGCTCAAGGCGCGCGCGCTCGGCCTGGTCGCTCGCGGCGAGCACGCGCTGCCAAGCCGCCGCCACGTCGGCGCGCCGCTCGAGCACCGTGGCAGGCAAGTCGGGCGTCACTGCGCCGGACAAGCCGAGCCGTGCGAAATAGTCCGTACGGACCTCAACCTGCAACTCACCTGTCGATAGGCCGAGCAGATTCGCGAGGCGGGCCAGCGTCGCATGCCGCTCTTGGGCGAGGGCGGCCTGCGCGTCGCTTGTTTCGGCGAGCGTGCGCTCCGCCACGCGCAAGCGCTCGCGCGCGACGAGACCGGCCTTCAGGCGCTCCTGCTCAGTGTTCAGCAGATCAACCAGCCGGATACTCGCCTCACGCGAAAGTGCGGCGCGTTCATCGGCCAGCCGCAGATCAGCGTAGGCCAACACAACTTCCCGTGCCAACCATTGGCGCACGGCGCGCAGCTCCTCTTCGCTGGCTGCCGATTCTGCTGCCGCTGCACGCTCGCCGAGCGCCAGCCGTCCAAGCAGGTCAATCTCGTAACGAGCATCGAGCCGTGCGGCGAAGTTTGACTGGCGGTAGGCCGGGATCGTCTGCTTGCCCCCTTCCCCATCACGCAGAGAAGTCTTGGGGATACGTTCCCGCGAGCCCACGACACCCACGTCAACCTGAGGCATCCGGTTCGCGCCGGCTTCTTTGGCGAAAGCGCGCGCTTGACGAACCCGAGCCGCGGCTACGCTCACGTCGGCGCCGTCCCGCAAGGCCAGTTCCACCAGCCGGTTGAGTTGGTCGTCGGCCAGTTCTTCCCACCACGCGGCGACCGGTGCAGCAACAGCTGCGGCGGTGTCGATCCGGGCCGACCAGGCCGCCGGTGTCGCCACCGGTTCGGGTGCACGCACAACCTTCGATGCACAGCCTGTCAAGAGCGCCAGCAAGGCGATCAGCATCCCCGCTTTGCAGAACATCATCCTGCCTCCTATCGCGTGTTGGCCAGAAAGCGAACAACGACGCGCTGGCCGATCAACAGGGTTGGCGCGTCTTCGAAACTCACCACGACTTCGACCACGCGGTTGTCCTGCTTCTCGCCCGGATCGTCGCTCGGCGTGCGTGCGCCGACCACGCGCCCCACGCGCAGCACGGTGCCGCGCCAGGTCTGGGTGTTGTCGGCTTCCAGCACGATTTCGGCGGCTTGGTTCGGAGCGACGACGCCCAGGTACTGCTCCTCGAGTTCCGCCCGCACGATTCTCGGCACATCCGGCGCAAACAGGAAGAGCGGCGTCACGTTGAGGGTGCTCACACCGTTGCCCGGCCGCGCTTGACGCTGGATGACCTGGCCATCGAGCGGCGCGACCACCTTGCGTTCCTCCACCTCGCGCGCCGCCACAGCCTGCCGGGCGCGCGCGGTGTCGATACCGGCCAGGGCCGTCTGGACGGCGACTGCCGCGAGGGCCTGGGCATCGCGGGCGCGGTCGAGCTCCTGCTGAGGCACGGTTTCATTGCGCGCCAACGGTTCGAGCCGCATCACCTCGCGTTCGGCAGCGGCCAGTTCCACCGCGCTCTTCTCGCGCTCCTGTGCGGCCTGCCGCGCCTCGCGTTCCGCCAGAGAGAGGTTGCTGCGCGCGGTTGCGTCGTCCAGTAGCGCCAGCACCTGACCACGCTTGACTCGCGCGCCTTCTTCAACCAGCACCTCAGCGATGACGCCGTCCCGCCGTGCCGCCAGCCGGATGACGCCTCCCTCGATGTCCACCTTTCCCTTCGCGCTGGCCAGTGCATTGCCGTGCGCCTCAACCGTCGCAGTGGGAGCGGGTGGTGCGGAGTGCTTCTGCTCGCACGCCGCCAGGAGCAGGCTTACAAGGCCGATCAGTGCCGCGCGCGTCACGGCGCTCCTTAGGGGGAGCCAAGGGAGGCTATGCATGTTCGTTGTCCTTTGCGTTGTTCGTTGTGTTGCTGTCCGACGCACGACGGTCGCGCACCACGTTGCCGTCCTCCAACTCGATCACGCGATCGGCATGGGAGAGCAAGCGCGGGTCGTGGGTGACGCCGAGCACCGTGGCGCCGTGATCTGCGGCAATGCGCTTCAAGAGATCGATCACGATCTGGCCGTTGGTCTTGTCCAGCGCCGAGGTGGGTTCGTCGGCGAAGATCAGCGCGGGGTTCTTCACCAGCGCACGTGCGATCGCCACGCGCTGCTTTTCCCCGCCTGACAACTCAGCAGGACGAAGGTGGGTGCGATTCCCGAGCCCCACCTCATCCAGCGCGCGCCGGGCGCGGGTCGCCGCTTCCGTACCCCGCACGCCAAGGTATTGCAGCGGCAGGATCACGTTCTCCAGCGCGGTCAAGCCACTGAACAGGTTGAAACCTTGGAAGACGAAACCGCAGTTCTCAAGCCGGAAGCGATCCAGCGCGGCTTCGCCGAGGGTCCACAGGTCCACACCCAGCGCCAGCACATGGCCGGTGTCGGGGCGAAGCAGCCCGGACATCATGGACAACATCGTGCTCTTGCCGGAGCCGGACGGCCCGATCACGAGGGTCAGTTCGCCAGGCAGGATCGCGAGAGAACTGTCCTTGATCACCTGCAAGTGCACCTTGCCGGTGTCAAACGCCTTGGAGATGGACTGACTGATGAGAGTGGGGGACGTCATGGATGCGTCCTCACCGCAGTAGCGAAGCGGGTTCGGCTTGCAGCAGCGGGCGCAGCGCGAGCAGGCCCGAGACCACCGCGATACCCATCAGCGCGGTGGCCGACGCAAGCAGCATCCACCACGGGAAGGACATGGCGATCCGCCCGACATGGCCGAGCCAGGCGACGGCGCCGGTGAGCAGCGCGGTCACCGTCAACCCCGCCAAGCCCACCCACGCCGCCTGCTCAATGACGACCGCGCGCAGAGAGCCTCGCGAAACGCCCAGCGCGCGCAGTGCGGCGAACTCCTTGATCGAAGCGAGAATGGCGCCCGACAGCGTCTGACTGGTGATCACCAGGCCAACCAGCAGCGCCAGCAACGAGGCGAAGCCCGAGCCGATGCCCGCCCCCGATTCAAGCAGCCAGTAGGTCTGTGAACGGATGGAGAAGTCATTCGCCGTCCAGACGCTGTAGCGCGGCACCCGAGTGTTGTCGGCGATTTCCCCGGCCACGACATCGGCTGCATAGCCGGGCTTGAGTCGAACGAGGGAGAAGGTCGGCAGATTCGCGGTTTCCGGCGCCAGCGCGCGCGCCGTCGCGTGGGACGCAACGACGTTCACGCCGCCGATGGCGCGCAGGCCCTCGACCACGCCAACGATGCGCGCGCGCTTGCCGTTGATCTCGACAACCGTTCCCACGCGTGCCCCGAGCTTGCGGGTATCGGCCGCGTCGATCAGGATCGCATCGGGTTCACGCAGCAGTGCGCGTTGGGCGGGGGGAAGCAGCTTCGCGAACGCGAGGGCGGCGGGTGACGCGTCGATTCCGTTGATGATCACCGACACCGGCACACCGTCTTCACGGCGCAGGTCGCCATAGGCGCTCGCGTAGCGCTCGACACGCTCGACGCCGCGGTGCGCCCAGGCACGCGCGTCGGCTTCTCGAGCAATCGGTCGTCCGAGATCGACGCTTTGGGTGTTTCGATAACCGATCCACAGGTCCGCGGCGGACCGATCGATGACAACGGAGACGGTGCTGAACATGCCGAGTAACAGCGCGAGCTGCACGATCACCAGCAGCCCGGAGAACGTCACGGCGAGCACGGCGGCGAGGTAGCGGCGCCAATCGAACAACAACATGGAGCGGGCGATGGAGACCATGGCAAGATCAATTGCAGTCGGTGATGGGTGTGAGAGCGCGCAGTAGTTGAAAGCGGGCAATGACGATCCCGAGCGTGACCCGCACATCCAGTCGGGCGCGGTTCTCGGACAGGACGACCAGGCTCGCCGCGTAGCGCGGCGCCTTGCCCTCGGGAGTCATCGACTCGATGTCGTCCACCCAACCGTCGAACCGCGCGAGCTCACCGTCCTTGGGTTTTGCGGGCTGCAAATCGCCGAGCATTGCCACGCCGCACACGGCCCTGCGTTGTGCGGGGGGCAGTGCCTTCGCCGACTTCGGAAGCCGCGTAATCACCCCACACAGCGCTGCGGCGCCTGTGCTGCATGAGCGCAGTTCGACACCCGTGCCGTCCTCAATGAATTGCCAGTGGCCGCGCGGCTCCGCAAAGGCAGGGCCTGTCAGCAATCCTGCCAAGACAATGAACGGAGTAATCCGTCCACTTTGAGGGAGCGTCTTGCCCATGAGGTTCACCTTCGATCTAGGCGTCAATGAAGTGGCTGAACAGATCCGACAGCGCGGCCGCTGTAGCGGCAGTGCCCGTGCGCGCTCCGATCTGCTGGTCCAGGGCCAGGCCCGAGAACAACGCCAGGATCACGTTGGCTGCGCCCTGAGGCTCCAGGGACTTGCGCACCCAACCTTCCTGCTGGCCCCGCGACAACTCCGCGGCCAGCGTGGCCCGAAGTTTCTTGTCCACGGCCAGCAGTTGCTTGCGGCCGGCTTCGTCGCGTACCAGTTCGAGCCAGCTGTCGGCGCCTAGGTCATAGATGGTTGGACAAAGCAGCTCGGACAGTTCCGTTTCAGTGATCCGCGTCAGCCACTGCAAGCCTTCCCTCGTTGCCAGCCGCTTCACTTCACGCTGGTGTTGCTCCAATTCGCGCCCGGCGATAGCGGTGATCATGGCGCGCTTGTCGGGGAAGTGTCGAAACACAGTGCCCGCGCTCAAGCCGGCTTCGGCGCAAATGTCTTCTGTGCGTGCGGCATGAAAGCCCTTTGTCTTGAACACGCGTGCCGCCGCCAAGAGAATCTCCTCCTGGCGCTTCTCGTGCAGTGAATCGTCCTTGGTGCGTGCCATATTTATAAGCAACGGAGTGGTTCGTCGCATTATTACGAGTCGCGCTGACTCTGTCAACTCTCCCTTGATCACTCGCGCCGTGATGCTCATCACGTGTGGCTGAGCGGTGGGTGGCCCGCTAATTGCCGACCGACTCGGGCAGCTAGGGTGGCCTCAGGCCGAGTTGTAGGAACTGGCTATCCGGCAGGATTCAAAGCACAGCGGCCTTTTGAGTGGCCGCTTTGCGGCAAGCGTGACTGGCCGCTCCTGGCCGGCTGCGGCCCGATGCGGTGTGCGCCCAGTTTTCCGATCACCGGCCGTTCACGCTTCCCGCAAGTGGATT